>CAZUZB010000071.1:0-11176 GCA_964624695.1 uncultured Anaerolineales bacterium | reverse complement strand
CCGAGGCTGAACACATTGGCAAAGGGAAAGCCCTGGGGGATGGCCCAGATATCGCCCAGGAACCAGAGGGGGGTACCTGGACTGGCCAGGGCCGAGTTGCTGCCGACTGCCGCGGCGACCTCCTCGGGCGTGCTGGCCAGGCCCGCCAGGCGCAGAGCATCCAGCGACGCCGGCATGGCGCCGCCATTGGCCAGGATCGCGGCGCTATTCAGGAGCAGTCCCAGGGTGAGCAGGGGGATGCCGGGGACCCGCCAGTTCAGAACGCAAAAAACGGCGACGAGGGCCATGCTGAGCAGATAAGCGGGCGACCAGAGCGCATCGGCGTGAGGGAGAGCCGACCAGAGCGGGGAAAAGAGGGGGATCTGTATGCCCAACCCGAGCAGGATAAGCCAGGCGCCTCGAAAGCTGATGCGCGAGAGAGGCGATAGGTCACGTCCATCGGCGAGAGAGGCGACGACGCTGATAACGACGCAGAGGGCAAAGATCATGAGGCAGAACTCTCCTCGATCGGCTTTTGGATCCAGGGCGAGCTCTCGCCAGATCCGTCGACCAGGGCGAACATGGCCTCCACGATGCGCGGGTCGAACTGGGTGCCGGCGTTATCTTGCAGCTCTTTCATGGCCACGCTCAGGGGCAGGGGCTCGCGATAGACGCGCCGCGACGTCATGGCATCAAAGGCATCAGCGACGCGGAGAACGCGGCTGCCAAAGGGGATCCCCTCGCCGGTCAGGCCGTCGGGATAGCCGCTCCCATCATAGTCCTCGTGGTGGTGCAGGATCAGATCCTGCCCCTCGCTAAAGAGGCGAAAGCTGTTCACCAGGCGAGCGCCGATGCGGGGATGCTCCTGAAAGGCCAGCCGCTCGGCCTCGTCAAAGGCGCCGGGCTTGAGGAGGAGCGAGTTGCTCATGCCGATCTTGCCGAGGTCATGCAGGCGGCCGGCCATGCGGATGATCTCGGTATCGTCCTCGCTGAGGCCGAGCTTGCGCGCCAGTGCGGTCGCGATCTCGGCCACGCGCTGCGAGTGCTGAAAGGTATTGGGGTCGCGCTGGTCGATCGAGTCGGCCATGCCGATGAGGGCGTCACGGGTCTGGCGTTGCAGCTCGCCGATATAGTGCAAGGATTGGCGCACCACCACCAAGGGCAGAGCCAGGGTGATGATACTCCACCACTGGTGCTGCCACATGGTGGCCATGACAGCGCCCAGAGGAATGATGGTAAGGCTATCCCAGGTGATGTCGCGAAAGTTCATGCGCCAGAGGCGCCCATAGGAGGCCCCCGTGGTGAGCGCCACGACGGTGGTGACAAGGCCGGTGTTGACGATGAAATAGGTGGCCATGATCACCAAGACGGCGGCGGTGTTCTGGAGAGAAGCAAAGGGCAAGCGCGAGCCCTGGTGGAGCAACTCGTAAAAGAGCGCAGCCATGCCAAAGGTGATGGTCATCTCGGCCGTGTTAAAGGCGGATTTGACCCAGGATCGGCGCATGGCGATCTCGGCGACGAGGGTGCCCAGCACGGTAGCGATAATGGTAGCCGCTGGGCCAAAGACGATGGCGGCAGCGGTCTTGACGGCGCAGGAGACGGTGATCTCGGCGCGGTCTTCAAAGGGGAGGACGATGGGATAGAGATCGGCCAGGCCGATCATCGCGGCAAAGAGCAGGATCTGCACCAAATGGACAGGGTCCCAGGTCAGCTCGCGACACGCCAACCCGAGGAAGATGATGGCGATGGTGACGATGCCCAGGATATAGGCTCTCGCTACACGGGGAAGGGATCTCATCACATGTCGCTTTGTTGGTGAACCGCAGGCGCTCGGCCATACACGATCTACGGCACGCCTCCACCCTTTCGAGTGGTGCGGGCCCTATGGGGATCAGGGCCTAGGCCCTAGGATCATCCCATAGTGTTACTGGGATCTAGCGCCACTTCCAGCCAGCGGCGGCGGTGGCGACGAGGCCAGCAACAACCATAACAACGTACAGTGCTCGGAAATAGGCCGATCTAACACGCCATTTCATGGGGAAACTCCTTCCAGAGTGGAATGTAGGGACGATGCGTCCTCGAGTTCCCCTTCGCTCCGCTCCGGGCCTGCTTGCGCAGAACCCAGACCGAGCGCCTGGCGGCTACACCCCCTTTAGGTGGGCGCTTTGGCCGTTGCGCGGTAGCCCGTCGGCGTACGCGCTCCATAGCTCAAGACGCCGGTTGATTGCGTCCAGCGTTGCCTTGGCCGCGGCAGTAGGCAGGCAAGCACCGATGATACAGGTTCCTGTGAGCTCCTCAGCGGCGCCCTGTCCCTTGGCAGAGATCATGACGAACATCACGTCCTGGTCTCCGCTGTGGAACACGTGGGCATCCACGAGCTCTAGCTCGATGGGAATCCCCGTTGCGTGGCTGGCGGCCAGCAGGGTGGCCTGGGCGGCAGCCAGCGCCACACTGTTGCCATCGCCATCGGACACGGTCTCCTGGCAACGACTCTCGCCTGCAGCCCCCAGAAGCGTCACACGCACCTCGTTTTCCTGGTTCAGGAAGCTCGCGTCCATCAGTTTGGGGCGCGTATACGCCCGGGCTGCACGTGGTAGCTGGACGATGCTGACCTTGCGATAGTCCACGGACAGACCGTAACGGACGCGCAGAAGCGACTCTACGTCGCGGACGATGCGCTTGGGGCTTTTGCCGGGCGGGCCTACCAGGTGGATCTCGTCGATGACTCCGGCCTGATCGGCGATGATGCGCGCGGCATCCACGCCTTCGATACAGGCGATGGCCTCCTCCAGATCGGGGATTATCGCCATCCCAGTGGCCAATGCGGTCTGCCTCCTCGAACCAGCGGGTTGGAGATGCCTAGTGGCATAGAAGGCTTCCCGGCCCTCTGCCCGCTCCTACGCTTGCTTGACATTATAACACAACCCGGGAGAAGGAAAAGCGATTCGACGACGAATGCGCCGCCCAAGAGCGGGAAAGCCAGAGAATCTTGGCCTGGAGCCTTGACAGGTTCGCCTCATCACCCTTGAATGGCTTCACCGGCATACACGTGAGAGAAAGAGGGCCCATGGAGACGCCATACACATTATGGAGCAGAGATGAGCTGCGCAGGCCAGGCTCGCCACCGCGCTACACGGGAGAGCAGACCAAGGAGATCGCCTTTCCGCTGGGGGGCATCGGCACGGGATGCGTTTCGCTCACGGGCATGGGGGGGCTGCGAGACTGGGAGATTTTTAACCGACCAAACAAGGGCTCGGTGATGCCCTACACCTTTGCTGCGCTGTGGGTGCGCCAGGCGGGTCACGAGCCGATCACGCGGGTGGTTCAGGGGCCGGCGCAACCGCCGTACTCGGGCCAGGGTGTGAGCAGCTACCAGGGGTTCGGCTTTGGGGTGGAGCGGATGAACGGCTCTGGCCTGCCGCCCATGCGCTCGGTGGCCTTTGGCGGCGCCTTTCCCATCGCCGAGGTGGTGTTCTCCGACCCAGGGCTGCCCGTGCAGGTAACGCTGGAGGCGTACTCGCCCTTTATCCCGCTGAATCCCGACGACTCGGGCTTGCCCATCGCCGTGTTCAACTATCGAGTACACAATCAGACAGACGCACCGCTGGAGGTAGCGCTAGCGTTCAACCTGTTCAACCCACTGGGCTACCCTGGCAAGGGAGCGTTCACGGGAGCGCATCTGGGGCAGAACCTGAACGCCTACCATGACGATGGCCTGGTGCGCGGCCTGGCCATGAGCACGGGCAAGGTGGCACCCGATGACCCCGCGTACGGGACCATGGCGCTGATGACCACCTGGACGGAGACGTTCCACCAATGCTGCTGGCTGCGAGGCGGCTGGTTCGATGCGCTGCACGACTTTTGGGATCATTTCTCGCGCGAGGGCAGCGTCCCCGCGCGCGAGCTGGGGCCGTCTGACGAGGGAGCGTCGGACGTGGGCACGCTGGGACTGCGGGCGATGATCCAGCCGGGTGAGGTGGTGACCTTGCCGATCCTGCTGGCCTGGCATTTCCCGACCTTTGAAAAGTACTGGGGCGGCTCGGCGGGCTGTGACGGCTGCGGTTGCGAGCGCCCCCGTTGGCGCAACTATTACGCGTCACAGTGGGAGGACGCCACAGCGGTAGCCTATTACTATGCCGCCAACCAGGAGCGACTGTACAGCGGCACGCGAGCCTTTGCCAGAACGTTGCTGGAAAGCACGTTGCCCGATCACGTGCTGGATGCCCTCTCCAGCCAGGCGTCGATCCTGCACAGCCCCACGGTGCTGCGGCTGGAGGACGGGACCTTTTACGGGTTCGAGGGGTGCCACGGCGATGCGGGCTGCTGTGAGGGCTCGTGCACCCATGTGTGGAACTATGCGCAGACGGTGGCCTACCTGTTCCCCTCGCTGGAGCGGTCGCTGCGCGAGGCGGATTATGGCCACAACCAGCGTCCAGACGGCCACATGGCCTTCCGGCTCCAGTTGCCGTTGGGCAGCCCCATGTGGGATTTCCATGCGGCGGCCGACGGCCAGCTGGGCGGCATCCTGAAGGTGTATCGGGATTGGCGGCTGTGCGGCGACGACGCCTGGCTGCGCCGCCTGTGGCCCAAGGTGGTCAAGGCGCTGGAATATGCTTGGGAGCAGTGGGATCCCGATCGGGACGGCGTGATCACGGGCGTCCAGCACAACACCTATGACATCGAGTTCGTGGGGCCGAACACCATGATCGGCTCGTTCTACCTGGGCGCGTTGCGGGCGGCAGAGTGCATGGCCACGCATCTGGGCGACACCGAGCGGGCAGCGCTCTATCGCGAGGTGTACGAGCGCGGGCGGGAGGCCACGGAGGAGCTGTTCAACGGCGAGTACTATGTGCAACAGTGCCCCGACGACCCTGCGCTCAAGTACCAGTACGGCGAGGGATGCCTTTCGGACCAACTGATTGGTCAATGGTTCGCCCATCTGGTGGGGCTAGGACATATCTTGGATCCCGATCATGTCCGTAGCGCGATGCAGGCGATCTTTCACCACAACTGGCGGACAGACTTTTGGGATCATGCCAACCCGCAGCGCATCTATGCCCTGAACGACGAGCAGGGCTTGTTGCTGTGCTCCTGGCCACGGGGCAACCGACCGCGATTTCCGTTCGTGTACTCGGACGAGGTGTGGTGCGGCATCGAGTACCAGGTGGCCAGCCATCTCATCTACGAGGGGTTCGTGGACGAGGGGTTGGCGGTGGTCAAGGGCATCCGCGCGCGCCACGATGGGACGCGGCGCAACCCGTGGAACGAGTTCGAGTGCGGCAGCCACTATGCGCGGTCGCTGGCCTCGTGGTCGGTGCTGTTGGCGCTCTCGGGCGTGGAGGTGGATGCGCCGAATCGACGGGTGTCCTTTGCGCCCAAGCTGGAGGCCGATCCGTTCGGCTGCTTTTGGTCGAGCGCGTCAGGCTGGGGCAGCTACCGCCAGAGCGGCGAGGGATGGGCCGAGATCCGCGTGGAACAAGGCAGCCTGACGCTGGGCACGCTCGGGTTGGGCACGTTACGCGGCGACAGCGCGCGAGCCGTGCTGGATGGCGTCGCCGTGAGCACGCAGGCCAGGCCGATGGATCAGGGGTGCGAGATCGGCTTTGAGCCCGAGATCGTGATCAACGCGGGGCAGGTGCTGCGCGTCACCCTGGCCTCCTAGATCGAACGCGGACGGGGAACGGCCTGGGCGGCGCATACCGCCCAGGCCGTTCTGTGGTTGCTCCGCCCAACTTGACAACCTTACCCCCGTAGGGTATAGTCGTGCGCGAAGGCACGATCTTGCCAGGAGAGAGATGGGGGTGAGGGCATGACCAGATACGTCGTCGTGGGCGGGGTGGCAGGCGGGGCGACGGCCGCAGCACGGTTACGCCGTTTGCGCGAGGACGCCGAGATCGTGGTCTTGGAGCGCGGTCCGTACGTCTCCTTTGCCAACTGCGGGCTGCCCTATTGCATAGGTGGCGTGATCCAGGATCGCGAGGCGTTGCTGGTCTCTACCCCCGAAAAGCTCAAGGCCGAGTTCAACATCGACGTGAGGACGCGGCATGAGGTGGTGGCAGTGCGAGCGGGCGACCACGAGATCGATGTGCGCGACCTCACGTCCGGCAGCACCTATACCCTGAGCTATGACAAGTTGCTGCTCTCTCCCGGGGCCAGGCCGTTTGTGCCGCCGGTGCCCGGCATCGACCTGGAGGGCGTGTTCACGCTGCGCACCATCCCCGACATGGATCGGATCAAGCAGCATATCGACGAGGTGGGCGCGCGGGAGGCGGTGGTGGTGGGCGGCGGGTTCATCGGCCTGGAGATGGCCGAGAACCTGCAGCGACGCGGGCTGCGGGTGACCGTGGTCGAACTGCTGCCGCAGGTGATGACGGCATTGGATTACGAGATGGCCGCCATGCTCCACGCCGAGGTAGAGGATCACGGCGTCCAGCTCATCCTGGGCGATGGGCTGGCGAGCATCGCGCAGGGTGAGGCGACAGGATTGGACGTGATCCTGGGCAGCGGGCGGCGCGTGCGGGGCGATCTGGTGCTTTTGGCGCTGGGCGTGCGCCCCGAGAGCGAGCTAGCGCGCCTCGCCGGCCTGGCCTTGGGTCCGCGCGGTCACATTGTGGTGGATCCGTCCATGCGCACCTCGGACCCGGATATCTATGCGGTGGGCGATGCGGTGCAGACCTACCATCGCGTGACGGGCCAGCCGTGCGCTATCCCATTGGCGGGGCCGGCCAACCGCCAGGCGCGGGTGGCCGCCGATAACATGGTCGGGCGGGAGAGCGTCTATCCGGGCACCCTGGGGACCTCTATCGTCCAGGTGTTCGAGCGGACGGCGGCCTGCACGGGGGCCAATTCGGACATGCTGACGCGCGAGGGGATCCCCTTTCTGACGCACACCATCCACTCGCACGACCATGTGGGCTATTACCCCGGCGCCACGCCGATCACCATCAAGGTCTTGTACGCCCCAGAGGGCGGCCGACTCTTGGGCGCGCAGGTGGTGGGAACCAACGGCGTCGACCGGACCATCGACGTGCTGGCGACGGCACTGAGCAGCGAGCTGAGCGTACACGATCTGGAGGAGCTCGAGCTGGCGTACGCGCCGCCGTTCGGCGCGGCCAAGGACCCGGTGAATCTGGTCGGGTTCGCCGCCACGAATCGCCTGCGCGACGATAGCCGGGTGGTGACCTGGGAGTCGCTGGCAAAGAACGGCGACCAGTACGGCATCCTGGATGTGCGCAGCGCCGCCGAGTGGGAGATCGGCCACCTGGAGGGGGCCGTCCATATCCCCAACACCGAGATCCGCCAGCGTCTGGGAGAACTGGATGCGAGCAAGACCTGGGTTTGCATCTGCAGGATTGGGCGCCGGGCCTATGTGGTGGAGCGGATTCTGAGACAGGCCGGGCTAAAGGCAGCAACGCTGGCGGGCGGCTGGGACACGTACCTGGCCGCGACGAGTCCGCTCAGCACCAAGGAGGGCACGATGGATGCAGATGGCGGCGATGGGAGGCAAGAGACGTTGGCGCAGACGGTTGCGTTAGCAGAACCCGCTGCGGCGGCCAGCGTCGTCGAGCTGGATGCCTGCGGACTGCAATGCCCCGGGCCGATCATGGCGGTCTACCAGCGGATGCAGACCATCGAGGCGGGCGCGGTATTGCAGGTGACGGCCAGCGATCCCGGCTTTCGCAGGGATGCGGCGGCCTGGTGCGAGCGGACCGGCAACAGGCTCTTGAGCATCGAGAGTGACGATGGGCGCATTGTGGCGCGCATTCTAAAGGGCGCTCCGACCCAAGTCGCTGCCGCCAGCCCGACACCGGCCTCGAACAGCAAGACCATGGTGGTGTTCTCGGGAGAGATGGACAAGGCCCTGGCCGCGTTCGTCATCGCCAATGGTGCGGCGGCCATGGGCCAACAGGTGACCCTGTTCTTTACTTTTTGGGGGCTGAACGCCCTTCGCAAGCCCCAGGGCCCCCGCGTGCCCAAGAACCTGGTGGAGCGGATGTTTGGCTGGATGCTGCCCAAGGGGGCGAACCGGCTCAAGCTCTCGCAACTGAACATGGGCGGCCTGGGCACCCAGATGATGAAAGCGGTCATGCGCAGCAAACGGATCGATTCGCTGCCAGAGATGATGGCCAAGGCGCAGGAACAGGGCGTGCGCTTGATCGCCTGCCAGATGTCCATGGACATGATGGGGATCAAGCCCGAGGAGCTGATCGACGGGGTAGAGATCGGCGGCGTGGCCACGTTCATCAACGAGACGGATCGCGGCAACGCCAGCCTGTTCATCTAGCAGCCCGAGCATCCAGGCAGAAACGAGGCGGCCGCTCCCTAGGGGGCGGTCGCCTCGCCATAGATGTACTGGTAGATGCGATAGCCCTCATAGATAAGCCGCACATAGTCTTGGGGCTCGCTGAGGGGCATGGTCTCGCGGAAGAGATCGTGATCGGCGATCATGCCGCCCCCGGCCCAACGGGCCAGGTTGGTGGGGCCAGCGTTGTAGCCCACCAGGGCGGCGATCCAGTCGCCGTCGTATTCGCGTAGGAGCATCTCCAGATACCACACCCCCTGCATCACGCTGACGTGCGGCCGCGTCAGCAGGCCACGGTGGAAGGGGGTTGGTCCCGCGCGCTCGGCGATCCACTCGCCAGTGGCAGGCATGACCTGCGTCAAGCCCGTGGCGCCGGCCCAAGAGACTGCATCAGGGTGGAAGCGACTCTCCTGGCGGATCAGCGCGAGAAAGAGGAGCGGATCCACCCGCATGTCCTCGCACGCCTCCCAGACCAGGTCGGCATAGTAGGTGGGGTAGGAGAGGCGCCAGAGGTCGCGAGCGGGCTCTTGGCCAGCGTCGCCGGCCAAACGGATGATGCGTTCAGCGATGGCGATGACCTGATCATACATGCCCAGCGTCTCGGCGTGGCGGGCCAGATCCAGCAAGGCCGGAGCGTCATCCTGGAGTTCGACGCGCACCGAGGCCAGGGTCTCGCGCGCCCAGGTGCCCCAGCCAGCATCCCAAGCGGCATTGGCGCAACGAACGAGCGGGTGGTCGGCCACAGTGGCAGAGGCGCCGCCGGCTGGCGGCTGCCACCAGCTCTGCGTCCAAACCCGTAGAGCGTCCCACTCGTCAGGAGTCAAGGTGGCGGGAGGCTGGGCAACGCGCTGGTCGTCAAAGCCAAAGCCTTGCAGCAGATCGCGAGCGCGGAGACCGTGGTAGCCCCACGGGAGCGCGGTCGAGGCCGCCTCCCAGGCGGTGTAAGCCTCCTGCTGGTCGCCGAGGTGCTGCCGCGCCAGACCGATCCAGACCTGCAACCGGGGCCGCGCGCTGGCAACGGACGACTCGAGGGCAGCGGCCCACTGTTCCGCCGCAGCCTGCCACTCGCTCAAGGCATAGGAGGCCAGGCCCACGCGAAAGCCCGCCTCGGGCACGCGGCTATCGGTGGGGTACTCGTCAACCAGTCGCTGATAGTACTCGCGGGCCAACCCCCACCGCTCGCTCCGTTCCCAGGCCACGGCCGTCCGCCAGAGAGCTTCGGGCGCGCGGGCATGGTTGGGATAGGCGCGGACGAACTCGTGATAGATACCCGAGGGATCGCCGCCCAGCGAGGCGGCCGCGGCGGCCTTGCCCATCCAGGCATCGCCGGCGAGAGGATCGGAGGCATGATCGGTGATGATCTCGTCGTACGCCGCCAGGGCCTCGTCGTAACGACCGAGCGCGGCCAAGGACCAACCCTTCCAGAGCAGCCCCTGCGCCAAACCCTGCCCCTGCTCGATGGCGCGATCAGCGGCCTCGATGGCGCGCAGGTAGGCCTTGGCATAGTAGAGGGCGGCGGCATGCTCGTTGGGGGTGAGCTCCAGGTCACCCAGCTCGATCAGCCGCTCCAGCGCCAGAAAGGCGCCATAGGCCTGGGGGCGCTCGCGCACCACGGCGCGGAGCATGGGACGGGCCTCTTCGACGCGGCCCGCCTCCACATGGGTGACGGCGCGATAGTAGCTGAGCAGGGCGCGATAGTCGGCGTATTGGGAAAAGCCGAGGATGGCGTCATAGGTGGCCAGCGCCTGGTCATAGGCGCCAATATCACGGTACGACTGGGCCAGTAGTTCCAGAACTTCGGCCCGCCGAGAGGCCGGCAATGGCATGAGATCCACCGCAGCGAGCTCGGCGGCGGCGGCGCCAGGGTCACCGATCTCTCGCAAGAGAGTGGCGGCCTTGAAGCGCGCATAGGGGGCGCTCTCGGGCGCCAATTCGGCCATGCGACGATAAGCGGCGACGGCCTCCTGGGGTTGCGCCAGCGTGGCGCGCAAGTCACCCAGAGCGCCCCAGGCGCCGGCCCAGTCTGGGAATGCGGCCAGAAGAGCCTCATAGACAACCGCGGCATCTGCCGGTCGTTCCTCGGCGGCATAGGCCTGGGCCAGCTCGGAGAGAGCCTCGGGGCCGAGCCCCTGGACCTGCGATGATGCGCTCTCGGCCAGAGCGATGAGCTCGGCCAGGCGCCCCTCGTGGGCCAGTTGGCGGATGGCGCGGTCGAGATCGCCCTCAGGGAAGGGGGTGCTGGTGGGGGACGGCGTGGCCGTCGGCGGCGCAGGCGTCGGCTCCACCGGGGTGCTCGTTGCGTCGCTCTCCGTCGCAGCGACCGGCTCCGTCGGGGTAGATTCCTGGGCCGCCTCTTCGCCAAGAGCCTCGGGCGTGAGGGGGGGTAGGATCTCGGCCACCGGCGCTCCACCGCAGGATACCAGCAGCAGCACCAGACCAAGCCAAAGCGAGAGCAGCTTGCTCCATCGCAAGAATCGCAGTCTACGCGGGCGCATCTTGTGCATGTGCATCCTTTTCCTGGCGTCGCCAGAAGCGCCGATAGCCTGAGAGTGGCACGACGCGCTCGGGAACACGGCTGATCTGACGCTCCCATTCTGCCATAGCCTGGTCACCTTGTGCAAAGCAACGCCGCGAGAGTTCGCTGCGCTGCTGGGCCGTGTCCTCGTCTCCCAGCCGGAGCTCGTCCAGGGAACGCTGAAACTGCTCCTCCAGACGATCGCGGCTCGCCCCAAGGACGCGACTGCGCTGTGGATAGTTCCGCAGGACAGCGCGATGGAGCCGCTCGTGGCGCCACCAGAGGGCGCGCTCGTCAAAGCGGGCACCAGGCGCAGGACCCATGTCCGGGAAGGGGAGGCCGTCAAGGAAGAGCGGTTTGAAGGTGCTCAGGCAGGGCGC
>CAZUZB010000070.1:2718-11278 GCA_964624695.1 uncultured Anaerolineales bacterium | reverse complement strand
CTCCCGACTGTCGGGGCGAGAGGATTTGAACCTCCGACCTCACGGACCCGAACCGTGCGCGCTTCCGGTCTGCGCTACGCCCCGAACGCATGGAGTATACTGCCACAAGGGGCGGCTGGCAAATGGTTGCCCCCGCCCGAACGCTCGGCTAGCTGAACCAGGCCGCGTTCAACGCAAACGAGAGCTCGGTAAAGAGACCTGTGACCAAGGCAAAGCCCATCACGATCAGCAGAATGCCTCCGGCCACCGAGATGGCTTGCGCATGTTTGCCAACACGCTTGAGCCGTGGCATCAGCACATCAAGCAACGCCCCTGTGACCACAAAGGGGATGCCCAGCCCCGCGGCAAACACCAGCAGCAGCCACGCTCCCCGCCACGCCGTGGCCGTCTGCATCGCCAGCAACAGGATCGCGGTGAGCACCGGCCCCACACAAGGCGTCCAGCCCGCCGCAAAGATCATGCCGATCAGAAGAGAACGTAGGTAGCCGGCGCTTGCTCCCAGCCGCCCCTCCCATCGCTTTTCGGCGTACAGTGCTCGAATCCGCAGCACCCCAGCCATCTGCAGGCCCAGAACCACCAACACGACGCCGCCGATCCGCGTCAAGGTAGGCAGTGCAGCGTTCAGCGCCTGGCCCAGCAGCCCCACGGCCGCGCCCAGCAACGCGAATATCAGGCTAAAGCCGAGAACAAAGACGAGAGCATGCGAGACCACCACACGCCGCGCTTGGCTCGACGAGCGCCCGACGGCCACGCCGGAGATATAGCCCAGATAGACGGGCACCAGGGGTAGAACGCACGGGGAAAAGAACGACAGCAGGCCGCCCACCAGGGCGGCGACCACCGAGACCGCCTCACCCATCGGCATCTCCCGCCTGATACTGCATCAGCGTCGCCTGCGCCTCCCTGCGCACCTCGCCCATGCCTTCCTCCAGGTAGGGATACACCAGCAAGACGCAGGCCAGCGCAAACAGCGCGCCCGTCACGAGGCGACTAACCACCGAGCTGTCCCATAGCCCAAAGAGCTGACCAAAGCCGTCGATGCCCATAGGCGCGCAGAAGGCGATGAACACCTTGATGCTGATAGGACGCAGGCGCTGGCGCACCAGTGAAAACAGCAGGCCCAGCAGGAACATGCCCCCATAGATGGCCACACAGCGCTCGCATACCGCTATCTTGTAGCCGATCTCGGGGTCGCCGATGGCCCGCTGCGCCACAATGCCCCCCATCAGCGCCTGGAGCTCCTCCAACGTGTAAGAGAGCTGCGGCCCAAACAGGAAAAAGGAACGCTCGGGCAGTTGATGGCACAGCGGCCGGTAGATCAGATAGATGAGGTTGGCGCTTCTCTCAAAGCCGTGGTAGGCCAGCCAGGGCGCCAGGATCGGCAGCCCCACATAGAGTGCCAGGGCAGCGTTGGCCATCAGGAGCCAATGCCGCCCGATCCAGTAGAGCACGCGGGCCATCACCCGCGTGACCCGCTCCGAGGCGATCCGCTGTTGCGTCGATGCTTCCAAGGCGCGCCCTCTCCCTTTAAACCCCGTCACATCGAGCTAGTGTGGGTCTCGCCTCTAGGCGCCCGTGTCCATCAGTGCCTCTACGTATTCCCGCAAAGACGCCTCGGTCAGGATGCCGACATGCACCTTACGGATGACGCCCTCTTGATCCACCAAAAAGCTCGCCGGAATTCCCCGCAGGGCATAGGCGCGAGCACCCGCCATATCGCCATCGAGCAACACTGGAAAGGTCATCCCCATGGCGTCTGCAAAGGCCCGCACCGCCTCGGCATCCTCCCCCACGTTGACCGCCAAGATCTCAAAGCCCAAATCAGCCAGGCCATCCCTAGCCTGCAAGAGCTCGGGGATCTCGTACTGGCAGGGGCCACACCAAGTCGCCCAAAAGTTCACCAGCACCACCCGCCCGCGATAGTCGGCCAGCGATACCTGTTCGCCGTCCAGCGTCTCGAGCGCCAGCGCCGGCGCGACGGCGCCCTCGCTCGGCGCCTGCACCTGCTGGGCCGTCGGCAGGAGGGTGGGAAGCTGAGCGGCGACGGTCGCGTTCGGCGCAGACGCCCGCATAGTCAACGGCTCGTAGTTGCGTAGCACGAACCACACGCCCAACGCCACGATAGCCGCCGCGACCAAACCCCAGTCGCCAGAACGTTGCATACGCCTCAGCCGAGCACTCTGCTAGTCATCCCTCGGTGGATAGCCGGCCGCCACCAGCGCCTGCCTGGCATGCTCCACCGTCGCTGCACCACTCGCAGCAAACCGAACCGTCTTGCGCTCCACATCCACCGACACAGCGGCCACGCCATCCACCTCGGCCAACGCCTTGCGAATGCGCATGGCACAATGCCCACACGAGATGTCGGGAGCAACCCAGATCACCTGCTCAGGCATCTGTCCTCCTCCGCGCCGCTTTGGTGACGCGCTACAATATACCCCAGATGGGTATATTGTAGCACCCTAGCGTGCGCAGATCAAACGTAGCTCCTACTTGGCATATTCGACGGCGCGCGTCTCACGGATGACCGTCACTTTGATCTGGCCAGGATACTGCAAACTCTCCTCGATTTTGGCAGCAATGTCCCGCGAGAGCCGCATGGACTCGACGTCGTCCACCTGATCCGGCCGCACGATGATCCGCACCTCGCGGCCAGCCTGGATGGCGAACACCTCGTCCACTCCCTGGAACTCGCGAGCCACTTGCTCCAGCGCACGGATACGCTTCACATAGCTTTCCAGCGATTCACGGCGAGCGCCAGGCCGCGCACTCGAGATAGCGTCGGCGGCCTGCACCAGCACGGCCTCGATTGAACCCTGTTCCATCTCTGCGTGGTGGCTGCCGATGGCGTTCGCCACGCGCTCGGGCACGCCGTAGCGCTTGGCCAGCTCGTAGCCGATCAACGCGTGCGGGCCGTCGACCTCATGGTCCACCGCTTTGCCAAGGTCATGCAGCAATCCCGCCGTCTTGGCCAGTTGCACGTCGGCGCCCAGCTCTGCAGCCATCATGGAAGCCAACTGCGCCGTCTCCAGCGAATGCGCCAAGGCATTCTGCCCATAGCTGGTACGATAACGCAAGCGTCCTAGCAGCTTGATGACCTCGGGGTGTAGACCGTGGATGCCCATGTCCAGCGCAGCCTCTTCACCGGCCTCGCGGATGGCGGCGTTCACCTCTTCCTGGGCCGTCTCGACCATCTTTTCGATGCGTGCGGGGTGGATGCGCCCGTCCACGATCAGCCGGCTCAGGGCAATACGAGCCACCTCGCGCCGCACCGGATCGAAACTCGAAAGGACCACGGCCTCGGGCGTGTCATCGATGATCAGATCGACGCCCGTCAGCCCCTCGATGGTGCGGATGTTGCGCCCGCCTCGCCCGATGATCCGTCCCTTCATATCATCGCTGGGTAGTTCGACGCTGGACACGGTCGTCTCCGCCACCTGGTCGGAGGCCACGCGCTGAATCGCGGTGGTGATGATCTCACGCGCGCGCCGATCGGCCTCCTCCACCGCCTCGGCCTCGATCTGCCGCACGATCCGTCCGGCGTCGACCCGCGCCTCAACCTCGATCTCGGCCAGCAACGTCTCCCTGGCCTCTTCCTGAGACATGGCGGCAATCCGCTCCAGCTCGGACATGCGCGATGCCCACGCTTCGTCCAGCTCGGCCTGGCGGCGTTCGATCTCCTTGCGCTGCTCATCGATCTTGCGCTCGCGGGCCTCCATGGCATCCATGCGATGATCCAGATTATCGCGCCGCTTGCGCAGTTGCGCCTCTTCTTGAGTGATCTCCTGCAATCGCTGCTTGTTCTCTGCCTCGGCCTCGCCAATCAGCTTGAGCGCCTTGTCACGGGCCTCCAGCTCGATCTCCATCGCCTTGGTGCGAGCATCGGTCAGCCGCTTTTCCGCCTCTTCCTCAGCGGTGGTAACTTTGCGGCCGGCCAACTTGGTGCGGGCATGGTACCCAACAAAGTAGCCCGCCACAGCGACAATCACGGCAACGATCCACCCTAACCATTGAAGCCACATCGTCCATTTCCTTTCTCCACTCAGATCTCCTCTAGACCCGTTCGATCAAGCTCGGTCTCCTCCGAGCCGTAGCGTTCCCAGAGATCATCGACCACGCGGCGAGCGATCGCGTATCCGAACCCCCGCCGCGCCAAAAAGCCAAGCAAACGCTTGCGAAAGGTGCCCTCATCATAGCGCGCTAGCTGCTGCGCTTTGCGATCGGCGGCGCGGCGCGCGCTGGCCTCCTCATCGAGACCTTCGGTCGCCCGCTCCGCCATACGGGATGGTATCCCCTTTTGCTGGAGCTCTATCTTTAGGGCGAACCTGCTGCGCGGCCGAAACGTCTCGCGGTTCTCGACCCACTGTTCGGCAAAGGCGGCATCGTCCAGCAGGCCTGCGCGTTCCAATCGTTCAATCACCAACTCGGCCGCCTCGGGCGCGACCTCTTTGCGCGCCAGGTAGCGACGAACCTCCTCCGTGCTTCGAGCGCGGTAGCTCAGGTATCGCAACGAGCGCTCATACGCTAGCTCGGTAGCATCCTCGGCCTGGAGGGCCTGGACCTCTTCCGCCGTCAATATCTGCCCGACGTGCAGCCTGGCCGCCAGCACCTTTTGCAGGCTAAAGGCATACTCGCCATCGAGGTACACGTTGGCGCGATCTCTGCGCCGCTTCTGTTGTTTCAGCGCTGTGACCTCGCCCTGCATGCGGCGCCCCCATAACGCAAAAGGGCCGCGACATTTGGCGTCGCAGCCCTGAAAGCCGATGCTATGTGCTTGGCCGCCGCACGAACACCCCGAGGGGAGATACGAGCGGGCGAGGAACCACCGCAGTGGCCCCTCTGTGCCTACGCGCTACTCATGTGCATGAGCCGGTCAACCAGTTCACCGGACGCGTCGGAAAGCAGCAAGGCTTTCAGGCTATCGCCTTCGGTTGAACCGGCAGGAAAGTGCGCCTAGTCGTCGCTTTGCGAGACCTCGTCGGTGTCGTCCGCCTCCGAGTGAGCCGCCCAAAGGCCGCTCCCCTCTCGGATCTTGGCCTCGATCTCGGCGGCCAAGTCCGCATTGTCCCGCATAAAGTCCTTGGCGTTCTCGCGCCCCTGCCCGAGCCGTGTGTCGCCATAGGAATAGTATGAGCCGCGCTTTTCGATGACGCCGGTATCGACGCCTACGTCCAGCAAACAGCCCTCCTTGGCGATCCCACGGTCGAACATGATATCGAACTCGGCCGTCCGGAACGGCGGCGCCACCTTGTTCTTTTTCACGCGCACGCGCACGCGGTTGCCGGTGACGTCCCCACCCTTTTTTATGGACTCCATACGGCGCATATCCAGCCGCACGGCCGCGTAGAACTTGAGGGCGTTGCCGCCGCTCGTCGTCTCTGGATTCCCAAAGAGCACGCCGATCTTCATCCGCAACTGATTGGTGAAGACGATGGAGGCGTTGCTCCGCTTGATAGCCCCCGTGAGCTTGCGCAGCGCCTGCGACATCAGTCGCGCCTGCAACCCCATGTGGGCGTCTCCCATATCGCCCTCGATCTCGGCCTGCGGCACCAACGCCGCCACCGAGTCGATTACGACCACATCCACCGCGCCGCTACGTACCAGGGCCTCGGTAATCTCCAGGGCCTGTTCCCCCGTATCTGGCTGCGAGATGTAAAGGTCGTCGATGTTGACGCCGCACTTTTGGGCATAACTCGGATCCAGCGCATGTTCTACGTCCACAAAGGCCGCGATCCCGCCCAGTCTCTGACATTCGGCGATGATATGCTGACACAGGGTTGTCTTGCCCGAGGACTCGGGGCCATAGATCTCGGTGATGCGACCACGAGGGATGCCACCGACGCCCAGCGCCATATCCAGCGCCAGGCAGCCTGTGGGAATCACCTCCACACTCAGGCTGGACGTATCGCCCAGCCGCATGATCGAGCCGTCACCAAAGCGCTTCTTGATATGCGCGACCGCAGTCTCAAGTGCCTTGTCCTTACCGTCCATGCGTCAGCGCTATCCTCTCAGCTAGTCCTGCCGATGCCAAGAGTGTACAATATCCGTGAACGGATAGCAAGCGCATCTTTGGTGACAAACTTGCCAACAGATGACCCCATGCAAGCTTTTACGTAGCCCGGCATACTCAGGAGGATCACCGTGCTCGAGAGCCCACCACGCTTCCCGCTGGCCTGCCTACCCACACCAATCCATCGCCTGCCTAACCTGGAACGGCGGCTCAAGGGTCCCGAGCTCTGGGTCAAACGCGACGACCTGACGGGGCTCGGCGGTGGCGGCAACAAGGCCCGCAAGCTCGAGTTTCTCGTGGCTGACGCGCTGGCCCAGGGAGCGCAGACGCTCATCACCACGGGCGCCAAGCAATCCAACCATGCCCGCCAGACGGCCGCAGCGGCCGCCAAGGCTGGGCTCGGGGCCGTCCTCGTCCTCGCGCCCATGGCCCCGCCGCAGATCACCGGCAACCTGCTGATCGACCACCTGGTGGGCGCCCGCATCCGCTGGGCAGGCGACCGTGACCGCTACGAAATGATGCAAGAGATCGCCGAAGAGGAAAAAGCCGCAGGGCGCCAGCCCTATATCATCCCCTATGGCGGCTCCAATGCCATCGGCGCGGCCGCCTATGCCCTAGCCATGCAGGAGCTGGTCGAGCAGGAAGAGGAGATGGACCTGGCCTTTAGCCACATCGTCTTTGCCACCTCATCGGGCGGGACGCAAGCAGGCCTGGTGGTGGGGGCGTTGGCCGCTGGTTGGGAGGGAACCCTCGTCGGCATTACCGTAGACAAACCCACCGATGAGCTCTCCTCCGCCGTGCTGGACTTGGGGCGGCTGACCGCCACCTACCTGGGCTTGGACGATCCGCCGGTGCGTCGTGACATCCAGATTCATGACGAGTATCTCGGCGAGGGCTATGCCATCATGGGGGCGCCGGAGCGCGAGGCCATTCGTCTGGTGGCGGAAACCGAGGGCTTGCTGCTCGACCCGGTCTATACCGGCCGCGCCATGGCCGGCCTGATCGACCTCATCCGCCAGGGCGAGTTCGGCGAGGGCGACCGGGTGCTCTTTTGGCACACGGGGGGCATGCCGGCCCTCTTTGCCTATGCCGAGGAGCTTCTTTCGCCCTGAGCACCGGCGGCCATCTTGAGAGCGTAACAACGCGGGCCCGCCGAGGGCCCGCGCTCGACCTCGGCCCCAGTGCTAGCGCTCAAACCAGAGCCGCCACCGCAGCTTGATCAGCTCGCGAAAGGCACGGAGGATTACGTCGGGGCGCGCCCCTGTTTGGCTGCCCGCCTGGCGGGGATAGTGGCTCACCGGCTCCTCAACGCTGGTGAACCCGGCCCGCTTGGCCCGCGCCAGGAACTCGGCGCTGAACGTCGCGCCGGTGGACTCTACCTGCACCTGCTCGATCACCCGGCGAGAGAACAGCTTGAAGGCACAGTCCACATCGCGGGCCACATAGCCGAACAGCAGGTTCACCAGCCAGCTCCAACCATGGCCGAACAATCGCCGGTGCCAGGGGTCGCTGCGCGCGTGGCGATAGCCGATCACCATATCCGCCTCGTCGAGGCGGGCGGCCAGGCGCGCCAGTTCGGTCAGATCGAACTGGCGATCCGAATCGGTGAAAAAGACATACGCCTTGCTCGCGGCCCAGATGCCATCACGCACCGCCGCTCCATATCCCAGGTTGACCGGGTGCTCGATCACGCGCAGACGGGCATCCTCCTCGGCCAAGCGCGCCAGAATTCGCCCGGTCCCATCGGCGCTGCCATCGTTGACCACGATGACTTCGAGATCGCCCACCAGCGGCGCCACCTTTTCATATATCTCGTGGACCATCGCCTCGATGTTGGCTGCTTCGTTATAGGCAGGTAACGCGACGGTGAGGCTCTCGATCATGGCTACTCCTTCGCTCCTCTGCGCCGACCCAAGCCGCCCAACAGCATGTCACGCCAGGTGATGGGTGGAATCTCGGGAGGCTGATTCTCGGCTTTGCCCGCCAGCCAGCGCTCCCGCGCCTCTGCCGACGCTGCCAGCAGCGCCTCGACCCCCGCGACGTCGCCCTCTGCCAGGCGGTCTCGCAGCGCGTCCAGCGCTTCCGCCAGCTCTCCCAGCCAGAAGGCCAGAGGCTCGGCGTTAGCGACCATCATCTCTGCCAAGCCATCGCGGTCGCCCTGGATCAAAGAGGTGGCTCTCGCATAGGCCCCGCCCAGGGCGCGCTGGCGGTCCTGCCAGCCCGCCTCCGTCGTCGCCACCCGGAGCAAGGCCCAGGCCGTCGCCAGCGGAAGCTGCGAACCCACCGCGGCCAAGCCGTCATGCTCCCGCGCGGTGGTAAAGCGTGGGTCCACGCCCAACGCCGCCGCCAACCCGGCCGCCCGATCCAGCGCCTCGGCGCCAGTCCGCTCCAGGGGCGAGAGAAAGAAACAAGCCCCTCGTAGACACGCCGCTGTCGGTTCGGCTGCTTCTCCTCCAAGCTCTGGGGCAACCAGATGCCCGCCAACAAAACCAGATGAATCCGGCAAGAGCTCGCGAGCCTCATCGAGCAGCGGCCCGAGCAGATCGCCCA
>CAZUZB010000070.1:0-2618 GCA_964624695.1 uncultured Anaerolineales bacterium | reverse complement strand
CTCGTTCATCGTGGAGTGCCACGAGACGGCAGACGTCCTCGCCCAGGCCTGCCTCGGCGCAAAGCGCGGCGCCGAGGGACGGATGCTGCACCAGCCGATCCAATCCCTCCGCGTGTCGCCAGCGACGAACTCTGTCCGCGAGCCCCGCGGGAGCCTGGCGCAGCAATACGTGGGCAGCGCGATGCCACAATCGAATCCTGCCATCTGCTTTGCCCACATCGTGCAGAAGGGCCGCCTGCTGCAAGGCCAGGGGGCCTTTGCTCACCTGGGCGTGGACGCACAACGCATGCTCCTGCTCGGCCCGAGGCATCGCCTCGAACAAGGCCCATCCTTCCGGCGGCAATACCTGGCGGGCAACGCTCGTATCCAGCGGGCGCAACCCCGCCGTAGCGCGTGAGGCCGCCTGCCGCAGCCGATACCAGACCCGCACGCTAACCTCCGCCGTTCAGGCCATCAGCTCAGGCCGGTGACCAGGCCGAGCAGCCATCGGGCTGGCGGCCCCAAGATCCATCCCAGGATATTGATGCCCAGCAGACCACCTACCACCAGGATGCCGATCAGCACCATGCCACCATACCGCTGCAGCCCCGCCAGCGTGTTTTGCACCGCCCATGCCCAGCGTGCCTTGATCAAGCTTAGCACGCCAATCAAAACTCCAAAGCCGTCCAACGGCGGGAGCGGCAACAGGTTGAAAATCGCCAGCACGATGTTGGTCTGAATGATGACGAACAGCACCTGGGCGAGCCACAGAGGCCCGCTAGGGGTAAGGGTGAGACGGAACGCGACGCCTAGCAGCCCCGCCAACAGCAGGTTCGACGCGGGACCAGCCAGCGACACCAGGCCACCGCCCAGCCTGGAGCCATAGCGCAATCGGTGCGGCGAGACCGGCACCGGCTTCCCCCAGCCGATGCCCGTGCCCGTCACCGCTGTGACCGCCATCATCATGGTGCCGGCGGGATCCAGATGGACCAGAGGGTTCAGCGAAACCCGTCCCTGATACCGGGCCGTGGGGTCTCCCAGCCGATCGGCGGCCCACGCGTGGGCGCACTCGTGAATGGTCACGCCCACCACCAGGCTCAGCACGATAGAGATGAACGCCAGTGGCCCCAATCGCATGAGGCCATAAGCCAAGAAAACGAGCCCAATCACGATCCAGAAGATCTGACCTTGCCGTAGACCCCGTCTGTTTGGTTGATTCTCTGTTTGCATAGTGTCGCCATTATAGCACAAGCCCCCACTGTGCATGACACGGTCGTCCGGCGCATTCGTGGCCTCTGCGCCTGGCTGATAGATCCCTGGCAGCTCGGCGGTCTGGGCAAAGAGCCGCAGCGCGACCCGTTGCGCGCCAGGCGAAGGAGGCAGTTGCCGCGATCCGCCTCCCGAATTCTCGTATGGCGCGTGCGGCACACCGCGTTGACCTCCGCACAACGCTCGCCTATAGTCGCGGCATGATGCATGCGACAGAACGCGCCGATGAGCTGATCCTGAAGCTCGAAAGCATGGCTCACGGCGGCGACGCCATTGCCCGCCACGAGGGCCAGGTCATCTTTGTGCGTGGCGGGATTCCAGGTGAGCGCGTCCGCGCTCGCGTGACCGAGCGGCGGGCCCGGTTTCTGCGCGCCGCCGTGGTCGAGGTGCTGGCACCGTCGCCCCATCGGGTAACGCCGCCCTGCCCCTACGTCGAGCACTGCGGCGGCTGCCAATGGCAGCATATCGCCTATGCAGCCCAGAGCGCTATCAAGACGGACATCGTTGAGGAGACGCTGGCGCGCATCGGCGGACTGCAGGCGCCGCCCGTGGCTCCCGCCCTGCCTGCCGCGAACCCGTTGCGGTATCGCAACCATGTGCAGGTACGTCTCGCCAGTGGGGGGCGGCTGGGGTTCATGGCGCGAGAGAGCCATCGCGTCGTGCCCATCGAGCGTTGCCTCCTGGCCCATCCGATGGCGCACGCCCGCTGGGAAGCATTACAAGAGGCCAGATTGTCCTTCCAGCGAGCCGGCTTGCGGGTTGGAGTGAACACTGGCGAGTCGTTGGTGGTGCTGGAAGGGCCCCAGCGCCCGTCCGCCAGCCACCTGCCACCCGGCGCTTGCGCCTGGGCGCAGGGCGGCGCCATCCATGCCATCCGAGGAGACCCCTGGTATCATGAGGAGCTGCTTGGGAGGCGCTATCGCGTCTCAGCTGGCTCGTTCTTTCAGGTGCACACGGCCCAAGCGGAGACACTGGTTCGCGTGGCGTTGGAGATGTTGGCGCCCTCCCCCGCAGACCGCGTGCTCGACCTGTACTGCGGCGTGGGCGTTTTTGCGTTGAGCGTGGCCGATCGGGTCGAACAGGTGCTGGGCATCGAGGCCGCCGGCGCGGCCATCGCCGACGCGCGGGTGAACGGGGCGGAACAGGCCAACGCGCGCTGGATCGAGGGCCCCGCGGAGCAGGCCCTTGCCACCCTGGAGGGACCCTGGAACAAGGCGATCCTGGATCCGCCGCGGGCTGGCTGCGCCGAAGCGGTGTTGACGGCGCTGGCTCAGCTCGAGGTGGAGCGCATCGTCTACGTCTCCTGCGAGCCGAGCACGTTGGCGCGCGATATCGCCCGGCTGATGACCCTCGGTTACGCGGTGGAGCGG
>CAZUZB010000069.1:0-11682 GCA_964624695.1 uncultured Anaerolineales bacterium | reverse complement strand
GCCTCGGGCTGGATCAGCCTTTCATCATCCGCAGTTTTCGCTTTCTGACCGACGCTCTCACATTGAACCTGGGGCGGGCGCAGCGTATGTCCAGCGATAGTGGCTCGCGGCTGGTGCGGCTGATCATTTTGGAGCGCTTGCCGCCGACGTTGCTGCTCATGGCGACGTCGAACCTCTTGCTGTTCGTGTTGAGCGTGCTGGCGGCGCTCTACCTTTCCCGCAAGTATGGGAGCATCCTCGACCGCATGGTCATCGCTCTGTCGCCGCTTTCCTCTGCGCCCGCTTGGTTCTATGCCATGTTCCTTTTGCTGTTCTTTGCGGCCATGTGGGGGTTGCTTCCCTATGGCGGCATGGTGGCCGCGCCGCCTCCTGCTGACAAGCTGGCCTATGCGTTGAGTGTATTGCGACACCTGATCATTCCGGTGGCCGCGTGGCTGATCAGCGGCATCTTTAGCGGTATCTATAGCTGGCGTACATTTTTTCTGATCTTTTCCAGCGAGGACTATGTGGATATGGCCAAGGCCAAGGGCCTGCCCTCGCGGGATATCGAGCGGCGCTATATCCTTCGCCCCACGCTGCCGAATATCATCACCAGCTTTGCCTTGATGCTGATCGGTCTGTGGACGGGCGCCATCATTCTGGAGACGGTTCTCAACTGGCCGGGGCTGGGTAGACTGCTCTACGCTGCCATTGGTTTGTATGACACACCCGTGATCGTCGGCTCGACGGTCATCTATGCCTATCTGCTGGCGCTGACGGTGTTTGTGCTGGACTTTGTGTATGCCTTGGTGGACCCGCGCGTCAAAGTTGGGAGCTAGGGGTCGAGGAAGCCATGAGGAGTATCTGGGCAGGGATCCGCGAAGTTTGGCGCTATCCGTCGGCGATCGTGGGATTGACGATCATTTTCCTGATCGTGGCGTTGGGCGTCTATACCGTGGTCACGTTGCCTTACAACGAGGCGATTCGCCTCTGGCGGGGGGGCGAAGAAGTCTGGAGCGAAAGCCCCAAAACCGCTCGGCCGATCTGGTACGATTGGCTCACGCGGCGAAGCCTTTCCCGGACCATTGTGCTGAACAGCCGAGATGGGCAGGCGGTCAAAACCGTAGAGACGCTCGGTGAGGATGCGCAGACGATCAGCCTGGTGTTTTCTTTTGATTATCCATATGATACCTTTCCTCAGGAAGTGGTGATCTTTTTCACGGCCCAGTTTGACCAGAAGACGCCTCACGCATCCATGACCTGGCGTACGCCGGACGGCCGAGAGATCAGGCTGGGGCAGGTTTCGGTGCGCCCCACCGAGACGTATCGTCTGGCCCTGGACACCCGGCTGGCGCGACGGCTGAACAATGTGCTCCCACAAATCGCGCTCTTTGCCGACCCAGACTCTGAGACGCCGGTGCCGGTCAAGGGCACTTATGAGCTGGAGATCCTGGTCAGCACCTTTGAGAACGACGCCGACGTGGATGCCAAATGGGTCGCCTATGGTGAGGTGCACGGCCTCGCGGGCACCGACTATCGCCGCCGAGATCTCATGGTGGCGCTCCAGTGGGGCACGCCCATCGCTTTGGCGTTCGGCCTGTTGGCGGCTTTGGGGACCACCCTAACCACCATGTTTGTGGCTGCGGTGGGGGTCTGGTTCGGCGGCTGGGTCGACGCCCTCATCCAGCGCGTGACCGAGGTCAACATGGTGTTGCCTCTGCTGCCGATCCTGGTCATGGTGGGCACCTTTTACGAACATGGTCGCAGCATCTGGGTGATGCTGGGTTGCGTCATCGCCCTGAGCATCTTTGGCGGCGCGATCAAGACCTTTCGCGCCATCTTTTTGCAGGTGCGAGAGGCACCCTATATCGAGGCAGCCCGCGCTTATGGCGCCGGCAACGGTCGGATCATCGCACGATACCTGATCCCGCGGATCATCCCGGTGATGATCCCAGCCTTGGTCAGCGGGGTGCCGGTCTATGTGTTTCTGGAGGCGTCCTTGGCGCTGCTTGGATTGGGCGACCCGGTGCTGCCCACCTGGGGCAAGGTCATCGACGACGCTCGGTCCCAGGGAGCTGTGCACAGTGGCCACTATTACTGGATGCTTCAGCCCGCGCTGCTTCTCATGCTGGTGGGGCTTGGCTTTGCGATGGTAGGCTTTTCGCTGGACCGTGTGTTCAACCCACGGCTGAGAGGTCTGTAGCGCTATGGTGAACGAATCCCTGCTACGCATCCGCGACCTAAAGCTGCACTTTCGAACCACCAAGGGCGTTGTTCGGGCAGTCGATGGCGTTCGGTTTGGCTTGGGCCACAATGAGGCCGTGGTGGTCATCGGGGAATCGGGCTGTGGCAAGAGTTCCCTGGCCAAGGCCGTGCTGCGGCTGCTGCCGCGCAACGTACAGACTTATAGCGGCGAGGTCTACCTAGACGGCACCGATACGATGCAGCTCGACGAGGAGGCTTTCCGTCGCCAGGTGCGTTGGGTCAAGATGTCCATGGTGCCCCAGGCGGCCATGAACGCGCTCAATCCGGTGCTACGGGTGGGCGATCAGGTAGCCGAGCCGATGATGGTCCACTATGGCGTGGGCAAGGACGAGGCGTTGGCGCAAGCGCGCCGCATGTTCGAGCATGTGGGCGTCCCCGTTGACTTTATGCATCGTTATGCCTTTGAGCTGAGTGGTGGCATGCGCCAGCGCGTGGCCATCGCCATGTCGCTGGTGACGGCGCCGGCGCTGATCATTCTGGACGAGCCCACCTCGGCCCTGGATGTGCTGACGCAGGCCAACATTATGAACATGCTCAAGCGTATCAAGGACGAGATGGAGACCAGCTTTATCCTGATCACCCATGACATTGCCACGTCGAGCGAGCTGGCCGACAAGGTGGGGGTGATGTACGCCGGGCAGATCGTCGAGGTGAGCGATGCCTTCCGGTTCTTTTCCGGGCCGCTTCATCCTTACTCACAGAAACTGATGGCAAGCGTGCCACGGCTACGCGCCGACGTGGAGCCCGAGTTCATCACTGGCCAGCCGCCAAGCCTGTTTGGCCTCAAGCCCGGTTGCCGGTTCGCGCCGCGTTGCCCGGCCCGCTTTGGGCGCTGCGATGAGGATCCTCCGGTGTATGAGGTGGATGGCCGCGAAGTGCGTTGCTGGCTGTATGAAGAGACCGGGTCCCTTGTGGAAGCGCCCCAGAAGGCCTGAACGTAAGGACGAGCCGCCAGACGGTGCGGCTATTCTGGGGAGTTGGGAGCAGGAGAGCGCTATGGATCTAGCAACGAGCACGCCCGCCGCAGCCAAGGTTTCTAGGGCGGGGCAGGCGATGTTGTCGGTTCAGGGCTTGCGCGTCTGGTTCGAGCTACGCCGGTGGGGCTTTGGGCATGCCGGGTCGGTTCGGGCTGTGGACGGGGTGAGCTTTGATTTGGGCTATGGCGAGGCCATCGCCGTGGTGGGCGAGAGCGGTTGCGGCAAATCCACGTTGATGAAGTCAATTCTCGGGCTGCATCTGCCGACCGAAGGCGAGATCATTTTTGAGGGGACGCGCCTCAGCGAGCTCGGCTCACGCCGCATGCAATGGTATCGCTCCCATGTCGGCTACGTCCAGCAAGATCCGTACGGTGCATTGCCTCCGTTTATGACGGTCTCGAGCATTCTGGAAGAGCCGCTGATCATCAATGGCGTCAAGGATGCGCACGAGCGCCATGAGCGGGTCGTTCGCGCTCTGGAAGAGGTCAAGCTTACGCCGGTCGAGGACGTACTGACCAAGTTCCCCCACATGCTCAGCGGCGGGCAGCAGCAGCGCGTGGTGATCGCCCGAGCGATGATCTTGCAGCCCAAGCTGATTGTGGCGGATGAGCCCGTCTCAATGCTGGATGCCTCCATTCGCGTCGAGATTCTGAGGCTGATGCGGGCCCTCCAGGAGGCGCATGAGCTGGCGGTGATTTATATCACCCATGACCTCTCGACGGTTCGCTACTTTTCGGAGCGCATTTTCGTGATGTATGCGGGGCAGGTGGTGGAAAAGGCCAAGGTTGACGATCTGCTCGCCAATCCCAGCCATCCCTACACACTGGCGTTGCTGGCAGCGACATCGGATCCGGATCCAGAGAACGCGTTGACATTCAAGGACGTGCCGCCTGGTGAGCCGCCTAGCCTGGTGCATCCGCCGGCCGGGTGCAGGTTCCATCCGCGCTGTAGCCACGCCATGGCCGGGTTGTGTGATGTAGAAGAGCCGCCCGAGTTCACGTTGGCTCCCAGCCATACGGTGGCCTGCTGGCTGTTCAAATGAGACTCTCCCTGGGCACGCGCTACCTGATTGTGGGCATCGGCCTGATGGTGCTCTCGGTCGTGCTGGCCTTTATGATGGTGCTGCAGATCCTGCCCTCGACGTTCTTCCTGAACGGCCTGACCTATTTGGCGTCGCTGGTGGGGCTGATTCTGGGCGTAGTCGGGGTTGCGTATCAGGTTCAGTTCACCCGCCGGCGCTAGCGCGCAGACCTATCGAGATGTGCCAGAGAAAAGGGGCCACCCCACGTGGGGTGGCCCCTTTTGCCTGGGCTGGGAGGGGGACGCTAGCGGTACGTGCCCAGCTCGAGGCCTTTGTCGACAAAGTAGCGGTAGGTGTCATAATGCACCGTGTTGGGGATCGAGTGGTCGCTATGGAGGACATAGCCGTTCCCCTGCATGACGATGGGTATCTTGGCCTCGAGCTCGGCATCGATTTGCGCGCGATCGTTGGTGTAGAGCACGCGCACGTCGATCCCGCCCATGAACGATAGCCGATCGCCGTACTCGGCGTGGAGTTTGAGCAGGTCCATGCCAGCCTTGACCTCGATCACCTGGAGGCAATCCATGCCGGCCTCCAGCAGGCCTGGGATTAGCGGCTCCACGTAGCCGCAGGAGTGGACGATGGTGGGTAGGCCGTGCTCTTTGGCGAGGTCCAGGGTGAGGGCGTGAGCGGGCTGGACGATGCTGCTGTACATCCTGGGCGACATAAAGGGACGGCCCTTGAAGCCCATATCCTCATAGTACCAAATGCCGTCGGGCCAACCCTCTTGCTCAAAGAGCATCTGCTGCAACTTGACGATGAGCTGCGCATAGGTGTCGGCCATATCGCGCACCCAGGCCGGGTCCAGCGCCATGCCGACCAGCATATGCTCGTGGCCGGTCACATCTTTCATGATCTCAAAGACGTTTACCCCTGCGAGCATAAAGAACCGCCCGTCGCGGGCTGCGCGTTCTTTGGCCTCACGGTAGGCCTGGAAGTTGATGCGGCGTGGATCGGGCGTCAGCTTGGGCTTGATGATCTCTTCCCATGCCTCGCGGCCTTTGACCGCAAAGTCGACGTGCTCTGGGGTGGCGTCGTGCAGTTTGTGGTTGCGAAGGAGTGCATAGTTGCCGTTGCGTGTCAGGATCGTCTCGCTGGTTTCCTCCAGGACCTCTGTCTCCCAATCCAGGTCGGCGACGGTGCTGAGCGCGCCGCACAGCTCGATGTCTAGGCAAAAGTGCTCGGTCAGGCTCTCGCCGGGCTCGAGGTGGCCTTCTCGGGTCCAGGCGCTGGCGGTATCGCCCCAGAACTGCTCCATCAAGCCGATGCGATCCACCGGCTCACGGCGCAAGATGCGGCCGATACGTTCCTTGGCTGTCATGCTCATGGGTGACCTCACTTGGGTGTGTGGGCTAGCGTACACATCAAGGTGTAGCATAGACTCTGCAGGAGGGGTTGGCAAGCCGCCGCCCACCGAAGATCCTTGCTGGGCGATTTGGCATGGCGGCTCGGTGAGCGTATCATCCCGCGTCGTGTGTTGCACGCCACTCTGCGAGGACGGTGACTGC
Organism: uncultured Anaerolineales bacterium; assembly: GCA_964624695.1. Taxonomy (GTDB): domain Bacteria; phylum Chloroflexota; class Anaerolineae; order UBA1429; family UBA1429; genus DAIRUQ01. The sequence continues at coordinate 5,872 of CAZUZB010000069.1, read as the reverse complement.
AAATGAGCGCTCCCAAACGCTGGCCCATCTCGAGGTTGTTTGCCAAGCGTCCTCGGCCGCCGATGCCGGCCAGCCCCAATGGGGGCTTCTGGCGCGATGTCTTTGGCTTGATCGGGGACTACAAGTGGTATGCTCTGGCGGTGCTGGCGGTTACTGCGGTTCAGGAAGTGATCGCTCTCTGGCCGGTGAACTTGTTGGGCGAGTTCATCGATCGCTTTTCCTCCGGCGACCTGGGCAACGTGGTCCTCTTGTTCATGGGGGCGTCGCTGCTGGCGCCCCTGGTGATGCGCGGCAATGTCATCCTGCGCCACAAGATGTTCTATGAGACCGACTTTGCCAAGCGGGTCCAGATGACGCTGGAGATGTGCGATGAGGAGCGCGAGATCGATCCCGAGGAGGCCGGCCAGGCCAACGCCCGCATCGCCAACGCAGTGAGCGGCATCACCAACGCGACCTATCATGTGCTGGGCTCGTTTCTGCCGGTGATCATCAAGATCATTGTGGTTTCGTCCAGCCTGCTGGCCATGAACGTGCGGTTGGGCCTGGCCTATCTGGCCAGTCTGATCATCCCGGGGGCCATGACGGTGGTCTTTAACAAGCGGTTGCGGGTTCTGCGGGACGACCAGTACGGCCTGATCAACCAGGTGGAGGGAGCGGCCATTCGGACGATCACGGACCCCAAGGTGCCGGCGCACCGCGAGCGTTTGCGCGATGTGCTGCGCCGCCGCAAAGATGTCTATGTTGAGCTGCTCTCCCGACACCAGTGGTACCTGTACCTGCGCTATGGTGCGCTGATCGGCGCGCAGTTCCTGGTGGTGTTCCTGGCTTTGGCGCAGCGGACGCAGATCGGCCTAACGGCTGGCGATATGTCCAGGATCATCGGCTATACCACCCAAGTGGCGGGCGCATTCCTGGAGGCCGCGGCGTGTCTCGATGCCATCATCAGTTTCAGCCGGGCGTACCACGTCTATGCGACGGGGCGCTAAGGTCTAGTGCGCGGGTTGCTGTGATTGCTGGCTTGTCCTACAATGGGGTTGCAGTGCGTTAGCGCTGCAACGACATGATGCCCAGCGAGCAGCGTCGCTCCGCCGATGAGGCAGCCGACACACGTGTTGGTGGGGTGAGGGCTATGCTGTTGCTTGGCGGGTCGTTTCCCCGCAGCGCCCCTTGCACGTGCGCTTGCTGCGCATCTTCACTCGCGATGTCGTCCCCAACCCAGACACGGGGCTGACCGGTAGGGGCCAGCCTCCATGCCTCTTGTGGTGTTCCATCACCCGGTTGGCCGACATGCACAAGTTCGTCATGCTCGTGGGAAGGAGGTGGCGCGCACGGGCTCGTATGGGCATTCTGGGTTCGATGGAATCTCACGATATGGAGGAGTACAAGACGATGAGAAGGCCAGGTACGGTGTTCGCCCTGATCTTGGTGCTTGCGCTGGTGCTGACGGGCTGCCAGGCCAAGCCAGCGGAGCAGACGGGTGACGAGGAGTTTGTGTTTGGTGTCGTCATGGTTGGCCCGCACAACGACCATGGCTGGAGCGAGGCTCACTATGTGGCGGGTCAGTACGTCGAGGACAAGGTGCCTGGGACGCGCATGATCTATCTCGAGAGCCTGAACGTGGCGGATCGGCCAGAGACCACGCTCGAGCAGGTGGTCAGCGATATGGTGGATCAGGGCGCCACTCTGATCTTTACCACGTCGGACGCGTTCGAGGATGATACCACGCTGGTCGCTGCCAAGTTCCCCGATATCATCTTTGTCAATATCTCCGGTGATGATGCCCTCACGGGCGAGGCGCCGGAGAACCTCGGAAACGTGATGGGGCAGATGGAGCCGATGAAGGCGGTGGCCGGCGCGGCTGCTGCGCTCAAGACTACCACGGGTAGCGTCGCCTACCTTGGGCCTCTCATCAATCACGAGACGCTGCGCCTGGCGGCGTCGGCCTATCTGGGCGCTCGCTATGCGTACGAGCATTATCGCGGCCTGGATCCGGATGACCTGGTCTTTACCGTCAACTGGATCGGCTACTGGTTCAACCTGCCTGGCGTCACACTGGACCCAACCGAGGTGACCAACCAGTTCTTTGATTCTGGCGCCGATGTGGTGATCTCGGGTATCGACACCACCGAGGCGATGGTCGTGGCTGGGCAGCGCGCCGCGGCCGGCGAGACCGTCTGGGCGATCCCCTACGACTATGAGGGGGCGTGCGGGCAGGCGCCCGAGATCTGCTTGGGCGTGCCCTATTTCCACTGGGGCCCCGCGTACGCCGAGATCATCGAAGCGGCCATGGCCGGAACCTGGGAGTCGAGCTGGGACTGGAACCCGCCCGACTGGAGCGACCTCAACAACCCGGACACCACCGCTGTGGGCTTTCTCTACGGAGAGGGCTTGACGGCTGACGAGAGGGCGACGTTGGAGACCTTTGTGGCTGGGCTGGGCGATGGTAGCATCGAGCTATGGGCTGGACCCATGAACTACCAGGATGGGACCGAGTTCCTGGCCGCGGGCGAGGTTGCTACGCCGGAAGAGATCTGGTATCTGGAGCAGTTGATCGAGGGCATGATCGGCGCAAGCCGATAGCGGTTTCTGTTGGGGCTGGGGGCGGCTATGCTACCCCCAGCCCCAACTGTTTGGGGGTGCCTCGCACGATGCGGGTGGAGCTTCAGCGTATCACCAAAGAGTTCGGCCTGCTGCGGGCGAACGATGATATCAGCCTGACGTTTGAGCCTGGACGCATCTATGGCCTGCTGGGCGAGAACGGCGCGGGCAAGAGCACGCTGATGAAGATCCTGTCCGGCTTTCAGCCGCCCACCAGCGGCAAGATCATCGTCGATGGCCAGGAGCGCCGGTTCCCTCAGCCGCAAGACGCCGTTCAGGCGGGCATCGGGATGCTGCACCAGGACCCGATGGATTTTGCGCCCCTGCAGGTGTGGGAGAGTTTCTGCGTCGGCTACCCTGGCCGATTCGTGCTCGATCGCAGAGGGGTGTCTCGGGCGCTGACCGAGCAGGGACGCGCTATTGGGATCGAGCTCGATCCCGACGCTTTCGTCGAGGGCCTCACCGTAGGCGAACGCCAGGAGCTCGAGATCGTCCGCTTGTTGGCGTTGGGCGTCAAGCTGCTGATCCTGGACGAGCCCACCACGGGCATCTCGGCGGACCAGAAGGAGCTGCTCTTTGGCACGCTGCGCCGCCTGGCGCACCAAGAGGGGCTGACGGTGGTCTTTGTCTCCCACAAGCTGGAAGAGGTCGTCTCGCTTTGCGATGAGGCTTTTGTGCTGCGTCGTGGCCGGCTGGTGGGCTCGGCGGAGATGCCGGCAGAGACGCGCCAACTGGTGGAGCTGATGTTCGGGGCGCCGCTGCCGCCATCGGGGCGGACGGCACCGCAGCCCGGTGAGGTGGCGCTGGATATCCAGAACGTCACGGTGCGCTCGCATCGGCTATGCCTGGCCGATGTCTGCTTCCAGGTGCGTAGCGGCGAGGTGGTCGGACTGGCTGGATTGGAGGGAAGCGGGCAGAGCGAGCTCATGCGGGTCTGCGCGGGCCTGGCAGAACCGCTGGAAGGCGAGGTCAGCATCGATGGCTCGGCTGTGACCGGCAACGGGTACTATGCCCTGTTGCGCCGAGGCATCGCTTACCTGCCGGCAGGCCGCCTGGAAGAGGGGCTGGTTGCGGGCCTCACCATCGCCGAGCATGTGGCGCTGGTGGATGGAAGCGGCTCGCCCTGGCTGGATCGGGAGCGGGCGTTGGCCAAGGCTCGCGAGTGTATCGAGGCGTTTGCTATTCAGGGGGCGCCCGATACGCCGGTGGAGGAGCTCTCGGGCGGCAACCAGCAGCGGTTGGCGTTGGCGTTGCTGCCGCGCAATCTGCGGGTGCTGCTGATGGAGCATCCAACGCGGGGGCTAGACGTGGCCTCCTCCGCCTGGGTCTGGCGGGCGCTGCTGGAGCGGCGGCAGGAGGGAACCGCTATCGTGTTCACCAGCGCCGATCTGGACGAGATCCTGGAGCGCAGCGATAGGGTGGTGGTGCTGGCCGGCGGGCGCGCCGCCGAGCCACAGGATGCGGGCAGCGCTACGGTTGATGACCTCGGTCATCTGATCGCCGAGGTGCGGCCATGAGCCGAGTTCAATGGAGCAAGCTGCTGTTCGGTTTGGCTCCTTTTGTGATGGCGTTGGTGTGCGTCTCGGCGCTCTTGCTGGCGGTGGGCGCGCCTCCCGGAGAGGCGTACCGCCAGATCCTGCAGGGAGCGTTCGAGAGCCCCGCCAAGGTGGCGGATGTCTTGGCCTTTGGCGTGCCCCTGCTGCTCTGCTCCAGTGGGTTGCTGCTCACCTTTACGGCCGGGCTCTGGAACATTGGCATCGAGGGGCAGATCACCATGGGGGCGATCTTTGCCAGCGCTGTGGCACTGCACGTGCGGTTGCCGGCCGGCCTGCAGATTCCGCTGGAGATTCTAGCTGCCATGGTGGGCGGGGCGCTCTGGGCCATGGTGGCCGCGTGGCTGCGCAACGCTGCCAACGTGAACGAGATCTTTTCGGGGACGGCGCTCAACTATTTGGCCACGAATCTCACAACCTGGCTCATCTCGGGGCCGTGGCAGCCCCCGGAGGGCGGCAGCGTGCATAGCACCCCCATCTTTGGGCGCCACGCCGTGCTGCCCATGATCGCGGGGCTCCGTGTCAGCTGGGTGGCGTTGCTTCTGGGGGCTTTGGGGTTCGCCGCCGTCGCATTGGCCCTGCGTGGCACCCATTGGGGGCTGCAGCTACGGGCCATGGGCCGCAGCCGCACCTCTGCGCACATTCTTGGCGTGCGGGTCAAGCGGAACACGGTGCTGGCCATGGCGGCCTGCGGGGCGCTGGCCGGTGCGGCGGGCGCGATGCGCGCCTTGGGCACGTATCAGAGCCTGCGGCCGTTGATCTCGGGGAACATTGGCTTTCTGGCGCTTTTGGTGGTGATGCTGGCTTCGACCAAGGCGACGTGGGTGCCATTCATCGTCATTTTCTTTGCCGCCATCCTCACGGGCAGCCAGCGGCTCAACCTCATCATGAAGCTGGATGACTCTGTCGGCGGCGTGCTGCAGGGGTTCCTGGTGCTATTTGCCGTCCTGATGGGCGGCGTGCGGCAACGGCTGGAGGCTGCCTCGGCAGCGCGAGGAGGTGGCCGCCTACCCCAGGGCGATGCGCCTGCGCTCGTGGGCGAGGGGGAGGCGGCGGCATGAGTGGTCAGGTGCTGATCAGCATGCTGGCGTCGGTGGTGGCTACCTCGTCCCCGCTGCTGACCGCTGCCCTGGGCGAAATGCTTACCGAACGTTCGGGCGTGGTGAACCTGTCGTTGGACGGCACCATGCTCTTGGCGGCGGCGTTGGCCTTTATCGTTGGCTACCATACGGGGAGCGTGCCACTGGCGTTTGTTGCGGCCGCGGCTGTGGGCGCCGCGATGGCGCTGATCGTCGCGCTGGGCAGCATCGTCCTGCGGCAAGACCAGATCGCCATCGGCTTTGTGCTGACCTTGCTGGGCGACAGCCTCAGCGCCTTTGTGGGGCAATCGTACACGCGGATTCGCGGGGTCTCGGTGTCGCACTGGCCTCTGCCGTTGCTGGAACGCATCCCCGTGGTAGGGCCGATCCTGTTTCGGCACAACTTGGTCGTCTATGCCAGCCTGGGTTTGATGCTGTTCACCTGGTGGTGGCTCTACAGGACCAGAGCGGGCCTGCGGCTGCGCGCCACGGGTGAGCGACCCGTCTCAGCCTATGTGCGGGGCGTTCCCGTGCAACGGGTGCGCGTGCTCTATACGGCGCTGGGCGGGGCCTTGGTCGGTTGCGCTGGCGCCATGTACTCGATGGCCATCCAGCTAGGCTGGGCCAAAGGGCACACCCGCG
>CAZUZB010000068.1:5995-11693 GCA_964624695.1 uncultured Anaerolineales bacterium | reverse complement strand
CTCGAGCGCAAGGCCGATGTGCTCTGGCTGCCGCCAGCGGCTATCCGCACGTTCTCGGGCCGCAAGTTTGTGGTGATCGAAGAAGATGGGCGTCAGCGCCGCGTGGACGTCACGATTGGAATCGAGAGCGCCGATCGGGTCGAGATCGTCGAGGGCGTCGAAGAAGGCCAGGTTGTGGTCGGAGCGTAGCTATGGCGGGGGCTCACCCTGCGGGCGATCCCCCGGCACAACCCGAACTCGAGACTCTCTGCCGCGGCGATTGGAGCGTAAAGTAGCCTATGGGAAACGGTGAGATATGGCATCGAATGGTCCCATGATCCTGTGCGACAACCTGGTCAAGATCTACAAGGTCCAGGATTTGGAGGTCGTCGCCCTGCAGGGGCTGGACGTGGTGGTGGAAAAGGGCGAGTTCCTTGCCGTCATCGGTCCGAGTGGTAGCGGCAAGTCGACCTTGATGAACACGTTGGGGGGGCTCGACCGACCTTCCGCTGGCAAGGCCATCGTCGATGGCCAGGATCTGCTCAAGCTCTCCTCCTATGCGCTCACACGCTATCGGCGCAGCAAGGTCGGCTTTGTGTGGCAGCAGCCCTCTCGAAACTTGATCCCGTATCTGTCGCTGCAGGAGAACGTAGAGCTGCCGATGATCATCGCGGGCATGCCGCGTAGTGAGCGCAAAGCGTGGACCCGCGAGCTGCTCGATGCGGTGGGATTGTGGGATCGCCGCAACCACAGCATGCACCAGCTCTCGGGCGGTGAGCAGCAGCGCACGGCCATCGGGGTCGCGTTGGCGAACAAGCCAATCCTGTTGCTGGCGGACGAGCCCACGGGCGAGGTGGACACCGCCACCGCTCAGCGCATTATGGATACCTTTCGCGATCTCAACAAGCGTTACGATCTGACCATCGTCATCGTCACGCACGATCCGCGCGTATCGGACCAGGTGGACCGCGTGGTCGCGATCCGCGATGGCCGCACCAGCAGCGAGCGCGTGCGCCGCGTGCGGGAGCAACAGGCGCCGCTCGAGGTCGTTGAGGAGGACCTGGCTCTCGGCCAAGGGGCCAGCGCGCCGCCTGCCGAGGACGTGACCTATCACGAGTATGTGGTCGTGGATAACGCGGGCCGGTTGCAGCTTCCTGCCGACTATCTAGAGTCGCTGGGGCTGGCGGGGCGTGCCGAGGTCGAGCTCACCGAGCACGGAATCCTGGTCAAGCCGGCCAAGGCGCTGGATGACGCACCGGCACAGGTCGCACGCAGGGCGCGTGAGGCAGAGGGCGCAGACGATGCGGAGAGCAGTGGCCGCTCGGGGGCTGTGCGCGGTCTTCGCGGGTTGTTCTCACGGCGCAAGCCTGAGAGCGAAGAGGAATAGGGAGCGGGCAGAACCGTGGCAGACCGAACCGACGGCTTGATTGTCAAAACTACCGACGTCACTCGCGTCTACCGCGTGGACCAGCAAGAGGTCCATGCCCTGAGAGGCGTGAGCTTCTGGGTCAAAGAAGGCGAGTATCTGGGCGTGATGGGGCGGTCCGGCTCTGGCAAGACCACCCTGCTCAACATTATCGGCGGCTTGGATCGGCCCACGGATGGCGACGTGTTTGTGTTTGGCGAGAGCATCAGCAAGCTCTCAGACCGCCGTCTCACCGAGTTTCGCCGCCACCGCATCGGCTTCGTGTTTCAGTCCTTTGCCCTGATGCCTACCATGTCCGCCTTTGAGAACGTCGAGCTCCCGTTGAGGATGGTCGGCGTGCGCCGACGCGAGCGGCGGCAGCGCGTGATGGAGTGTCTGGAGCTGGTGGGGCTCAGCAAATGGGCCAAGCACCGCCCCCAGGAAATGTCTGGTGGGCAGCAACAACGCGTGGCCATCGCCCGCAGCCTGGTGAATCGCCCCGGCTTGATCCTCGCTGACGAGCCCACCGGCGAGCTTGATACCGCGACGGCCCGTAGCATTCTAGAGCTATTTCGTTCCATCGTGCGGGAAGAGGGCGTCTCGATCATCATGAGCTCGCACGACCCCACGATGCTCGACTTTGTGGATTTCTGCTACAACCTGGCGGACGGGCGCGTTCTCAACGAGCGCGACTAGGATCGAGGGATGAACGGCGGGCGAGCCCAGAGCTCGCCCGCTTTGCTGTGGGGCGCTTGCCCAGGCCCCGATGGGTGCGTACCATAGGCGAGTAGGCTCTGCTTGAAGGAGGGTACCGATGGCCTATCTGGTTGGCATCGATGTCGGAACGTCGGGCGCCAAAGCCCTGATCATCGACGAGGCTGGCTCGCTGGTGAGCTCGGGGACCGTCGAGTATCCCATGAGCACGCCCCGGCCGCTCTGGGCGGAGCAGAATCCAGAGGATTGGTGGGAGGCCGTCTGTGACGCCATGACCATGGCTCTGCGCGATGGCTGCATTGCCCCGCCAGAGATCGCCGGCATTGGCCTGACGGGCCAGATGCACGGCATGGTGCTGCTAGATGCCGCGGGCCGGGTGCTGCGCCCATGCATCATGTGGAACGACCAGCGCACGGCCGAGCAGTGCCGTTGGATCATGGAGACGGTTGGGCGCGAGCGTTTCCTGGAGCTGACGCTCAACCCAGCTCTGCCCGGTTTTACCGCCCCCAAGATCATCTGGACGCGGGAACACGAGCCTGACGTCTATGCCCAGGTGGCCCACGTGCTGCTGCCCAAGGACTATATCCGGTACCGGTTGACGGGCTCGTTCGTCACCGAGGTCTCTGACGCCTCGGGGACAGCTCTTCTCGATGTCCGCCGGCGGCGCTGGTCCGATGAGGTGTTGGAGGCGCTCGATATCCCCCGAGCCTGGCTGCCCGATTGCGTCGAATCGCAGGCGGTTACGGGGGCCGTGACGGCGGCCGCGGCCGAGGCCACGGGCCTCAAGGAGGGTACGCCCGTCGTTGGCGGTGGGGGCGATCAGGCGGCCAGCGCCGTGGGCACCGGCATCGTAGAATCCGGCCTCGTCTCGGTGACGTTGGGCACGTCGGGCGTGGTGTTTGCGCACATGCAGCAGCCTCGGCTCGATCCCGAGGGGCGCCTGCACACCTTTTGCCACGCATTGCCCGATGCCTGGCATGTGATGGGCGTCACGCTATCGGCGGGCGGGTCGTTCCGTTGGTTCCGCGATGCCCTGGGCGCAACGGAAAGGCAGGTGGCCGCCCTCTCTGGCGTGGATCCCTACGAGATCCTCACCGCAGAGGCCGCGCAGGCTCCCGCCGGCAGCGAGGGACTGTTGTTCCTGCCCTACCTGACGGGCGAACGGGCGCCGTATCCGGATCCCAACGCGCGCGGCGTCTTTTTCGGGCTCACCCTGCGCCATGACAAGCGCCATATGGTGCGCGCAGTGCTCGAAGGCGTCGCCTACAGCCTGCGCGATTCGGTCGAGCTGTTCCGCGCGTTGGGCGTGCCGATCCACCAGGTGCGCGCTACCGGCGGTGGTGCTCGTAGCTTGCTCTGGCGCCAGATCCTGGCGGACGTGTTCGGCACCCAACTGGTCACCGTGGACGTCACCGACAGCACGGCCTTTGGCGCCGCGCTTCTAGCTGGCGTGGGCACCGGCGTTTATGCCAACGTGCCCGAGGCCTGCCGGGCGACCGTCAAGGTCGTGGATGAGGTGCAGCCTGATCCGCACCGCCAGGCGGTGTATGACGACTACTATGCAATCTACCATTCATTATACGGCGCCTTGCGGTCCGCTTTCGCCGATGTGTCTGCTATTGACGCTGGCTAGGCCTGCCGTGAGAGGGTCCTGGAACTATCTCGCGTCAGCGCAACTGGGGCTACCATCGAACAAAGGAGCAACATGAAGGACGAGATCCGGGTTGGCATTATCGGGTCCGGTGGAATCGCCAAGGCCGCCCACATGCCTGGCTACCTGGCCACCGACGGCGTGCAGGTCGTGGCGGCTTGTGACGTCATGCCTGGCCGCGCCAAAGAGTTCGCCGGCGAGTTTGGCATTCCGTCGGCCTATGAGAGCTATGACGAGATGCTGGCCAAAGAGAGCCTGGACGCGGTCTCGGTCTGCACGCCCAACTATGCCCACAAGGACGCCACCGTGGCGGCTCTGAAGGCAGGGGCCCATGTCCTCTGCGAAAAGCCGATGGCCATGAATCTGACCGAGGCACGCGAGATGGCGGCTGCGGCCGAGGAGGCGGGCAAGATCCTGCAGATCGGCCTCAACTGGCGCTTCACCAGCGAGGCGCAGGTGTTGCGGCGTTACGTCGAGGCGGGCGACTTGGGCGATATCTACTATGGCGAGGCGACCTGCCTGCGGCGCCGTGGCATCCCCTCCTGGGGCGTGTTTACGCAAAAGCGCCTCCAGGGCGGCGGCTCGCTCATCGACGTGGGCGTGCATGCGCTGGACCTGACCATGTGGCTCATGGGCAACCCCAAGCCCGTCTCGGTGATGGGGGCCACCTACATGGCCTTTGGCAAGCGCGATGATGTGGTCAACCCGTGGGGCGCCTGGGATACCGACGTCTTTGACGTGGATGACATGGGCATCGGCATGATCCGCTTTGACAACGGGGCGACGCTGATTCTGCGCGCTAGCTGGGCCGCCAACTTGGAGGATGCCAGCGGCAACCGGATCATCGGCACCGAGGGCGGCGCTCAGACGGGCCCGCTCAAGCTGTTCATGCAGCAGCACGGCGCCCTGGTGGATGTGACGCCCACACGGCTGCCCGAGGTGCGGGCGCACACCGAAGAGGTTCGCCATTTTGTGGGGTGTATCCGTGGCGAGCACTCGTGCTTGGTCAAGGTCGAGCAGGTGCTGGATGTCCAGGCTGTGCTCGATGCCATCTATGCCTCTGCGGCAAGTGGGCACGAGGTCGTTCTCGAAGGATAGGCGCTCTACCGCGGCGTGGGTTTGCCAGCAAAGCTAGCATCCAGAGGGCGGCGGGGCCTCTCACGGGCCTCTAGCCGCCCTCGATCTTGGGGAGGTTCTGATGCGCATCACCTGTGTCACCGACAATTGCGTGGGTCGGAGCTCGCCTTTCTGGGGCGAGCATGGCTTGGCCCTGCTGATCACGACCGATGAAGGCTCCCTGCTATGGGATACGGGCGGCAGCGGCGAGGTGTTGCAGCACAATCTGGGCTGCCTGCGTGTGGACCCGGCCTCGATTGATGCCGTTGCCCTCAGCCACGCTCATTACGACCACACGGGTGGGTTGGCCTGGTTCCTCGATCAACGTCCGGGCATCGCCGTGCACATGCATGCCGCAGGGCTCGAACCGCGCTATGCCAGCCGTTCCGGGCGTACTGAGAGCATTGGGCTGAGCCTTTCGCGAGAGGCACTGGAGGCGGCAGGCGAGCTTTACCTGCACGAACAGCCTGCCCAACTGCTGCAAGGCGTCTTTCTGACCGGCTCGGTCCAGCCGCGACCCTATCCGCGTGGCGCCAGCGCGCACCATCTGGTGCTGCGAGATGGGCGCGAGGTGCCCGATCCGTATGCCGATGACATGTCCCTCGTGCTCGAGACCTCCGAGGGCATCGTGCTGGTGTGTGGCTGCTGCCATGCTGGGCTGCGGAACACCTTGGCCTACGTCCGCACGCACTGGGACGCGCCAGTCCAAGCCGTGCTGGGGGGCACACATCTGGCCACGGCGGACGATGCCGAGCTGGATGCGGTTGCGAGCGTGTTGGACGAGATGGGGCGGCCGCAGCTCTACCTGAATCATTGCACCGGTGAAGCGGCCA
>CAZUZB010000068.1:0-5895 GCA_964624695.1 uncultured Anaerolineales bacterium | reverse complement strand
CTCTTTCTTCGGCCGTCTCTCGGGCCCGAGGAGACCGTTGATCTGCTGGTGCCGCAAGTGGATGCGGCGGCCTGCACCTTGTGTGGCCGCTGTGCCGAGGTGTGCCAGTACCACGCCCTGGCCGTCGTCGGCGACAAGGTGCTTGTGTTCGAGGATCTCTGCCACGGGTGTGGCAGCTGCACGCTGATCTGCCCCGAGGGTGCCATCTCGGAGGTGCCGCATCGCATCGGCACCGTGGCGAGGGGGCGGGTGGGTTCCATGCGATTCGTGCATGGGCATCTGGATATCGGCCGCCCCATGGCCGTCCCGATCATCCGCCAGGCCAGGCGCGGTGCGGCGCAAGAAACGGGCGTGGTGGTGCTGGACGCTCCGCCGGGCGCCGCTTGCCCTGCGGTGGCATCGATGCGTGGGGCTGATTTCGTCCTCTTGGTGACCGAATCGACGCCCTTTGGTCTCCACGACCTTCAGGCTGCGCTGCAGGTGGCTCGCGATGAGCTGGGGATCCCCGTGGGGGTGGTGATCAACCGCGATGGCATCGGCGACGACGGCGTGGACCGATTCTGCGCTGCCGAGGGCGTGCCCATCCTGCTACGCATCCCCTTTGAGCGTCGCATTGCCGAGGCCTATGCGGATGGGGTTCCCATCACCCAAACGGTGCCCGAGCTACGCGAAGCGTTTCTTGGGCTGTATGACGGCGTGCGCGAGGCGGTATCATGAAGCAGATCCTGATTCTCAGCGGCAAGGGAGGCACGGGCAAGACGACGGTGGCCGCCGGGCTCGCTCATCTGGCCTCGGCCGAGGCCTCGTTGGTGTTGGCCGATGCCGATGTGGACGCCTCCAACCTGGAGCTGGTGCTGCACCCCGAGCTGGAAGAGACCACGCCTTTCGAGGGGGGTGTCAAGGCCGTCATCGATCCTGCGCTGTGTACCTGTTGCGGGCGGTGTGCCGAGGTGTGCCGATTCGAGGCTGTGATTGATGGCGAGGATGCCTATGCCGTCGATGCCGTGGCTTGTGAGGGATGCGCGGCCTGCCACTACCAGTGCCCCGCCGAGGCCATCGCCATGGTCCCAACCCAGGCCGGCGAGTGGTACCGTTCGCAGACGCCGTGGGGCGTGCTGTTCCACGCGCGCCTCTTCCCCGGCGAGGAGAACTCGGGCAAGTTGGTGGCTACGGTCAAGCAGAACGCCAACCTATGGGCGCTACGCCACAAGGCGAACTATTTGCTGGTGGACGGCCCGCCCGGCATCGGCTGCCCAGTCATCGCCGCCACCGCAGGGACCCAGTTGGCCCTGCTGGTCACCGAGCCGAGCATGTCGGGGCTGCACGATCTGGAGCGGATATTGGGGACGGTGGCCCACTTTGGCGTCAAGGCTGCGGTCATCGTGAACAAGTGGGATCTCAAGCCCGCGCGTGCGGCCGAGATCGAGGCGTTCTGCCGAGACCGCGGCATCTCGCTCATCGGCCGAATTCCCTACGATGACGTGGTCACGCGGGCCATGGTCAGCGGCGAACCCGTGACCGCCGTCACAGACGGGCCGGTGACGGCCGAGCTGCGGCGGATCTGGCGCACGGTCGCCACCATTCTGGCCGAGTAGGGGGAGGGAGCTAGATCTCCCGCCCGATAGCGCCAGCGATGGCCTTGAGCTCGCGCATGAGAGCGGCGAAATCGGAGAACGTCAGGCTCTGCAGGCCGTCCGAAAGCGCGTTGATCGGGTCGGGATGCACCTCGACGAGGAGGCCGTCGGCCCCGGCGGCCACCGCTGCCCGCGCCAGGGTAGGGACCAACTGAAAGTGCCCTGCCGCGTGGCTGGGGTCCACGATGACTGGCAGGTGGGTGTCTCGCTTGATGACGGCCACCGAAGAGATGTCCAGCGTAAAGCGCGTGGACGTCTCATAGGTGCGAATGCCCCGCTCACAAAGGATCACGTTGGGGTTCCCGGCCGAGAGAATATAGTCGGCGGCCTGGAGCCACTCGGTCACCGTCGAGGCCAGCCCGCGCTTGAGGATGCACGGCCGTGCGCTTTCGCCCACGGCGCGTAGTAGGGGATAGTTCTGCATGTTGCGCGCGCCGATCTGCAACAGGTCGACGCGGTCGATCATGTCATCCAGATGATGGGGCTCGGTGATCTCGCTGACCACGGGGATCCCCAGCTCCTGGCGAACCCGGCTGGCGACCTCGATGCCATCCACCCCCAGCCCCTGGAAACTGAACGGCGATGTGCGCGGCTTGAACGCCCCTCCCCGCAGGACGGTGGCCCCGCAGGATCGGACGTGTTTGGCCGTGGCCATAAGCTGCTCATGGCTTTCGATGGAGCAGGGGCCTGCCATGATCACCACCGCCTTGCCCCCCACGGCCAGATCGGCGACCCTGACCACGGTGGGTTCCTGACGGAACTCGCGAGAGGCCAGCTTGAATGGCCGCATGATGCGGGTCACCGAGGCGACGCCTGGCAGCACCTCAAACAGGTCGGTGTTGATCTGGCCCGTGTGCGGCCCCAGGATAGCCACCACGACCTTGTTCGTGCCGATGTTGAGCTGAACGTCGCACGAGAGCTTGTGCGCGCGCTCGACGACGGCATCCACCTCTGCCTGGCTGGCGCCAGCCCGCATCTCTACGATCACAGCATCACCTCGCAACCTTGAGGACAATCACGCGATGGCACAGCGGTGTGCGGCCGAGGGCTATCTTGCGGCGACGCTGCCGGGGGATCTTGTAGCTCGTGAGCTGGGCCTATAGTAGCGGATCGCCCCGTTTTCGCCAAAGAGCCACCGAACCAAGCGGGCAGACGATCGCGGTGACGTGTCAGCCGTTGGGCGAGAGACTGGGCGTGGAGGCCATCTCGCGGCTGCCGGCCGAGAACCAGCCTCTTTCATCGCGGGCCAGGAGCTCATCGGCCGCCTGGGGACCGCGCGACCCCTGGTCATACTGGCAGGATGCCGGCAGCTCAGCGAGCGGATCGACCAGCTCCCACGCCCGCTCGATCTCGTCGGCTCGGGCAAACAGCGAGGCATCGCCTTGGAGGGCATCCAGCAGCAGGCGCTCGTACGCGTCGGGCAGTTGGTTGTCGCCCAGCAGCCGCTCATATCGAAAGTCCATCCCGATGGTCTGGGTGCGCATGCCTGCCCCTGGCGTCTTGGACTGAAGACATAGGTGCATGCCCTCGTTGGGCTGGATGACGATAGAGAGCCGGTTCGGTTGCGGCTGCGGCGTGTCGGCAAAGAGGAGGTGCGGCACCGGCTTGAACTGCAGGGTGATCTCGGTCGCCTTGGCCGCCAGCCGCTTGCCCGACCGCAGATAGAACGGAACTCCCTGCCAGCGCCAGTTGTCCAGAGAGAGCTTGACGGCAAAGTAGGTGGGCGTGGTCGACTGGGGTGAGACCCCTGGCTCCTCACGATAGCCGACGTATTGGGCCAGCGCGCACGCATCGGGGGTGATGGGGCGAATGGCCTGCAGCACCTTGAGCTTTTCGTCGCGCAGGGCCTTGGCCTCGTAGCGGATGGGTGGCTCCATGGCCGTCAGGCTCAGGAGCTGGAGCAGGTGGTTCTGGAGCATGTCGCGCACGGCGCCTGCTCGCTCATAGTAGCCGGCGCGATGACCAACGCCCTCGGTCTCGGCCATGGTGATCTGGACGTGGTCGACATAGCGCCGGTTCCAAATCGGCTCAAAGATGGCGTTGGCGAACCGAAAGACCATCAGGTTCTGCACGGTCTCTTTGCCGAGATAGTGATCGATGCGGTAGATGTCGCCTTCGGCAAAGGCAGCGTGCAGAGCGCGATTCAGCTCGCAGGCGCTCTCCAGGTCGTATCCGAAAGGCTTTTCCACAATGATCCGCTGCCAACCTGCCGGCTCGGACTGCAGCCCAGAGGCTGCTAGCTGCTCGATCACCATCGGGTACACCTGGGGCGGGAGGGCCAAGTAGAACAGCCGGTTGGGAGGCATGGCTTGCTCGCGCTCGAGACGCTCGAGTTGCTCACGGAGCTGGGCATAGGTGCCGGGATCACCATAGTCGCCCTGGATGTAGGAAAACCGCGACTGAAACCCGTCCCATAGGGAGCAGACTCGTGGGTCTAGCCGCGAGTAGGTCTCCACGCCCTCATAGTAGTCTGTCAGAAGGGCCGTCAGGGGCAGTTCGCTGCGGGCCACACCGATGATCTGAACCTGGTTGGCAAAGGAAGGCACCTCGCACGCCAACGCGTGAAGTGCGGGCACTAGCTTGCGCCGCGCCAGATCTCCCGAGGCGCCAAAGATGACGATGGACGCCTTCTCGCCAAGATCGGGGAGAGGCATGGGCCCCCCTCGCTTTCTGGTGCGACTCACGCCGCTATCTTAGGGCAAGGGTTACTCCGGGCCAAGCTGGCGAACGTGCTCTGCCAGCGTCTCCACCGTCGCTTGGTCGATGTCTGGGCACAGGGGAGGGCGCGTATCGCCATAGAGAGCCTGGAGGCTGCTCTGGTAGATCCCCTCGGGCAGGCCATGGGTGGCGGGAGCTATCCGGATATCAGCCTGTCGCCCGAGGCTCAAGCGACGGGCGAGCGAGGCGATCTCGGAGCGAGTGGTCTCGGTGATGTCCAGGGGCAAGAGGGCCACGGTGCCATAGCCGCCCTCCAACCACGCGTGGAGTTGGGCCTCGAGCGCGGGATCTCCGTGGAAATAGGCAAGCTCAACGCGCCACCCGGAGCCAAGCCGTTCTGCCAGCTGCCTGCGCGTGGTCTCCAGGGCGGTCCAGACGGGCAAAGGGCTGTGTTGGCCATACGCTTGGCGAATCCTGGCGTAGGCGGCCGGGGCAACGAACCAGTGCACGCCCAGGCTGGGCGGCAACGCTCCCTCGGCCTGGAGCCGGGATAGCGCCTCGGCGCTATAGTTCGGCGGAGGGCCGGGGACGATCAGGACGGCAAGGCACTCGGCAGGGCTCTCTGGAGCGGGCTTCGGCTGCGGCAGGGGAGCCTCAGTGACGCGCAAGAGCTGTTTGGCGCGGGTCGCATAGGTGGCCAGGGCGCCCAGGCCAAAGACAAAGGCGCCGACGAACGCGGTGGCGAGGTTCTCGAGGCCCAGCCAGATCGTGAGCCCGAGACCCACCAGCGCAGCCAAGCCCATGGTGCCCCTGGCGCGGGCCAGACGCTCCTCGCTGGTCGATAGCCACGTGACCAGGCTCCAGCCAAAGGCGACCCCGGCCGAGAGCAAGACCACGCGGTTCCACATGCTGCCGTTAGCCCGCGCTGCCCGACGACAGCAAGAACGCCAGGAGCACGCAGACAACCCCGGCGACCACCATGCGCAGCCCCGAACGAAGCACCGCGTCGCGGCCTACCTTGCCCAGGTAGACGCCCAACGCGAACAAGAGCCCCAAGGCCACGGCTATGGAGGCGACATAGGCGGTCTGCATGTTGATCGCTCGTCCCGCCAGCATAAAGGGAATCAAGACCAGCGCGCCAGAGAGCAGCGGCGAGAGCCCGTCGACGGCCGTGACGACCAACACGGCAAAGCGTGACGCGCGGGCCTGCTCGGTGTGGTCCAGCTTGCGGAGCATGGCGTGCTCCAGCTCCTGGAGCTGGTTGCGCCGCTCCGCCCGCTCCGAGACAAAAGCCCCCCAGCCGCCCGAGACGCCCATGGCCATGCAAGTGGCGAGGCCGGTGGAGAGGATGATGCGCGGGTCCGCCAAGCGGGCCACATAGGATCCGACGATCACGCCCACCATAGTCAGAATGCCGTCAAACGAGTTGTTGGCAAAGCAGCGGCGCGCAATCAGGTCGACGTCCGTCAAGCGACGGTACTGCCCAAGTTTTTCCATCTGTAACGTAAAGAGTGACATATCGGCTATATGCTCCCCAGCATCGGTGACTTCCGTACGACAAAAGGGCTAGGCGCCAACAAAGGCTCTAGCACGGCCCCAGGCA
>CAZUZB010000067.1:4291-11727 GCA_964624695.1 uncultured Anaerolineales bacterium | reverse complement strand
GCCCACGGCCAGATCGCGGCCACGCACTCGGTCTCGGCCGGGTTGGATTATGCCTCGGTGGGGCCCGAGCACGCCTACCTGCGGGCGCTGGGGCGGGCGCGCTATACCTCGGCCACCGATGAGGAGGCGTTGGTCGCGTTCCAACTGCTGAGCCGGCTGGAGGGCATCCTGCCGGCGCTGGAATCGGCCCACGCCGTGGCCGGCGCCCTGAGCGAGGCCGCCAAGATGCCGCCCGATCGGATCGTGCTGGTGAACCTCTCGGGGCGCGGCGACAAGGACCTGGATACGGTCAGCGCGTGCCTGGCCGGGAAGGAGGAGGCATGAGCGGCCAGGAAGCTATCCGTGGCGCGGCAGCTATCGCCGCGGCATTCGCCCGCGCGCGCGCCCAGGGGCGGGCGGCGCTGATCACCTACCTGACGCTGGGCTATCCCAGCTTGGATGCGGGCCTGGAGCTGGCCCCGGCGCTGGCGCGGGGCGGGGCGGACATCATCGAGCTGGGCGTGCCCTTTTCCGACCCGGTGGCCGACGGACCCACCATCGAGGGCGCGGTTCACGCCGCCCTGGCCCACGGCATGACGCCCGAGCGCTGCTTGGAGCAGGCCGCTGCGTTGCGTACGCGCGGGATGGCGACGCCCTTGGTGCTCATGGGCTACTATAACCCGATCCTCCATCGGGGGGCGGCCCGCTATGCCGGCGACTGCGCCGCTGCCGGCGTGGACGGCCTGATCGTGCCGGACCTGCCGCCCGAGGAGGCCGGCGAGCTGCGCGCTGCCTGTGACGCGCACGGCCTGGCCCTGGTCTACCTGGCGGCGCCCACCACGCCGGACCAACGGCTGGAGCGGCTGGCGCGGGAGACGCGCGGGTTCCTGTACGTGGTCTCACGGCTGGGCACCACCGGCGGGGAGATGCACGCGGATGGCGCGCTGCGACGGCAACTGGCGTTGGCTCGGCGCGTGGCGGCGGCGCCGGTGGCGGTGGGGTTCGGCGTGTCGCGGCCGGAGCACGTACGCGCGCTGGCCTCGTTGGTCGATGGCGTCATCGTGGGCAGCGCCATCGTGCAGCGCGCGCCGGAGGGACCGGGCGCGGTGGAGGCGTTCGTGGCGGAGCTGCGCCTGGCGCTGAATGGCACGGGCGCTTGACGCGGCCCCCTCGCTCTCGTAAACTGTCTCTGGTCTAGGAGTCTGATATGGACGCGCCTTGCTGGTGTAACCAGCTCGCATGCATGGTTGCTACGAGCCGGCCGAGCAATGGCGCGTCTCTTGCATTCGGGGCGGATGGGGGAGCATGGCGATTGGGCTGTACATCGTCGTAGCGGTGCTGGTGGTGGTTGGCGCGGTCGGCGCAGTGCTCGCCAAGAGCCTGCTGGTGGCCGCGGTTTCATTGGGACTGGGGAGCGTGGCGATGGCTACGCTCTTTTTTGCCATGCAAGCCAACTATGCCGGTGGATTCGAGCTCAGCGTGGGCGCGGGGCTGATCAGCGTGCTCTTTATCGTGGCCATCAGCCTGACCGAGTCGATGGGGAGGGGGCGCCATGACTCGTGAGCGCGCCTTTTCGTTATTCTTGGTGGTGGCGTTGCTGGCTGGCGGCTGGTTGATGGCGCGCGCCTTGGGAGGGGGCGAGGCGCTGGTGGCCGAGCCCGCCGAGGCGGATTTCCGCGAGTGGCTCTGGTCGCGGCGGGCGCTGGATCTGATGCTACAGATCGGGCTCATTCTCGCTGGCGCGTTGGGCGTGGCCGCAATCCTGCCCGAGGAACGAGAGGAGAACGACGACTCGTGCGCCCCGAGATGACGCCGCTCTTGGATATCGTCAATACCAGCGTCAGTTTGATCCTCTTTGTGGTGGGGCTGGGCTGTATGCTCACGCGCCGCAATGTGATCAAGCAGGTGATCGGCCTGCGGATCATGCTGCAGGGCGCGGCGCTGGGGCTGATCCATGCCGGCGCGCTGCATGGTGATATGGACCTGGCTCAGGCGATGGTGATCTCGGCGCTGATCGCCGAGGCGGTCTGTATCGCCGTGGCGCTGGCGCTGATCGTGAACGTTTTTCGGCATTATGATTCGGGGGACGTGGACGAGATGGACCGGTTGCGCGGATGAACGCGGCCATGTGGGCGACGGCGGGCGCGGTGGGGCTGCCTTTGGTGGCGGGGCTCGGCTTGGGCTTGGCGCCGATGGGCGCGGCCAAGGCCCGGCGGGCCGGCTTGGCGCTGTTGGCTTTGGTGGCGGCCAGCCTGGCGCTGGCGCTCTGGGCGGGCGAGCCCGGCGCCGTGTGGGCCGTGGCCTGGCTGCCCGATGCCGGCCCGCTGACGCTAGAGTTGGGGGGCAGCGGCGTGCAGGCCGCGCTGATGACCACGGTGGCGGCGCTGCTCAGCCTGGGGCTGGTGGCCGCGCCGCGCCGTTGGGCGTTGGCCACGGGGCTGCTCTGCCTGGGGGCGGCCAACGTGGCCTACCTTTCGGGAAACTTTCTCGGGCGGTACGTGGCGCTAGAGGTGGTGGCGCTTTGTGTGGCCGCAGCGCCCTTGATCGAGCGCGCCGACGACGAGGGGCCCCGCATCGCCCGCGCCGTCTATGTGCTGCTGCGGCTGGGCGATGCCGGCCTCCTGATGGCGATCCTGCTGCTGTGGCGGCTCAGCGGCACGCTGGCCATCGATGGCGCCCTGGCCGGAGGGTTGGGAGCCGACCCCGCCAGCATGCGCTGGGTGGTGGGGGGCTTGGCGCTGGCCGCCTGGCTCAAGATGGGCGCCTGGCCGTTCCAGGCCTGGATCGAGGCGGCGGAGCCACTCTCGCCCTTTACGCGGGCCTGGACCTTTGCCACCGTCTTGCCCAACCTGGGCCTGTACCTCTTGTACCGCGTGACGCCCTTGATCGCCGCCCGCAGTCTGACGGCGCAGTGGCTGGGCTGGAGCGCGATGCTGGTCGCTCTGGCGGCCGGGCTTGGGTCGCTGCTGCTCCTGCGGGGGGGCGCATGGCGGCGCTCGGTGGTCTATTTGTGCGCGGCGCAAGCGGGGCTGGCGTTGGTGCTGGCTGCGGCGGGCGAGGGCTCTCTGCTGTTTCGCATGTTGCTCCTGATCACGGTGCCGCGGCTGGCGCTCTACTGTGCCGAGTCGATTCGCGGGCGAGAGGGCGGGCGCGTGTGCGCCAGCGTGGCCGGCGGCGCGCTGGTGATGGCCTGGGCCTGGGCGCTCTGGTCGCTGCGGGCGGCGGCGCCGGCGTGGGCCGTGGCGGGCGGGCTGCCGCTCCTGACCATGGCCGGCTGGACGGCCATCGCCATGGCGTACCCCATGGAGCGGACGGTATTGGCCGAGCCGATTCGGCCCCGGCGCGCCCGCGAGCAGGGCGCCCTGGGGGCCGTGGCCGGCGCCATTTACCGCTGGGTGGAGCAAGGGCTGCTGGGCGGGCTGGTGACGGTGCTGGCCGGCGGCGTCCAGTGGGCCAGCCGCACGGCCCACGACGTGGTGGAAGAGGGGCTGCTGGGCGGATTCATCGCGGCCCTCACCAATGGGGTGGTTCGCGCCAGCCAGGTGGCGCGGCGGACGGTCGAGGAAGGCACCCTGGATGGCTCGTTGCGCCTAGTGGCGCGCGGCGCGCGGGCAGCCAGCGACCGGATGGCGAGCTGGCATAGCGGAAAGCTGCGCTCGAACCTGTTGTGGGTGGCCATCAGCCTGGTGGCGCTGTTGGCCTGGGCGATCTCGGGATGACGCTGGCCGGCTCGGTGGGCCGCCTAGCATCTGCGCCATCCTGGCGGGCGAGCGCGGGCTAGAAAGGGGGCGGATGTGGCGCTGAATCAAGCCTCGTGGGGGCTGCTGGCGACACTGGGCGTGCCGCTGGTGGCAGCGGTTCTGCTGGTGGCGGTGCGGCCCAAGGGGCGTATCAGCGGTTGGGTGGCGGGGTTGGCGGCGGCGGTGCCCCTGGCCTCGATCTTGTGGATGGTGCCATCTCTGCAGCGAGGGGAGGATCCAACCCTCTATCTGCAGTGGGTACCCATGGCCGGCATCTCCATGGACTTGCATCTGGATTGGATCAGCCTGCCCTTTGCCCTGGTGGAGGCGGGGGTGACGTTGGTGGCCGTGGTGTATGCCTGGGGTTACCACCAGCCCGATGAGAGCTCGCCGTACCTGTATGCGTTGCTGCTGCTCTTTGCGGTGGGCATGGCGGGCACCACCCTCTCTGACGGTATGTTCCTTTTCTTTATCTTTTGGGAGCTGATGCTGCTGGCCTCGTGCCTGCTGATCCTGGTGTGGGGCGAGGGCGATCGGCGGGGCGCGGTGGCCTTCAAGTACTTTGTGGTGACCCACATCGGCTCGCTGATGGTGTTGATGGCCTTTTTGATGATGTACAACGAGGCGGGCACCGATCGCCTCTCGGTGCTGCGGCAGGCGGGCCAGGTGCTGCCGGCGGCGCAGGTGCAGGTGGCTATCGCGCTGATGTTGGTGGGGTTCGCCGTCAAGATGGCGGTGTTCCCGGTGCATATCTGGTTGCCGGACGCCCACACCGTGGCCCCCATGCCGGTGACCATCATGTTGGCGGCGGCCATGCTGGCCATGGGCGTCTACGGCGTTTTGCGGTTCCCCATGGGGTTGTTCTCGGTGGAGGCCATGCAGCCCTTTGCCGTGCCGATGATGGTGGTGGGCGTGGTCTCCGAGATCTATGGCGCGCTGATGGCCCTGGCCGAGGAGGACATCAAGCGGATCGTGGCCTACTCGAGCGTGAGCCAGATGGGCTATATCCTCTATGGGCTGGGGACCATGACCCACAATGGCGTGGTGGGAGCCACGCTGCAGGTGGTGTTCCACGCCATCGTCAAGGCGCTGCTGTTCATGGTGATGGGGCTGGTGATTCGCGCCACAGGCAAGCGCAAGCTCGACGAGCTGGGCGGGCTGGCGCGCTCTTTGCCGGTGGTGACGGTGTGCGCGGTGATCGGCGGGCTGGCCATCGCGGGCGCGCCGCCGCTGTGCCTGTTCGTCAGCGAGTGGATGATCTTTTCTGGCGGCTTTCAGACGGCGAATGTGGCGCTATCGGTGGTCACGCTGTTCGGATCGCTGCTCTCGGTGGCCTATGCCTTGCGGCTGATGCTGGGCCTGTTCATGGGCAAGCTCAAGTCGCCGGTCGTCAACTCGCAGCCGCTGGCCATGGTGGTGCCGACGGCGGCTTTGGCGTTGCTGGCCGTGGTGGAGGGCATCTTTCCCACGCCGCTGATCGCCTGGGTGACGGAGGAACTGGCCCTGCTGATGGGAGGTCTCTGGTAGTGGAGGGGCAGATCTGGGTCGCCTGGCCGCTGGCCTGCCTGGCGGCGGGGGCGCTGCTGGTGGCCTTGGTGGCGCGGGTGGTCACTCGCTGCAATGGCTGGCTGGCGGGCGTCACCGCCGTGGCCTTTGCGGCCGGGTTGGCGGCCACGGGCGTGGCGGCCACGCGATCCGTGGCCTGGCAGGCGGAGACTGGCGCCTGGCCCATGTGGGGCAGCTTGGCGCCGGGCGGGGCGCAGCTCCGGGCCGAGCCGGGGTCGCTGCTGCTCATGGGCGTGGCCATGGCCATGGGCCTGTTGGTGGCGCTGTACTCGGGGCGCTATCTCTCGCTGGATCAGCGCTATATGACCTACTATCCGCTGCTGCTCCTGCTGGTGATCGGCCTATCCGGGGTGCTGATGGCGGCGGACCTGTTCACGCTGTTCCTGGCGTGCGAGCTGATGGGCATCGCGTCGTATGTGTTGGTGGCCTTTCGGCGGCACACCGATACCAGCATCGAGGCGGGCTTCAAGTATCTGGTGATGAGCAGCGCCGGCACCATGACCATGCTGATGGGCGTGGCGCTGGTGTACCGGGCCAGCGGGACGTTGGCCCTGCCGCAGGCCTCGGTGGATAGCGTGTGGGCGCGGGCGGGGCTAGCTTGCCTGGCGACCGGGTTGTGCGTCAAGGTGGGGATCGTGCCGGTGCACACCTGGCTGCCGGATGCCCAGGGACGGGCGCCCAGCAGCATCAGCGCCATGCTGGCGGGGGCCGTCGAGGGCGGCGCGCTCTATGCCCTGCTCAAGGTCTGCATGGGGCTGGGGGTCGCGGCCGAGGCGCTAGGCACGCTCCTGGTGGCGGCGGCCCTGGTCAACATGTGTGTGGGAAACCTGATGGCGCTGCGGCAGACCTACACCAAGCGGCTGCTGGCCTATTCCACCATCGCGCAGATGGGCTATATCATGCTGGCGATCGGGGTCGGCTTGCGGCACGGCGTGGAAGCCGCGGTGCAGGCGGGGTTCTTTATGATGCTGGCGCACTCGGCCATGAAGGGACTGGCGTTCTTGAGCAAGGGGGCCTTTCACTATGGCTGCGGCGTCACCAGGATGGAGCAGTTGCGTGGCGTGGCTCGAAGCCTGCCGCTGGTCTCGGCGTGCATGGTGGTGGCGGTGGTGGGGCTGATCGGTGTGCCGCCGCTGGCTGGATTCGCGGGCAAGTGGCTGGTGTTGGCCGAGGTGCTGCGGGCGGCGGATTGGCTGGCGGTGGTGGGGGCGGTGGTGTTCGTGGGCAACGTGGTGCTGAGCCTGGGCTATTATCTGCCGCTGGTGGCCACGCTGTTCGCCCAACCGGAGACGCCCCCCACGCGCATGAGGCTATCAGGTTGGATGGCGGTGCCGTTGGTGGTGCTGGCGGGCCTGGTGTTGGCCATGGGTGTGCATCCCGATCCGTGGCTGCGCCTGACGGCTGGCGTGGGGCCGTATCTGCTGTCTTTGACGAGGTGAGAGAGGGTGACACGGCGATGGCGCGGTGGGCGGCATAGCCGGCCGTGTCGGCAGGCCGGCGGATGGCGAGGGCACGGCATGCCGTGCCCCTACCCGATGCAGCCTGTCCGGCCTTGACCACATGGGTGAGGCCTTGATGATGAAACGGAGCGAGGCATGAGGACGGTGTTGCTCCATCCGGCGGTGGTGATGGTGGCGTTCCTGCTGGTGGCGCTGGGGATCTATCGCGTGGCCGGCGCCTTGCAGAGCCACAGCCCCGAGAGCCCCGGCAAGCATGAGCCGTATGCGTGCGGCGAGGACGCGGTGCTGCCCGAGGCGCGGCCGGCCTATCACACCTTTTTTCGCCTGGCGCTGATGTTTGGTATCCTGCACGTGGCCGGCTTGGTGCTCTCGACCTTGCCTTCGGAGGTGGAATCGCCGGCGCTGGCCGTGGCCTATGTGGCCGGCGTGGCCATCGGCGTGGCCATGTTGATCAGCGGGAGGGTGGGGTGATGGGCTCGGAGACAGTGGCCGCGCGGGAGGCTCGCCTGCCAGCCTGGGTGGAACGCGTGGTGCGTTGGGCCCGGGTCAAGTCGCCGTGGGTGCTGCACCATAACACGGGCGGGTGCAACGGCTGTGATATCGAGCTGCTGGACCTGCTGACGCCCCGCTATGACGTGGAGCGGCTGGGCATCAAGCAGGCCTATTCGCCGCGCCATGCCGACGTGCTGCT
>CAZUZB010000067.1:0-4191 GCA_964624695.1 uncultured Anaerolineales bacterium | reverse complement strand
AAAGGGGGCAACGATGAAGGGTAGGCAGAGGTGCCGCGGAATCATCTGGATCGCGCTCTATCTGGTGCTGGCCCTGGCGCCGCTGATCTTTATGCTGGTGGGCGAGCGGCCCATGGGGCGCGAGTTCGTGCGCGAGCTCTCGGTGGCGTTGGGCTTTGCGGGCATCGGCCTGATGGCGCTGCATTTTGTGATGACGGCGCGCATCAAGGCCCTCAAGGCGCCATTCGGCAGCGATGTGGTCTACTTTTTCCATCACCGCATGGGCATCGTAACGCTCGCGTTCTGGCTGGCGCACCCGATCATCCTTTTCATCCGGTTCGAGTGGTCTCGGGCCTTGCTGAACATTTTCACGGCGCCGTGGCGGGCCAAGTTCGGCGTGGCCTCGGTGGTGGTGATTCTGATCCTGGTGGTGATCTCGGTGTGGCGCAAAAAGCTCAAGATCGAGTATACCAAGTGGCGCATCTGGCATGGCGCGCTGGCCGTGCTGGCCATGGCGGCGGTCATGACTCATGCCTATATGGTGGGGCGCTATGTGGGCACCCCGGCCAAGCGGGCCATCTGGCTGAGCTATGGGACCATCTGCGTGTTGGCGGTGGCCTACCTGCGCGTGTACAAGCCGTGGCAGATGCTACGGCGGCCGTTCCGGGTGGCCGAGATCGTGCCAGAGCGCGGTGCCGTTTGGAGCCTGCTGCTGGAGCCAGAGGGGCATGCGGGGATCCGCTTTCGCGCCGGCCAGTTTGCCTGGCTGACGGCGTTCCGCTCGCCTTTTAGCATGCACGAGCATCCGTTCTCCTTTGCCACCAGCGCCGATGACGACTCGGGACGGGTGGGTTTCGCCATCAAAGAGCTGGGCGATTTCACCGCGACCATCGGCCAGCTCAAGCCGGGCGATCGCGTCTATATCGACGGGCCGTACGGCGTCTTTTGCCCCGATTGCCACACGGATGTGGACAACTTGCTGCTGATTGCGGGCGGGGTGGGCATCGCCACCATGATCAGCATCCTGCGGACCATGGCGGATCGCGACGACCAGCGGCCGGTGACGCTGCTGTATGGCAACCAGGATTGGGAGTCGGTTGCCTACCGCGAGGAGCTGGCCGAGCTGGAGACCAAGCTCAACCTGAAGGTGGTCCACGTGCTGGAGCGGCCGCCCGAGGGCTGGGAGGGCGAGAGCGGCTATGTGACGCGCGAGGTGATCGCGCGGCATCTGCCCAAGGAGCGCCCGGCCAGCTTGCGGGCGTTTGTCTGCGGGCCGACGGGGATGCTGAACCTGTGCGAGGGCGCGCTGCGCGAGCTGGACGTGCCCGAGCGGTTCATCCATCTGGAGCGCTTTGACCTGGCCTAGGAGGAGGTTGCCATGCGGCATCGCATTGCGTACTGGTTGGTTGCCGGTATGACGGCGTTGATCCTGCTGGGCGCCGTCCTGGTGGCGTTGGTTCAGAGTGGCTGATCCCATGGATAGGGACGCCGTCGTACAAGCCTTGCGTGAGGCGCTGGGCGACGCCGTGGGCGAGCCCAGGGCTCTGCCTGTGGATGACCTGTTTGTGCCGCTGGAGCTGTCGGCGCTGCGGGAGGCCGTGCAGCTCTTCCAGAACGAGCTCGACATCTGGCACCTGTCCACCATCACCGGCCTGGACGACGGCGAGCAGATCGTGCTGCACTATCACTTTTGGCACGGTTCTGGCCTGACGCTCTCGGTAAGCCTGCCCTATGACCAGGCCGAGGCGCCCACGCTGACGGATCTGATCGCGGGGGCGGGGTTCTACGAGCGCGAGGTGGCTGAGATGCTGGGTGTTGCCTTTGCCGGGCTCGGCGAGATGGCCCCGCTGCTCCTGCCCGATGACTGGGACGAGGGGCCGCCGTTGCGCCATGACGCCGATGCAGAGGGAGGGGCGTGACCATGGACCGCATGACCATTCCCATCGGTCCGCAGCATCCTTTGCTCAAAGAGCCGATGTCGTTCAACGTCACCGTCGAGGGCGAGCGGGTGCTGGAAGCCACGATGCGGCTGGGCTATGTGCATCGCGGCATCGAAAAGCTGGCCGAGCGCCGCACCTATATCCAGGTGGTCCATCTGGTGGAGCGGATCTGTGGCATCTGCTCGCACGTCCACACCACCACCTTTTGCGACGCCGTCGAGTCGTTGCTGGGCCTGGAGGTGCCACGGCGCGCCCAGTACATCCGGGCGCTGCTTTGCGAGCTGGAGCGGGTGCACAGTCATCTGTTGTGGCTGGGTGTGCTGGCCAAGAACGTGGGTTTCGATACCGTGTTCATGTATAGCTGGCGCGACCGCGAGATCGTGCTGGATATCATGGAAGGGCTCTCGGGGGGGCGGGTCTCCCATGCGGTCAATATGATCGGCGGGGTGCGCATCGACCTGGACGACGAGCACGTGCGGGGCATCCTGGAGCGCTTTGACACTCTGGAGCGCCAGGTGGATAGGGCGCTGGTGCTGGTGGAGCACGAGCGCACCCTGCGCGCCAGGACGCAGGGGGTGGGCATCCTGACGCCCGAGGACGTGCGCCGCTATTGCGTGGTGGGGCCCACGGCGCGGGCTTCGGGGGTGGACGTGGATATGCGCCGCGATGCGCCCCGCCCGCCCTATGACGAGTTGGATGTGAACGTGATCCTGCACGATGCGGGGGACGTGTGGGCGCGCACGCTGGTGCGCACCCAAGAGACGCGCGAGAGCCTGCGCCTCTGCCGCACCCTGCTGGCGAACCTGCCCGAGGGGCCGACGGCGGCCCGGGCTCGCCGCCGTGTGCCGGCCGGCGAGGCGGTGGCCCGCTCCGAGGCGCCGCGCGGCGAGGTGTTCTACTATGTGCGGAGCGACGGCAGCGATACGCCGGCGCGGCTCAAGGTGCGCACGCCGACCCTGCCGACGCTGGCGACCCTGCCCGGCCAGCTAGACGGGGTGGCCTTTGCCGACGTGCCGGTGGTGCTGGCGGGCGTGGACCTCTGCATCGCCTGCGCGGATCGATAGGGCCTCGATGATGATTGTTAGCGAAACGCTGTCCGCTCTGTTCTCGGTTCTCGTGTTCCCCGGGCTGGCTTTTTGCGTGGTATGCGCCTTGGCGTTCGAGTGGGTGGATCGGGTGATCATCGCCCGGCTGCAAGGCCGGGTGGGGCCGCCCTGGTATCAGCCGGTGGCGGACCTGATCAAGCTCCTGGCCAAGGAGGATATTCTGCCCACGGGCGCCAGCCACACGGTCGGCGCCGTGCTGCCGCTGTTTTCGTTGGCCTCGGTGCTGACGGCGGCGCTGTACGTGCCTGTGGCGGGGCACGTGGTCAGCTCGTTCGAGGGCGATCTGATCGTGGTGCTGTTCCTGCTGAGCCTGCCGGCGCTGGCGTACTTTATGGCGGGTTGGGTCTCGGTGGGCGTGTATAGCGTGGTGGGGGGGAGCCGGTCGCTACTCCAGTACTTTAGCTACGAGGTGCCTTTCCTGATGGCGCTGGCCACGCCGGCGATCCTGGCCGATTCGTGGCGCATCTCGGCCATCGTGGCGCGGCAGCCCACCTGGGGCGTGTTCACCATGCCGCTGGGCTTTGTGCTGGCGGTGGTGGGGCTGATCGGCAAGCTCAAGCGGGACCCGTTCGATATCCCCAAGGCGGCCTCCGAGGTGGTGGCCGGCCCGCTGACCGAGTATAGCGGGCGCAAGCTGGCCCTCTGGCACCTGACGGTGGACGTGCAAACGGTGGTGGGGATCATGTTGCTGGTGAACCTGTTCCTGGGCGGCGATACCAGCACCTTTGTGCCGGTGGCTGGGTGGGCCGCGCCGCTGCTCTTTGCCGCCAAGGCGCTGGCCATTCTGGCGGCGCTGGCGCTGGCCAGTGTGCTGTATGCGCGGCTGAGGATCGACCAACTGGCGCAGTTGGGCTGGCGGGTTCTGGCGCCGTTGGCTTTGGCGCAGATCCTGGTGGCGCTCTGGATGGTGGGCTGACCATGGCACGTTACTCTTCACCCTTGCTGGCCGAGCTGCTGCGCACCCTGTTTGGCAAGCGCATCACCGTGCGCTACCCGTATGCCCCGGTCGAGCTGCCGGAGGGCTACCGGGGGTTGGTGGTGGCCGATCCTGACCTCTGCCGTGGGTGCGGCCTGTGTGTGCGCGATTGCCCCGCCGATGCCCTGGAGCTGGTCAAGGGCGAGAACGGGGCTTTTCAGTTGATTCTGCATCCCGAACGCTGCGCCTA
>CAZUZB010000066.1:0-11956 GCA_964624695.1 uncultured Anaerolineales bacterium | reverse complement strand
ACCTGCCACGCGGGCGTCCCCACAATCATCCCCAGCAGCATGGCCAGCGCCGCCGCCCGCCGATTCGCGCCGGTATGGATCTTGGCTGCTCGCAGCGCCAGCCCATAGCCAACGAGGGTCAGCACGGCGCCGAACGCCACCAGCAGGGCCACGCCACCCGCCCGATGCACGCCAGCGAGGATCACCTCAGCCAGCCACGCCTGGTAGACCCAGGGCGCGCCAGCTTGGGTGTAGCTAAAGAGGTCCACCTGGGGAATAGTGCGGTGGGCCAGCATCCACTCGCCGGCCCGCAGATGCCACCAGAGATCGTTGGGAGCGACCGACCCGGCGGTGAACACCACCCAGGTCATCACCAGGGCCGCGGCCACCCACACATCGGCCAGCGACCCGAGCAGCGGGGCGCACTCCCTGTCACGGCCCTGGTCGCAGAGCGGCATGCGGCGCGCCATGTATGGCGCCCTACTCGCCCACGGTTTCGTCCGAGGCCGCCGGCGCCCTGGTGGGGGCGCGACGATCATAGCGCTCCAGGTACATGCGGTCGAGCTGCCGATCGACCCACTCGCTCAGACGATCCGCCTGCTCACCCACCCAAAGGAGCACGTTCTCGGTGGCCTCGCGCGCCACCCACCGGCGGTAGACTGGCTCCAGAGCAAAGGCGCCCAGCCCCAGGACGACAATCACGGCAACGCCGATGAGAGCCGAACGCAGCGGCCTCAAGGCCCGCTGGTACACCTGGTCCACGGCCTGCGACGCCGTATCCATAGAGGCCCGCACCTCGCTCACCGTGGCCGGCACATTGGCGATGGCCAAGGCGCCCAACCCCAGCAGCAACCCCGTGTTCGAAATCAGCGACACGGGGATGGCCAGCACCCAAACCAGGGCCGCCAGCCCGGCCGCCGCGATCACGCCCAAGGCCAGCGTCCAGATGCCCAGCCGCAGCAGCCAACGCACGGTCGAATAGCCCACCGGCCAGGCCGGACGCTGCCGGATCCCCCGCCAGGCGCCCAGGATGCCCCAAGAGACGCCCACCAGGACCCCCAACACCACCTGAGGCAGCTCGTCCCCGACCAGTCCCAGGCGACGCATCCAATCCGGCGACCAGATCGCCAGTTGCGCGATCAACGCCCCCAGCGCCGCCCCGAACACCAGGCCCAGGATGAGCCCCACGGCCGGCCGAATCACCCAGCGGTTGAGCCGATGAGGGGTGCCCACCACCCGCAAACGCGCCGGCACCTCGATGGGCGCCTCCGACGCGCTAGAGTCCACGAGAACGCTCGATTGGTGCGGCTTGCGCTGGATCGGCAGCGTCTCGCTGCTCGCCCACACCTGCAAGTCGGCCTTGCCGGTGAACTGGCTCGGCTCCACCCGCAGCCACGGCTCGCTGGTGCGCAGGCGCCCGAACAAATAGCCTCGACCTGGCTTTTTGCGAATGCGTACCCGCGCCGCGCCATCCTCGCCGGGCAAGAGATAGCCCAGATCCACCCGTCTTGGGCGCGCATCGAGCCCGGGCCGACGGACCAGCCCGGTGCCAACGAGGAACCGCTCCACGGCGATGCGCGGCTCGCCCTCACGCTCGCCGGTCGCCTCCCGCGTCAGCATCGCCAGATGGCGAGCCCCCTGATCGCGCAGCCACCGCTCGAGGGTGCCGTTGCGCAGGTGGTAGGCCCCGTCATCAGGGTGACGGTCGATGTGACGGACGGCCTCGCGAATGGTCCACACCTTGCGCCCGCCGCCGAACACGCCGCCGCTGCGAAAGACGAACGGCTGTGCTGCCTTTTGGCGGCTGGCCAATTCGCGCTCGCGCAGCGCCCTCGCCAGCTCGCCGACGGCCTCGCGGTCCAGCAAGTGGCCGCTCGCCACCCCACGTATGGCCATGATCTCTTGGCTCAGGTTATCGACATGGACCGCCGGGGGATCCGTGGCGCCATACGTCTCGATCTGCGCGTCGGGCGAGGTCAGCACCAACAGCGCATGAACCGGGATACTGCGGCGGGGGAACTCGTCGCGCATAAAGGCCCGCACAGCCCGCTGCCCACGCTGGGCCCGCGGCGCCGGGTTCGGAAAGCTGGTCCTCTGATCGACCTCGTCGACCACTTCCCAGTGGCCCACGCGCGCCGTATGCACATGGCCGGGCACATCCACCGCGGCCAGCACATAGAGGCCCTGCGGACCGACCACGACGGCATCGAGCTCCTCACCATAGATTCGCGGCTCTGTGACCACCGCATAATCATGCGTCAAAGCGTCTCGAAGCCGCCGACCAAGATCGTCCATGGTCTGCCAGTCATCCCCGTGCGTGACACCCGTGCCCCGCCGATCCGCCATGGTGCACTCTCCTATGCCAGGACCACCTTGTCGTCGATGAGGCGCTCTCGTACGAACCGCCCCACCGGCAGGAGATGAAAGTGGGCTGCGTCGAGCTCGAACTCTACATCCACCGCGTTGACGCCAGCGCGGTTCTTTTCAATGCTCAGCACCACCCAGTTGCGCATCGCCTGCGCTTGCGCCGGGTTGTACACCATATGCTCACGGCTGACGATATCGTACTTGCTGTTCAACACGGCGCCCACATCGGCCTCGTACTGGATCGCCGCCGAGCCCTCTAGATCGTGAAAGCGCATCCGCGCCGCTTGCAGGCCCCGCCGGTCGGCCGAGGCCAGGGCCAAGATGCGCAGCTCCAACGTCATGGCGATCTCTTTGAGGCCGTTGGCCAAATAGGTGACGTGCTCCATGCCCGGCGGAATATGCTCCCGCACCACCGGGATCTTCTGGAGGTAATCCACCACCACCAGGGCGCGCTGCGCCCCAGATGCCGCCACGAGCTGGGCCCATTGACGAATCTGGTCCAACCTGGTCTGATCGCCGCTGGCCTTGGCTAACGTCAGCCGCGGCGCATAGCTCGACATCGAGGCCAGTAGCTTTTCATAGCGGCGGGCGCGTCGCAGGCGCGAGATCAAGCCAACCTTGCCAGAGCTATCGTAGGCCATCTCGGCCAGCTTGCGCAGCGTGAGCTGATCCTGCGGCTCCAGCGTCAAGGCGCTCTCCAGGCAAAGCAGCCGCGACAACAGATGCACCCGATCATGCTCGTAGCAGATATAGAGCGCCGCATCGGCCTCGCTGGCCGCGGCCACGTTACGGGCCGCCTGCAGCGCCAAGATCGTCTTGCCGACGCCGAACGGCCCGCCCAGCACCATCAGCTCCCCGGGGCGCAAGCCGCCGTTGAGCACATCATCCAGCGGGTCGAATCCCAGCGGCAGCGGACGGAACCGAGTGGTATCGCCTGCCGCCACCTGCTCATCCACATCGGCCATCACATCGGCCAAGCTGGCAGCGCCGGTCGGCTCGCGTTGCCAGGTGCCCATCAGTTCCCCGCCGATCAACGAATCCGCCATGGTTGGTGCCTCCAGGTCATTGCACGGACGCAGCAAGGGTCAGCGCGCAAACACCCGCGGGTTGACCTGCAGCCCCGCTCGCTCGATATCGTCCATGAACTTGGGGCGGACGCCCGTAGAGCGATATTCTCCCACCACGTGGCCATCGCGAACGCTGGCTTGCTTGAACTCGAATATCTCTTGCATCACGATGATGTCGCCCTCCATGCCCTGGACCTCGCTCACCGAGGTCACGCGGCGGGTACCATCCACCAAACGCGCCAGGTGGACGATCACGTCAAAGGCGGAAGCGATCTGCTCACGAACGGCCCGCAGCGGCAGGTCCATGCCAGCCATCAACACCATCGTCTCCACACGGTGCAACGTATCGCGCGGCGAGTTCGAGTGAGCCGTGGTGAGCGACCCATCATGGCCCGTGTTCATGGCCTGGAGCATGTCCAGCGCCTCGCCGCCGCGCACCTCGCCCACCACAATGCGGTCCGGCCGCATACGCAGCGAGTTGATCACCAGTTGGCGCAGCGGCACCGCGCCCTTGCCCTCGACGTTGGGCGGGCGCGCCTCCAGGCGCACCACATGCTTCTGGTGTAGCTGCAGCTCGGCCGCGTCCTCGATGGTGACGATCCGCTCCGACGACGGAAGATAGCTCGAAAGCACGTTCAAAAAGGTCGTCTTGCCGCTGGAGGTCCCACCCGAGATCACAATGTTGAGCCGCGCGTGAACACAGGCCATCAGCACGTCCAGCATGTCCTGGGTCAGCGCCCCCATGCGCACCAGGTCCTCGCCCGTGTAGGCCTGCTTGGCGAACTTGCGGATGCTGATGCACGGCCCCACCAGCGACAGCGGCGGGATGATGATATTGACGCGCGAGCCATCGGGCAGGCGCGCGTCCACCATGGGGCTGGATTCGTCCACCCGCCGCCCCAGCGGCGAGACGATACGGTCGATGATCCGCATCACCTCGGCGGTGTCGCGAAAGGTGATGTCGGTATCCAACAGGCGCCCGTTGCGCTCGATGAACACCTGCTTGGGCCCATTGACCAGGATCTCGGTGATGGTGTCATCCCTCAGAAGCGTCTCCAAAGGCCCGAGCCCGAGGATATCCGCCACCACCTGCTCCAGGATGTCCATCCGCTCGTTGCGCGAGAGCGGAATGTTCTCCTCAGCAATAGTCTCGGCAAAGATCTGCTCGAGGCTGCGGCGAACCTCTTCGGCGTTATCGAGGTCCACCGCCGGGCTCAGCTCAGAGAGCAAGCGGCGCTGCACACGATCACGAATGTTGCCATAGGATTCAGCCGGCGTCTGTCGCACGTTGGGGCGAGCCGGCGCCGCCGGTGCTGGATTATGTCGATTACGGTTCAGCATGCTATCAACCTCACTTGATCCAGATCGGATCGTACTCTTCCCACTCGGTATTGCTGATGTTGCGCGCGTTCCGACCGTCCGCGTCCATCACCCAGATCTGCATCACACCCGAGCGGTTCGACCAGAACACGATGCGGCCCCCGTCGGACGAGAACGACGCGTGCTTGTCCCATGGGTAGCGGTTCTCGGTGAGGTTGCGACGTCCACTCCCATCGGGCCGCACGACCCAGATGTCATCGCTCTGGTCCTGGTTGCTGGTAAAGGCGATCAAGCCGCCGTCTGGCGACCAGACGGGATCATAGCTGGTGCCCGCCATGTCCGTGAGCTGCGTGGCCGTTGCCGCGCCGGGCACCGTGTAAAAGACCTGGGGCGAGCCCGCATCCCGCACAAACAGATAATACTGTCCATCGGGAGAATAGCGTTCCTTTTCACGGAGCGCCTCGTACTGGGCGATAACGTTGCGGCTATTCCCCAGATACTGCCGATTGCGCCCGCTGGCATCCATCACCCACAAGCCCGGCGCATCCGGATTGTTCGAGTAGAACACGATCTGGCTTCGATAGGCTGCCACGGGCCGCGGCGTCGGAATGGCCGTTGGCAGCGGCGTGTTGGTGGGCGTCGGCGTCACCGTTGGGGTGGCCGTCGGCGTCAGGAAAGGCATCACCTCTTCGATGCGCGCCGTACAGAGCGCCTTGTCGGCCACGGGCAGCGCACACGCCGCACGGTAACGGTCGTTGGCCAGATACAGGTCGTTGGCCAGCTTGCGCTGATCTCCCGACTGGACATAGGCCGTATAGAGCAGGTCCAACACGCGCCCACCGAGATAGTCGGGCCGCTCACGGTAGATCGATTCCAGGCGCGCCACCGCCATATCCCACGCGCCCTGATCCACATAGCGCGTCGCTTCGAGATAGCTCTGCGCCAGGCGATGCTCACGCGTCACCGTTGCATCGGTTGGGCGGAACGCCAACGCCTTGGCAAAAAGATCCGCCGCCCGCTGCACATCCTCAAGGGTGGGGCGGGCAGCATCGAGCTCCCTCATACCCAGCGTGGAATAGATCTCGAACAGCCTTCCCGTGACATGGTCCGCCTGATAGCTGGCGCTATACGAGCGCAGCCCCTCGTAGGCTTGCATGGCCAGCGTCAGATCGCCCGCATCATAGAGCGCATCCGCCTCCTGGAGCATGTCATAGGCCCCCAGGATGCGGCGGATATCGGTCACGCGCACGCGGATATCGCGATAGTTGGGCGCCGTGAGCTGCAGATCCATATAGGCCGCCAGCGCCCCGTTCAGATCGCCCGCCGCTTGCAGCGCCACGGCATCGAGATACCGCTGCTCGAGCGCTCGCTCGGCGGCGATAGCCTGGAGGCCCTCTTCTGCGATGGCATGATACGTCCGCTCCGCCACACCATCGGCCGTCTGCACGTTGGTGACGGCATCGGGCGATGCGATCTCGATCAGACGCAAGAACGCCGCCTCGGCCTCGTCGTACGCCTGCTTTTGCAGAGCCGACTGCGCCTCGTTGAGCACTGCCTCCAGTTCACGTTGCTCGCGCAGCTCGGCCAAGGCAGGGCGCACCACCTGCTGCAGCACCTGGCTGCCGCCCCACACGATGGCCACCAACAACACCACCACCAGAGCGCCAAACACGATCGGGCGCCAGTTGATCACCCAGCGCTTGGCCCGCACCTTGGTGGAGGCATCGATCTCGGCCTTGAACTGCGCCTGCGCCAGCGCTTCCGCCACCCGCGGGTCATCGGGGAACTGGTGCGCCAGGCTACTAAAGCACAGGATCGCCCTGGCCCACTTGCCCGCCTGCATGTGGCCAACGCCCTCGGCATACAGCGGATGCGATAGGGCGTCGTCGACGCTTTGGGGGTGGCCGTTTGCTGCCTGCTCTACCATGCCATGCGCCTCATCAGCCTCCAGCGATCCCTGCCAGGTCCATCAGCGTTGGGATGGCTGGCCCCAACAGCACCACCAACATGGCGGGAAAGATCAAAAACACCAAAGGAAAAGCCAGCTTGGTCCCGGCCTGGTTGGCCAAGGTCTCGGCCTTTTGGCGACGTTTGACGCGCATCTCGGCCGCCTGGGTGTGCAACACTTGGGCGATGCTCACGCCGAGCTGGCTCGATTGCACCAGCACCGCCACAAAGGTGCCCAGCTCGGGAACGCCCGCGCGCTTGGCCATGCGCTGCAAGGCCTCTTCACGGGCCACCCCCACGCGCATCTCGGTCACAGCCCGCTGAAACTCGCGCGTGAGGGCATTGTCCCAGCGGTCGCCCACGCGGATCAGAGCCGATTCGAACGCCAGGCCCGCCTCTACACCGATGGTGAGCATGTCCAGCGCATCGGGCAGCGCCTGGGAGATCTCTTTCTTGCGGTGCTCCATGCGCGTGCGCAGCCACAGCGTGGGCACATAGTAGCCCGCCAAAGCCGCCACAGCCGTCACCAGCACTTGGCGATTGAGCGGCAAACCGCGGCCCAGCAGCCAGAACGCCACGCCACCCATCACCATTACAGCAATGAGCCGCAACCCAAAGAAATCCAGCACGGTGAGCCCATAGGGGCGCCCGGCCTCTTGCAAGAGCTGCTCGGTGGACGCCGCCGCCCGACTGGGCGCCAGCCCGCCCACCCATCGCAACAGCCCGCGCAACAGCGGAAAGAGCACCCGCGTGCCGAACGAGCCCTGCATCTCTTCCTCTTCGATGACGTCGCCGCGATCCACATACCCCTCGAGGCGATCCTCCACCTGCTTGGCGGCCGTGGAAGGCATCAACGACAGCGAGACCAACGCCACCGCCAACGTGACCAACCCCGCAAACAGCCAGGGCGACGAAAGCAGCGTTAGCAAGCCAGACCCACTTGCACCCATGGCGCTACACCTCGATATCCACAATCTTGCGCATCGCCATAAACCCTAGAATCTGAAAGACGACCGCCATCACCGGCAGGATGCGAACCAGCCCCGGCTGGAACAACTGCGACATATACTCGGGGTTCAGCAGGTAGATGATCACTCCCAGAGCTACCGGGAGAAACGCCAGCACGTACCCGGTAAAGCGCTGCTGTGAGGTCATCACCCGAATATCGCGCTTGAGCTTTAGCCGGTCGCGCACCGTGACGCCGATCGTGTCCAGCGTGGTGGCCAAGTTGCCGCCCGTCTCGCTCTGCACATTGATCGCCGTCACCACCAGGGCCACGTCGTCGGTGCCGATGCGGTTGGCCATATCGGTGAGGGCCTGCTGAATCGATAGGCCAAAGCCCGTGGCCCGCTGCACCCGCTCGAACTCTTTCGAGGCCGGGTCTGGCAACTGCTCCACCAGCAGCTCGATGGCCTGCGAGAGCCCGTACCCCGAACGTAACGCCCCCACCATCAGCGTGAGCACATCGGGGAGCTGCTCGGTGATCTGGCGCTGGCGCTTGGCGCGACGGCTGCGCACAAACATCCCCGGAATGAACAGGCCCACCACCGCCAGCAGGGCGCCAAACAGCACCTCACCCAAGACAAAGGTCCCGATAAGGAACCCGAGCAGAGCGATCCCCGCCACCACCAGCACATACTCGGATGCCGTCATCGGCAGATCAGCCTGCATCACCGAATCGGCCAGCTTGTATCCCAGGCCGAATCCGTTGATCAGGCGGTTCATGGTCCGCCGCAAACGCTCGCCGCTGCCCACATCGCGAGACTGCCCGTTGGGCGTCACCTCTTCCCGATAGCCGTACTCGGCCAGGCGATCATCCACCGGATCGCGCCCGCCCGTCATCGACCAGAGCCCCACAAAGCCGATGAGCACCAATACGCCC
The DNA here is from genome assembly GCA_964624695.1 of uncultured Anaerolineales bacterium. Classification (GTDB taxonomy): domain Bacteria; phylum Chloroflexota; class Anaerolineae; order UBA1429; family UBA1429; genus DAIRUQ01. Next base: position 3,394 of record CAZUZB010000066.1, on the reverse strand, counting down.
ATCAACAAGGCAAAGTAGAGAGGTGCGTTCTCGAGCATGGTCCCCCGCCCTCCGTTAACGCTCGTCCGAACGCCGCGGCATCAACCGACGCAAGAGCGAACCCCCATCGCCAGCCGCTGCGTCCTCAGCTTGCAGGCCGCGCGGCCGCAGATCACGAGCCAGTTCCTGCGCCAGCTTGCCCATGGCCGTTGCCACAGCGCCTCGCCCGCCGCCCATCATGATCGGCACGCCCCGGTTCACCGCGTGGGTAGCCAACGCCTGGTCGTCCGGCACATCATGGCGGATGTCCACCCCCAGGCGCTCCTCGATGCTCTTGCGCGATACGCCGCCCGGCAAGGTGGAGCGGTTCAGCACCAGCCAGATCCGCTCATCCGGATAACCCCGGCCGTGAAGCTGGCTCAGCATCATCCGCGTGTTCCGCAACCCCACCATCTCGGGCAACACCGACATGACGATCCGGTCGGCGTCATCGAGAAAGGCATAGGCCGTCTCATCCATGGGCAGGCCCAAATCCACCAACACCCAGGGGAACATCCGTTTGAGCGTCACCATGATCTGCTGCACCTGCTGCAACGGGATCGGGGTGGCCACGCCCTCTGGGGGCGGCGCCAAGAGCACCTGCACGCCCGAAACATGGCTCACCATCACGCCCGACACCAGGTCGTCATCCAATTGGGATAGTCTCGGCAACAGATCGCTGATCGTCCGGTCGCTGGGCAGGTTGAGCGCCACATCCAAGGCCGGTGCGGCATAGTCGGCATCCACCAGCGCCACCGCCTCGTGCGTCCGCTGGTGCAACGCGATCGCGGTATTGATGGCCAACGTCGTGCGCCCCGTTCCACCCTTGGGCGCGCAGAACACCACCGCCCGCCCGCGCACCTCTCGGGTTCGTTCGCCTGCATCCACCGCCGCCTGCGGCCTGGCCATCACCTGCTTGATGGCCGTCAGCAGATCGTTGGTCTGCAGCGGCTTCATCACAAAGCCACGGGCGCCCGCCAGCACCGCCTGGCTGGCGCGGGTCATGGCATCCCACTCGACCAGCGCCAAAACCGCCGCCGTCGGCACGCTCCGCACGAGCTGCTTGATGACCGCCAGCTCGTCCTCGCCCTCGAGGCCGTGATCCACCAACACCAGATGCGGCACCACGTCCTGGGCGCGCGAAAGCGCATTGCTCGCCTGCGACACCCAGTACAGCCGGTGATCGGCCGTGCCAGCCGTTAGCGCCTCAGCCACCTCGTCGCGCGTACGCTCGTCGGTGCTGATCAGTAGAACGCGGAGTGGTTCGCCGCCAATCGGATCCATCCAACCTCCAAAGCCATGACGTCTTCGGGCCTATCTTGCCGGGTAGGGGCACGGCATGCCGTGCCCCTACCCCTCTCGCTCAGCCATTCGCTACCGCGTGATCCGATACCGGTTCATCACATAGTCGATGTCGACGGGATTGGGATCGAACAGGTCCTCTACGCCCGGCGCCCGCAAGACAAAGTCCAGCGTGCCACCAGCATCGATCAGATACTTGAGCGTCAACGCATCCTGCGCGCTGACCGCCACCAGCACCGCCGTGGGGTCGCCGGGCTGCGCCGGGTCGGTCGAGGTCGTGGTGATGCCCGCCACCACCACGTTCTCCAGCGCGCTGAAAGTGGCCTGCTCCTCTTCCTGCACGCCGTAATAGTAGCCCGTGGTATCCACCCCAACCCCGCCCGCCACCGTGGCGGCCGACGGCATCTCCAGCGAGAACAGAATGTCGATATGATCGCCGGGGCGCAGCATCTTGACGCTGGTGAGCAAGTCGCGGGAGGGCAGCGCCATCAACACCTGCTCATCGGCCAGGATGATCGCCCGACGCCCGTCCGCGGCGGTAATATCGGGGTCCACCAGGCGCTGCGACATGATGACCTCATCGGCGTAGAGGTCCACCATGGTCACCATGCCGACGGCGTCTTCCACCGAGCCCACCGCGCCGGGCGGCACGCTGGCGGCCGACATCTCCACCAGGCGCACGTCAGCCTGGGTGAGCTGCGCCCGCACCGAGACCGCCTGGGCTGCCACCACTACCGAGACCTGGCGCGTCTCGGGAGCCTCCTCCACCACCTGCGTCGTCGCGCGGTTCAGCGCCACATAGGCCACGAAACCCGCCAAGAGGGCCACGATCAGCCCCGCCGTCAGCCACAAGCAGCCTCGCAGTCGCCCCATAGCTCGCCCCTCCGCCTCGGGTGGCTCCGCCCTAGCGCGCCACCGCTGCTACAACGCTCGTCTACTCGGTGATACGGAGCATGATCAGATCAAAGATCTCTTCATAGATCGCCTGCAACTCGGCCGAATCCGGCGTGTGAAACGCCTGCCCCCCCGTCATGTCGGCGATCTCTTGCATCATCTCGTGTCCCTCGCCCAGCGAGATCGCATAGATCACGATCCCCGCATCCGCCACCCGCGATACCTCGTCCCGTAGCGCCTGCTGCGCCACCGTGCACTCCATGTACGGGCAGCGATAGTCATAGTAGCTTCGGTACTGCGTGTTGTACATGTAACGGTGATAGCACGGATAGCTGTTCGGATGCTGCACGTACTTGCTCCAGCCCGAGCCCAAGAGCCGCACGTTGGGCCAGCCATCGGTCAGGAACACAATGATCGGCGTGGCGTCCTCCCGACCGTTCTGCACCAGCTCCCGCCGGGCCGCATACACCCCGCCCTCCGAGTTGGTGCACCCATCCGCCCTCAGCCCGTTGATCGACGTCTTGACCGCAGTAAAGTTGCTGGTCAACCCGCGCTCCAGCGTGAACTGATCCGAGTACGACACCAGCCCGATCCGCGTCACCGCCGGGTTGTTCAGGTCCACGAACGCCTTGGCCGCGTTCTTGGCATCGGTCATCGGGTTCATGTGCGGATAGCGGCTATCCTCCATGCTGCCCGAGACGTCGATCACCACGATGATATCCAGCGGCCGAAACCGGCTGCCGGCCACGCTCTCGGCGTCGATATCCGCATCCGCAGCCACATCGCCCATCATACGTAAAAACGGCTTGCGAAAAAAGCTCGGCAGCGGCCCCGTGGCCGTCACCCGCACGCCGGTGGCATCCCCGGGCACCGAGCCCGCGCCCACCAGCTCGCCGCCGGGCGTGTACCAGGCCGTGAACCCCGTGGCATCGTTCAGGCCCACGTACTGATCCACCTCGGCCCACACCTGGGCATCGGTGCCGCCCCGCGCCAACACCGCCGCCCCGGCCAACGCGCCCGCATCGGCCGCATTCTGGAGCTGCCGCCGCACGGCATAGGCCGCGCCCACATCCACCGCCAGCAACAGCGCGCCCACCAGCATCACCATGCTGAGGGCCACCAACACCAACGCCGCGCCTCTTTGTTTGTTCAGGTTCATGGGGGAGCCTCCAACCAAGAG
>CAZUZB010000065.1:9989-12020 GCA_964624695.1 uncultured Anaerolineales bacterium | reverse complement strand
TGTGCAGGCGATCGATCTCTTCCGCCACGATGCTATCATCCAGCTTGATAAAGAGCGGCTTGATCTCGCCCAGGGGCTGCCCTGGCGCGAGCTCGCTGGGCCGCCAACGATCGCCAACCAACGTGTGCTGGTAGGTGAGCACGGTATGATGATGGGCGTTCTCCTGGGCTTGCTCCACCCGCTGCTCGCCGATCAGATTGCCCTGGTAGCCCAGCGCCCCGTGGAGGCGCTGCGACGAAAAGGGGAGGAAGGGCGCGAACAGCACCTTGAGCGAATCCACCACACGGAGGGTGACATAGGTGGTGGTGGCCGAGCGTTGGCGATCGCTCTTGAGCTGCTTCCACGGGGCGGCGGCGTCCAGGTAGCGGTTGGCCTCGCGGGCCAGCGCCATGGCGCTGCCGACGGCGTTGCGGAAGCGGCAGGCTTCGATCAGCCCACCCACCTCGTCAAAGGCCGCCTCGGAGGCCGCCAAGAGCTGTTGGTCCTCTGGGGTCAGTTCGCCTGGTTCGGGGACGATCCCGTCGAAATTGCGCTGCGCAAAGCTGAGCATCCGATAGGCCAGGTTGCCCCAGGTGCCCACGAGCTCGTTGTTGTTGCGGTCGTAGAAATCCTGCCAGGTAAAGTCCGAGTCCGAGGTCTCGGGGGCGTGCACGGTGAGGCAGTAGCGCAAGGGATCGGCGTCATAGCGAGAGAGATAGTCGGGCGCCCAGACGGCCCAGTTGCGGCTGGAGGAGAGCTTGCGGCCTTCGAGGGTCAGCCATTCGTTGGCGGGGACGTCATAGGGCAGCTTGAGGCCGCCATAGGCCAGCAGCATGGCGGGCCAGATGAGCGTATGGAAAAAGATATTGTCCTTGCCTACGAAATAGTAGGCGCGGGCATCGTTGCCCTCGTCCCACCAGTCGTGCCAGGCCTCGGGCATGCCGACGTGCTGGGCCCACTCGATGCTGGCGGCATAGTAGCCGATGACGGCATCGAACCAGACATAGATGCGCTTGTGCGAGTAACCCTCGACGGGCACGGGGATGCCCCAGTCGATGTCACGCGAGATGGCGCGCCCGTGCAGCCCCTCGCGCAGCAGATTGAGGCTGAAATTGCGCACGCTAGGGCGCCAATGGTCTTGCGCGAGCACGTATTCGGTCAGTTGGTCGTTGAAATGGCCTAGATCCAGGAAAAAGTGCTCGGTCTCGCGGATCTCGGGCTTGGCTCCTGAAAAGCGGCTGCGCGGATCGATCAGCTCGAGGGCGTCCAGCGGCTTGCCGCAGTTGTCACACTGGTCGCCGCGGGCGTTATCGAACGCGCAAAAGGGGCAGGTGCCCTCGACGTAGCGATCGGCCAGAAAGCGCTCGGCCACGGGATCATAAAAGGCGCGCATGCTCTCTTTGTAGATGTGCCCCTTTTCCAGCATGCGGGTGAACATGTCCGTGGTGACTTGCCAGTGGTTCTCGGTATCGGTGTGGGTGAACAGGTCGAACGAGATGCCCAGGCCCTGCAGCGACTCTAGAAAGCTGGCATGGTAGCGCTGGACGATCTCATCGGGGGCGACGCCCTCTTGCTCGGCGGTTACGGTGATCGGCGTGCCGTGGGTATCGGAGCCCGACACCATGAGCACATCATTGCCGCGGAGGCGGTGGTAGCGGGCAAAGATGTCGGGCGGGATGTAGGCGCCGGCGAGTTGTCCCAGGTGCAGGTGCGAGTTGGCATAGGGCCAGGCAACTCCCACCAGTATCTTTTGGTTCATCATGCTCCTTTGGCGAGCACCAAGCATCTGGCCTGGCGCAGAAGGGGAATTCGGATTCACGAGGGACGGGATTGAGGTCAGGCGTTCATACTAGGGGGGAGCCCCCCATGCAGCCCTTGGCCGCGGCGGCCAGGCGCAGCGGACGCAGGCGATGGCGGAGCAAGAGCGCTCGGCGCTGGAGATGAGTCTTCTGCAGGGCGCGCACGCTGGTCAGCATCTCGTCCTCGTTAGGTGCACTGTGGGGCCATCTTAGCAGAGGGGTGGGGATCCGTCAATCGGGAGGGGAAGGACAG
>CAZUZB010000065.1:5985-9889 GCA_964624695.1 uncultured Anaerolineales bacterium | reverse complement strand
CCGTCAGATAAGGCGGTCGCCCCACGCGTCTACGGCCCTTGTGCATCGGCAAGAGTCGCTCGACGGCTGCTTCCCAATCGATCTCTCGCTCTTCTCTCAGCGCTACCTCGTACGGGGTTTTCAACACCCTCCCCGGGAAAACCTTTGACACCTCACTCATTCATAGGCTATAATGGCCGAGTCCTAAGCGGAAGAGCCAGCGGGTGGTGCATTCCTCTGGGGCACCGGTCCGGCAGACAGTCCCTCGTTGTCCGAGAGGAGTGCGTGGCGTCCGTGATGATGCATGTTGGCCGTACACGGCAGCGTACCGTGCATCCACGTACGTGAGGGCACGGTGCCCTGCCGCGTTCATCATGCGGGCTAGCGCTCTCTTTTCTGCCAGAGGCATTGTCTGCCAACGCTGCATTCAGCAGCAGAGTTGACAGCGCCGCATCAGACACGTAAGGAGAATGGCTATGTCGGTATGGCAACGTCTCTGGCGCACCAAGCATCTTTACCTCTTCCTAGTACCCACGTTCGCTCTGCTCCTGGTATTCAGCTACTTTCCGCCTATTTCGGCCATCTACAACTCGTTCTTCCAGTGGGATGGTTTCAGGGAGCGCACATTCATCGGCTTGCAGAACTTTCGGGAGCTGTTCACCGATAGGGTGTTCATGGCTTCATGGAAGAACCTCTTTATTCTGCTCGGGTTCAACCTGTTGATCGGCATCTCGGTCCCGCTCATCGTGGCCGAGATGATCTTTAATGTGGCCAACGACCGCTGGCGGTACCTCTACCGCCTCTTTTTCATTATCCCGATGGTCGTTCCTGGCCTCGTGGGCACCCTGCTGTGGCGATTCATTCTCGACCCCAACGTCGGCATCGTCAACATCATCCTGGAGGCCATCGGTGGCACGGAATGGCGTCAGCCTTGGCTGGGCAGCCCCAGGACGGTGCTCGCGTCGTTTGTTGTCATGGGCTTTCCCTGGGTGAGTGGGGTCAACGTGCTCATCTATTTGGCAGGCCTGCAAAGCATCCCGCAAGAGATCTTTGATGCCAGCCGGATGGACGGCGCCGAGGGGGTCAGCCGCTTTTTCCGGATCGACCTGCCCTTGGTGATGGGTCAGATCAAGCTGCTCTTGATCCTCGGTGTCATTGGTGGACTTCAGGCCTATCAGGCTCAGCTCATTCTCACCAATGGTGGCCCCGGCTATTCTAGCATGATGCCTGGATTGGTCATGTACCAGGAAGCCTTTTCCTACAACCGCATTGGTTATGCCAGTGCTATCGGGCTCGTGACCTTTATCTTGATCCTAGGCGCGACCTATATCAACATGCACTATGTCAAGTCCGCCAGCGATATCACCGGCTAGTCTATCCCGCCAGTGCGCGGCGTAACCGACGGAGAGAAACCAGACTATGGAACACGTCCTAACACAGACCACCTGGTGGGCACAGTTCAAGAAGCAGCAGCCTGTGCTTCATCTGATCCTTTGGATCCTCGTGATCCTGACCTTTTATCCGTTCGTGGCCATGCTCTTTATGAGCGTCAAAGACAACCCTCAGTTCATCCACGCGCGGTGGGTGCCCACTCTGCCGATGCATTTTGTCAACTATCGCTATGCGTGGCAGGCGGTAGGCCGCTATGTGTGGAACTCGATCTTTACCAGCGGCGTCACCGCCGTCGGCGTGGTGACGTTCTGCTCTTTGAGCGCGTACGTCTTTGGTCGGTTCGAGTTTCCGGGCAAGAACTTTATGTACATCATGATCATCGCTCTCATGATGATCCCTGGTGTGCTTACGCTGGTGCCCTCGTTCATCCTGGTTCGCGATCTCGGACTTCTCGATAGCTACTGGGTTCTGATCCTCCCTTGGATCGCGGGCGGCCAGCCGTTCGGCATCCTCCTGTTGCGGACCTTTTTCGAGGGGTTGCCCGGCGAGCTCTTTGAATCCGCCCGGCTGGATGGCGCCAACGAGCTTGGCGTGCTTCGCCAGATCGTGCTGCCCCTGTCCGCGCCGATCTTGGGCACCCTGGCGATCATGAACGTCACCGGTACCTGGAATGCCGTGATCTGGCCGTCGGTCACCATCTCCAGCAACAAGTACAAGACCATTGTATTCGGCCTGTGGGGTTTCCAAGGCCAGTACTATACCAGTTGGGGGCCGCTGAACGCGGCTTACACGATCAGCGCTATCCCGCTGCTGATCATGTTCGCCTTTACCAGCAAGCTCTTTATCCAGGGCCTGACTTCGGGCGCCCTCAAGGTCTAGAGCCCGTCTGAGAGCGCCTCTGCCTCGGCAGCCCACTGGGCGCGCAGGGGGCAGAGGCGTTCCTACGCACTGTATTCGGGAGATGATGGAAAGACTCTATGAAGAGCATCTCGACAGCGGTAACTAGGTTCTTTGGCGTCCTCTGGTTCGCGTTCCGCAGGCTCCGCAGCGCCCCCGAACTGACCATCGGCATGCTCGTCGGCCTCATCACCGTGGTCACGCTAAGCTCGTCCATCCCCATGTACGTGGAAGCCGCGAACAACCGCATCCTAGCCGATGAGCTCGGATCGCTAGAGATCCGGAATCGACCGGCGTTCTCGTTCATGTATCTGTACAGTCGGCTCCCTGGCCGCGATGTGCGTTGGGAGCAGGTTGCCGCAGCCGATCGCTACTTGGCCTCGAGTGCGCCGGCTACCATGGGGCTTCCGCTCACGCAATCAACCTTGTACGTGCATTCGGACCTGTTCTCGCTCTTTCCGCAGGGCACCGATCTCTACGCCGGTGATGCGGGACGTCGCGCGCTTACGCGGCTGCAGACGGGCTTTGTGCGCGACATTGAGAACCATATCACCCTGGTTGAGGGCGCCTTCCCGGGGCCGGTCGGCCCCGGCGAGCCGATCCCGGTCATTATGACGCAGGCCAAAGCCAACGAGCTGGGAGTGCAGGTTGGCGACGAGTTTGTCATCTACCGCCGCGAAGAGAGCACCGACTTGATGCAAGCGCGGCGCTTTGAGGACGAGATCCGCCTGGTGGGCATCTGGGTCGCTACGGACTCCCAAGACCTGTACTGGTTCCTCCAGCCTTCCAGCTTTGATAACCTCCTGATCATGCAGGAGGCTACGTATCTCGGCCGTATCGTGGTTACCGAGCAGCCGTACAGCCTCACCTATGCGGGGTGGCATCAGATCTATGACGGCGGCGAGGTCCAGGCCAGCAACGTTCGGCGTGTGATCAGCGCCATCGGGCGGATCCGGGCGCAGATGTCGATCCTGCTCCCCGACGTCAACTTTCCGATCTCGCCGGCATGGGCTTTGGAGCGCTATCAGCGTTCGGTGGCACTGCAGAGCAAGGTGTTGCTGACGTTCAGCATCCCCATCATCCTACTATCGCTGGGGTACGTCATCTTTGTGTCCACGTTGTCGGTGACACAGCAGCGACTCGAGATCGCTTTGCTCAAGAGCCGGGGGACCAGCACACCGCAGGTGCTACAGCTCTATCTGGCACAGAGCCTGGTGCTGGGCGCCATCAGCTTGGCGGCCGGCCTGGCATTGGCCAGGCTCATGGCGCAGCTCATCGGTCAAACGCAAGGCTTTTTGCAGTTTGTGCGCACCGAGCCGCTTTTGGTCCGCGCCACCACCACCAGCATCCAGTTGGGTGTGTTGGGCATTGTGGTTGGCACCATATCCTGCCTGCTGCCAGCCTTCAAGTGGGCACGGCTGACGATCATTACGTTCAAGCAGTTCCTGGCGCGTTCCATGGAGCAGCCCTGGTGGCAGCGATATTTTCTGGATATCATTCTCTTTGGCGCGTCGCTGTATGGGCTGTACATGCTGCAGCAAGAGGGCGCTCTCAGCTTTCTCCTGGGCGGCCAAGGGGATCCGCTCCAGAACCCCCTGCTGCTGATCGCGCCGACCCTGTTTGTTATTTCAATCGG
>CAZUZB010000065.1:0-5885 GCA_964624695.1 uncultured Anaerolineales bacterium | reverse complement strand
GATGAAGCTGCCTGGCTCACCGGCAGCTCTGCATCTGGGGGCATGTTTGGTAACGCAGAGCCCACCGCAGACGGTGAGGCGGGGAGCGAGACCACCGCCGTTCAGCTTTACCTCATGCCTTCCAGCGAGGCCGAGAACGTCGAGGGGGTGCGCACTGCCAGCCGTGTGGTCAGCATGGGCATCCGTGCGGATACTGGCGATCGGGGCACCGTGATCGGTGTGGAACGGACGACGCTTCCATCGGTGGCGTTCTTCCGAGATGACTTTGCTCAGCGCTCTTTGGGGGCGCTGATGAACGAGCTGGCCTACGATCAACGCGCCTGCATCGTGAACCGGGCGTTTCTCGCTGCCAAGGGGCTCAATGTGGGTGATTCGCTGAGCGTGCGAGTCAATAACGCCGAAGGGACCCGCTTGGAGCTGCGCGTTGCCGGCACCGTCGAGCTGTTCCCCACCATCTATCCATCCGAGAATGAGACCAGCACCCCGCTACTGATTCTAGCCAACATTGGCTATCTCGAGATGCAGTTAGGCTATCCCTTGACGGGCAAGCTCTGGTTGGATGTCGATCGTACCGTCGATACCGCAGTCTTGCAGGAGGGGCTGCAAGAGGCTGGATTCCGTATCCATACCATCACCAGCGCTTTGGATCAGATCAACCGCGAGCAGAGCCGTCTCGAGCGCGTCGGCTTGTTCGGGTTCCTTTCCATCGGGTTTATGATCATCTCGTTCTTGAGCATGCTCGGCCTGATGCTCTATGCCTTCTTGTCGCTGCGGCAGTGGACCATCCAGTTTGGCGTGTTGCGAGCCATCGGGCTGACGCAAACGCAACTGTGGTTGCTGGTGATCCTGGAGCAGACCATCATCGTCGCTCTGGGCTTGCTCGCCGGAGCGGCAGTGGGGATCTGGATGAGCAACCTGTTCCTGCCATTCCTGCAGGTGAGCTATGCCGAGACCCTGCCGCTGCCGCCACTGATCGTCCAGATCGCCTGGGAAGGCGTCTGGCGCGTGTGGGGCATTGTGGGCGTCGCCCTGGGCATCGTGATCCTCGGCATGGTGCGGCCGCTACAGAGCATCAAGATGTTCGAGGCTATCAAGCTGGGCGAGGCGCAGTCGCTCTAGCGCTGCCCGGTCAAGAACGGGGGCACGTCCTACATGGACGTGCCCCCGTTGTCGTGGTGTCGGGTAGTCGATCGACAGAGGGGCGCGATCAGCACCCGCCTAGACCAACCGCTCCCGGATCCTGGCGCTGACGCTGTCCAGAATCATCACGACGGCCACAATCAGGATCACGGCCACGCTCACCTGCCGCCATTGGGCCAGATTCTGATACTGGAACAGCATCTGGCCGATGCCGCCACCTCCCACCAGGCCGATGATGGTGCTCATGCGGACGTTGATGTCCCAGCGATAGATGGTAAACGAGATAAAGGGTGGGATGATCTGCGGAACCACCGCATAGGCCACTGTTTGGAGCTCGGTTGCGCCGCTGGCACGGACCGCCTCCAACGGGCCAGGATCGATGGACTCGATCTGCTCCGAGTAGAGCTTGCCCAGCGCCGCCACCGAATGCACCATCAGCGCCACCATGCCAGGGAACGGCCCCAAGCGGAACCAGGTCACGAAAATCAGCGCCCACACAAAGGGCTCGATGGAGCGCGTGGCATTCAGGATGAACCGAACGACGCCATAGATCAGCCGGCCTATCGGGAACTGCTCTTCGGGCAGGTGCTGCAGCGCATAGATTGCGCCCGCGACGCCGCCTAGCGCCAGCACCACCAGGTGCCACGGCGCGAGATCTCGACGGAAGATGCTCCACGATGCGCCAAAGACGACCATCGCCACCAAGGAAGCTACGATCCAGGCCGCCAGCAGCCCCAATCCCGCCCCAAAGATCGCCATGATGGCCTTGCTCGCCAAGCCTGTGGGGTGGGGCTCGGCTAGCCGGGCAACCCGCGCGCCCATGTTAGCGCCCACCAACAACCCGACCAACGTTGCCAAAGGGAGCAGCAAGCCGCGGATCAGCGCAATGTCGAGCACCTCACTCTCGGCCCCGCCAAACAACCGCGAGATCAGCATCCAGCCTGCCAGCGCGCCCGCCAGGCCCAAGACGGTGCCGCCTAGCGATCGTCCCCATCGCGCGGTGATGCGATACATGATGTTTCGGGCAGCGGCAAAGCTCACCAGGGCCGCCAGGGGGATCGAGATGACCGTGGCCATGAGCGCCAGAAAGATGGTCTCGATCATCTTTTCGATCAGCGAGCCGATGACCGGCCAGTAAGGGCGCAAGAGCCGCTCGGTCATGTTCTGCATGCGGTCGGCTCGGGTAAAGACATAGTAGAGGTTGATCTCGGTGATCTGCCACCCCAGCACAAACGTCAGCACCCCGATGAGCAGCCCCGTGATGCCGACTTGGGTCTGGTACCAGGGCGTGCGCCGCTGCGATGCGCGTTCCTCCAGCGACTCGTCGGCCGATTCGACCACCACCCGCTCACCGATGCTAGTGCCCCCGCGCTCCAGAAGCCATGCCACCAACGCCCCGATCGGGACGGCGATCAGATAGACCCAAGCTGAGACGCCTGCCGAGGCGAGAGGCTTCCGAAAGTAGTACAGGCCCCCTGCCACGGCATAGGCCCAGATGAGCCAGTCGAGCAGGAACGCCTGTCTACGCTGTCGGGCGCGGTTGTTCTTTGGCATGCTGCCCCCTAGCGCTAGTCAACGCCCACCTCTTCAGCCTCTTGGCCATAGATCTCTCGAAAGCGGTCGCGGTCGATCTCGTCAGGCTGCCCGTCAAAGATGAGCCGTCCGGCCTTGAGGGCCACAATGCGGGTGGCATAGCGGCGGGCGAGGTCTAGGAAATGGAGGTTACAGATCACGGTGATGCCGTCCTCGCGGTTCACGGCCTCGAGGTGGCGCAGCACCGAGTGCGAAGTGGCCGGGTCCAGGGCGGATACAGGTTCGTCTGCCAAGATGAGCTCGGGCTCTTGCATCAGCGCTCGGGCGATGCCCACCCGTTGCTGCTGCCCGCCCGAGAGCTCGTTGGCACGGGCGTAGGTCTTTTCCGCGATGCCTACCCGCTCCAGATTACGCATGGCCAAGGCCATATCCTCCGCGCTGAACCGGTGCATCAAGCCAGCCCAGTTGCTCACATAGCCCAACCTGCCAGAAAGCACGTTTGTGAGGACCGACGAACGGGTGACCAGGTTGAAATTCTGAAACACCATGCCGATCTTGCGGCGGATGCGGCGCAGCTCTTCGGGGGGCGCCGCGGTGACGTCATAGCCATCATAGAGCACCTGGCCGCTGGTCGGCTCAATCAGGCGATTGATGCAACGCATCAGGGTAGATTTGCCCGAGCCGCTCAGCCCGATGACGACCAGGAACTCGCCGTCGTGGACCGTCAAGGACACGCCGTCCAGCGCCAGGACGCCGCCCTCGTACACCTTGGTGAGATTCTGGATCTCGAGCACCGCCCCTCCCCGTCTACCGGAGACGCATGTCACCACCCTATAGCGTCACAGGGCAGGAGTCTGTCCCCTGCCCTGTGACAACTCTGGCTTGGGTCTACTTGAGAATGTCCTCTTCGGCGAGGCCCAGCCCGCTGATCATGTCCCGAATCGGGTCGAACTGCGAGTCATCTACCCGCGTAAAGCCGGTGATGTCATAGAACTTGTCGTTGGCCAGCACGGCCTGGCCCTCGTCGGTCTGCGCATAGTCTAGCAGCGCCTGCACGACCTTTTCGCGGATGTCCTCGGGAAAGTCCTTGGAAAAGCTGACCGTATCGTTGGGGATTGGGTCGGACAGCGCGACGATACCGATCACTTCGCAGACATCGTTGTAGGTGTCCAGCATGGCCGCGCGCGCATCGCGGATGCGTTGCCCGCCCTTGAAAGCTTGCAGTCTGCCCTCGACCTCTTTGTAGGACCACTCGCCTGCGGGCTCTGGCGGGTCGCTGATCTGCCAGTTATCCCCGGGCGCTGAAAAGTAGACTGTGGCAAAGTCGGCCTGACCCTCGTAGACGGCGGCTACGGCCTGTGGGTGCCCGCCAGCGTCGAACTCGTCGCCGGGCTCGATGCCGTGCTTGGCAAAGTAGGAGGCCGGAACCAGATAGCCTGAGGTCGAGGTCACGCTGGGATAGGCCCAGCTCTTGCCATCGAGATCCTCGATGCTGGTGATGCCGCTATCGCGCCGCACCACATACTCGGCCCAGTAGTAGCCCCATCCGTACCGCTCGGTGGCCAGCGACACTTGCATGCCGTAGCGATCGGACGCCAGCACATAGCCCATGGCCGGGATAAAGGCCATCGCGTCGCCCTCGGCGGCGCCCATCTCTTCCACCACGGCCGCATAGGTCGTGGGCACGCGCACCTCGAACTTGAGGCCCGTCTGCTCCTCGATCCACTGGGTCATGGCGTCGCCGCTCTCGACGATGACGGACACTTCGACCGAGGGCACGAAATAGAGCTTGATCGGGTTGTCGGCCGTCCCCAGGGCGGCCTTTTTGGGCTTGCAGCCGGTGCTTGCCAGCACCGCAAAGACTAGCACGAGAACGAGCAGCGTCGTCAGGATTCTGCGCTTCATGGCTGGATCTCCTCCTGTATGCAAACACGAGAGTGGTCGACCGAGGGATCTGACAGCTTGCCCGGCTGCGCTCAGCTCCTTCCTCCACCTGGTTTTCTCTCTTCACAAGGCCAAACCGTAGCTATCATACTCCCAAGCGGTATCTCGATGCAAGGAAATTCACAGTGGAGATCCGAACCCGTGACGCGATGGGCATCACGTCTTGGCGTCGACCAGCGCCTGGTAGAGGTCGGCCGTCTCGCGCGCGGTTCGTGCCCAAGAGAACTGGGCGGCACGTGCCAATCCGGCCGCGGCCATGCTCAGGCGCATGGATTCGTCCTGCAGCACAGCGCGCAGGCAGTCGGTCATGGCGTCCACGTCGTCCGCCGCAAAGTAGGCCGCCGCGTCGCCGCCGACCTCTGGCAGGCTGGAGGCATCGCTGGCGCAGACCGGCGAACCACAGGCCATCGCCTCTAGCAGCGGCAGGCCAAAGCCCTCGTATAGCGAGGGGATGGCCGTGACGCTTGCTCCGGCGTACACGGCGGGCAGGTCCTCATCGGGGACAAAGCCGGGCAGGACCACCCTGTCGCGCCAGGGCGATGCCTCCAGCTCGGCGAAAAAGCCCTCATAGAGCCACCCCTTGCTTCCCACCAGCACCAGCCCGTCCACGAGGTCGTCGGCGAACAAGGGCCCCAGGGCTCGCAAGAGGCGATCCAGGTTCTTGCGCGGCTCGATGGTCCCCACGGTGAGAACATAGCGCGGCGGCAGGCCCAGAGACCGGCGGATGCGCTCCACGCGCTCGGGTGGCTGCGGGCAAAAGTGCGGCGCCGCGGCCTCGGGGATCACGGCCACCTTGGTCGCAGGCAGGCCATAGAGCGCGACTAGATCCCGCTTGGTGGATGCTGACACCGCGATGATCGCCGTGGCGCGACGGCAAAAGAGGGGCATGCTGGCCTTGAGGAAGCGATAGTTGAGGACCTTGTGGTACTGGGGATAGCGTTCAAAGACGAGATCATGCACCGTGAGGACGGTGGGGATGCTGCGCAGGGGAAGCAGCAGATGCTCTGTGGCGTGAAACAGCTCCGCGCCGGGCAGGAGTGCGTCCATCCAAAGATGCGCGGCCTGCCTGGCCAGAACGGCGGCGCGCCAGGGCTTGTAGCCGGCCGCTACCGACGCGCGCTCTAGCCCGGCCCAGGATGGGGGCACGTCGGCCTGCCGCGCGCCGTTGTGAAAGAGGGCCAGGCGATCGCCCAGGAGCGGCACAAGGGCGTCCACCAAGCACTCGGTGTAGCGCTTGAGCCCCGCCTTTTGGTGAACCGCGCTGCTGA
>CAZUZB010000064.1:6949-12406 GCA_964624695.1 uncultured Anaerolineales bacterium | reverse complement strand
TGCTGATGGGGCTGGCCCTTGTGGCCGCGACACTGATCTGGCGCGCCGTCTGGGGCACGGTGACGGGCGTGTATCTCGGCTGGTGCTGGTTCAGCCGGGGCGGACGCACGTCGTGGCCGGCTCTTGCCCCGGCCAAGGAGCAGGGGGATGCAGAGCAGCCGGGCGCTGAGAGCATCATCCCCGGCTGGGTGTTTCCGCTGCTCTGGGCGGTCGCGGCGGTGCCGCTCTGGTTCCCTGATGCGCGGCCCCAGGCCACGGTATTGGCGCTGGCGCTGGTGGCGATCAGCCTGCTGGTGGTGACGTTGTTAGGGCGGCGTCCATGGCCGGTGGTGGGGGATCTGCCCGCCATGGCTGTGCTGATCGTGACCGCGCTCATCTCGGCGTGGCGCGGCGGCGTGGCCGAGCTGACGGTGCCCAAGCTGACCGGCCTGCTGCTGGGCTTGTACGGCTACTGGGCGCTGCGGCGTTGGCGTGGGGCGGGGGCGTCGCTGGCTACCTTGGCGCTCTGGTGTGGCGCGTTAGCGCTGGGGTTTGCCCTGGTGGGGCTGGCGGGCGGGTTGCGGCCCGCCAAGGTGGGGCCGCTGGGCGACCTGCTGGTGCAGGTGCCCAAGCTGGTGCAGTCGTTGCCTGGGACGCAGCACGGGCGTGTGAGCATGAATCAACTGGGAGGCGCGATCGTCCACGCCGCGCCCCTGCTGATCGCTCTGGTCACGTGTGTCCCTCGCAGACAAACGCAGGGGGAGGCTCTTTCGTGGCTGTGGTGGACGGCTAGCCTGCTAGGAGCGCTGGCTCTCCTGGGGGCGCTGCTGCTCACCCAATCCCGTTCTGCCTGGGCCGGCATGCTGGTGGCGTTGGTGGTGCTGTTGACGGGGAGGGCGCGTTGGGGCCCGTGGGCGCTTCTGATCGTGCTGCTGGGAGGCCTGGTTGCCTGGCTCGCTTGGGGCCAGACGCTGATCGCCCCGCGGGTGGTGCAGGCCCTGATCGGGCCGCTGCCTACGTCTTGGGGGACGGTCACCCTGCACGGTAGGCTGTCCATCTGGGAGGATGCCGCCAGTTACATTCTGCGCAACCCCTGGTTGGGCCAGGGGCTGGGCACATTTCGGCTGGAGGGAGTTCAGGATCTGGCCGGCCGCTCGCTTCTTGACGTGGGCATGCCCCATGCACACAATGTCTTGTTGGGGGTGGCCTACGATCTGGGGCTGCCGGGGCTGGCCGCTTACTTGAGCCTCTTGCTCATAGCCACCATCGATGGCGTGCGGGCTTTGGGACGGCTCAAAGGGCCGCCACGGCAGGTGGTGTTGGGTGCTCTGGCGGGCTTGGTGGGCGCACATGTCTACGGGATGATGGATGCGGTCGCGCTCGGAGCCAAGCCGGGGGTGTTGTTCTGGATGTTGTTGGCTCTGGTCAGCGCCGCCCATGGCTGTTCCGAGGTGGCGCCGAGCCACATCTCCGAGCCCGTCTGCTCGAGCGAACCGTTGCGCTTGGGGTAGGCTACTGTTCGGGTTGCCACGGTCGAGCGATCTCCTTTTTGACATCAAGACCTGAGGAGTTGTTGTGGAACTACGCGAGTACTGGGCCATTGTTCGCCGCTGGTGGTGGCTCCTGCTGGTGTGCATGGTGCTGGGTGCCGGCATCGCTTATGTGGTCAGCATCAATACCGAGCCCACCTATGAAGCTTCGGCGCTGCTCATGATCGGGGGCAGCCTCGAGCAGGTGGATCCAACGACGGGAGACATGCAGACCAGCCAGCGACTGGCGCAGACCTATGCCGAGCTGGTCAAGACGCGCACCATCCTGGATGCAGTGGTTGGTGAGCTCGGCCTTCCGCGCCGTCCTAGCGTGACGGTGACAATTCCCAGCAACACCCAGATGCTGCGGATCACTGTGGCGGACTCGGTGCCCAGCCGGGCGGCGGCGGCGGCGAACGAGCTGGGGCGCCAACTCGTGCTGCAGAGCCCCTCCGCTCCCGAAAAGCAGGAGCAGGCCTATCGCGAGTATGTGCACCAGCAGATCGCCGAGCTGCAGGGAGAGATGGATGCGCTCAGCCGCGCCATCGTGGCCGAAAAGGAAGGGGGCGGCGATCCCGATCGGATCAAGCGCCTCGAGGAAGAGCTCAACGCACGCCGCACGGCCTGGTCGACGCTGCTCAACTATCTCAAAGGCAGCTCCATCAACGAGGTGCGGGTGTTCGAGGAAGCGGTGCCCCCGACGACGCCGACCAAGCCCAAGGTGATGCAGAACACCATGCTGGCAGCCGTGGTTGGCCTGATGCTGGCCGGAGGGGCCGCCTTTTTGATCGAGTATCTCGATGATAGCGTGCGCGACCAGCGCGACGTTACCGACGTGCTGGGCCTCCCCATGCTGGGTGTGGTGGGGCAGATGTCGGAAGAGCAGCGCCTGCCGACGTTGTTGGCGGTCAAGGAGTCGCGGTCTCCGTTAGCCGAAGCGTTCCGCATGGTCCGGACGAACCTGAGCTATGCTTTGCCAGCGCAAGATGGCGCCCGTCGCTACCTGGTGACGAGCGCTGGCCCCACGGAGGGCAAGTCTACGGTCACTGCCAACCTTGCCGCCGTGATGGGGCAGGCGGGCCAGCAGGTCATCCTGGTGGACGCCGATCTCCGCCGCCCGACGCTGTACAAGGCTTTTGGGGTCACGAGCAAGCCCGGGCTTACCTCGTATCTGGCCGGGATGGTTGCTTCGGTGGATGATGTTCTCTATGACACCGAGGTAGAAGGTGTGCGGCTGCTGCCCTGTGGCCCTCTGCCGCCCAACGCTGCCGAGTTGCTGAACTCGGAGCGCATGGAGCAGCTTCTGGCTGAGCTCGACGAGCGCTGTGATGTGGTCTTGCTCGATAGCCCCCCGCTCTTGGCGGTGGCGGATGCCGCCATCCTGGCATGCATGGTGAGCGGCGTGATCCTGGTTCTGGAGGCTGGCGTCACCAAGATCGAGGGGGCGGCCGCAGCCCTCGACGTCCTGAACAAGGCGGGGGCCAAGGTGCTGGGCGCCGTCTTGAACAATGTCAGGCTGCGTCGCCGAGGCTATGGCAGCGACTATTATTACTACTATTACTACTATGCTTCTCAAAGCGAGGGTGAGGCATCAGGTGATGCCGACGAGCAGCTATCGTCACCGGTGGTTAGTCGTCGGCGGCGGCAGGCGCAGCGTGAGGAAAAGGACTAGGCGTTGCGGAGGTGGTTCGTCCGCCTGGTGGTTCTGGCTGTGGCCGTCCTATCGGCACGGCAGGCAGCCGCACAGCCCGTCTGGCCCGGCCCCGCCGAGGGCATCGTGGTGTTAGGGCGGGTGCCCCGCGAGACGCTCGATGCGCTCGGTCCGGTCTGGTATTACCAGTACGGTTTTGCGGGCGAGGATATCGACGGGCACCTGCGCGTCATGCTGGTGCGGCCGCACACACCATCTGAGGATCTGGCAGGCGCCATGCGTCAGCGCAGAGACGCGATCTGGCTGATCGGCAACGAGCCCAACGACCCTTATCAGGATGCCCTGGCACCTTGTGCCTATGCTCGTTTCTTTCGCTGGGCCGAGCAGATTGCAGCTCGTACAGACTGGGGGGCGCGGCTGGTGCCCGCAGGCATTGCCGACGCGGATATCGGCTACGCCCAGGCGTTTCTTGACTGCTATCGAGAGCAGTATGGCCGCGAGCCGCGCCTCTCGGCCTGGAACATTCACAACTATATCCTAGACGAGGGCACGAGCCAGTACGACGTGGCTATCTTTCAGGAGCGGATCATCGCGTTCCGCGGCTGGATGGACGCGATCGGCCACGGCCATCTGCCTCTGCTCTTGACCGAGTACGGGGTTCTGTATGGGTCTGGATGCTGTGATCGCCCCGTCGAGCCGCCTGACGAGGGCGTGGCATTCCTGGCCGCCGCCACGCAGTGGCTTCAGGAGACGGACCATGTCCAGGCGTGGGCGTGGTTCTGCCTGGATTCCCGCGCAGGCGGCGACGTCAGCCAGTTCAACGGCGACCTGCTGGCTGCGGATGGTTCCCTGAGCCCCTTTGGGCAGGCCTATCGGTGGGCGATCACGGAGCGCTATGGCCAGCGGTGAGGCGCGAAGCCCCAGGGCTAGCGCTCTCCTCTGGGTGGGGCTGATCCTGGCCTGGTTGCTGCTCGCCCAGGCGGGCGTCACCACGCTGGCTGCGCACGGCGTGGTGCGAGCGGCGCAGGACGTGCAGGTGGCGGCCCTGAGTCTCGGGGACCCCGCCCGCCCCTCAAGCCAAGTGGCCACGTTGGCCGAGTCGCTCTCGCGGCTGCATGGGGCCTTGCGCTGGCTGCGGCAGACGAGCTGGTGGGCGTCGCCGTTGGCTCGCCTGAGGGCTCTACCGCGCGCTCAGGCTGTGGGAGTCGGGCTCACCGATGGGGTTCTGGCCCTGGAGGAGCTAACCGACCTAGCTTGGTGGGCCCTGCTCGAGATCGAGAGTGGCGCTCCCGATGCCTGGGAGACCTTGCCTGAGAGGGGCGCGGCCGCCTCGGTGATTCGCTCGGTGGGTCAAGAGCGCGGGCGGCTGCTCTCGGTGCGCGAACGCCTCACCAGGGTGGAGGAAGCCTTTGCACGGCTGGATGGTTCACGTTTGGCCCGTCTGCGCAGGTACGCACGAACGGGGCGATTGGTCGCCGATTTGGGTCTGCTGGCGCCGCAGATAGCGGGTGAGACGCCACGAACCGTGCTTTTGGTTTTCCAGAACGATGACGAGGTGCGGGCTACTGGCGGCTTTGTGAGCAGCGTGGCCGAGCTGGAACTGCAAAACGGCGCTCTCGTCGCGTCCACGTTCATGGATAGCTATGCGGTGGAGGCCCATCAAGCCGAGCACCCGCCAGCGCCCGAGGCCTTGGCGCGCTGGATGGATGCCAGCATCCTGCTGTTTCGCGATGCCAACTGGTCTCCCGATTTTCGCGAGTCCGCGCAGGTGATGGCTTCGCTCTATGCCATGGACATGGGGCGTCAGGTGGACCTGGTGGTGGCGGTGAACGCATCGTTGGCTGCCGAGCTGCTCGGCGCGCTGGGGCCCGTTTGGCTGGAGGGCTATGACGTTACGGTGACCAGCGCCAACGTGCACGAGGTGGCGGCTACCTTCTGGGCCCAGCCACTGGAATCGCCAGGGATCGATGCCCAGGGGGCAGCCTGGGGCGATTGGCTGGCTCACCGCAAGGACATCGGCGCCGCGTTGGTCACGGGGATCATGGATCGGCTGGGGCAGGCTGGCGTTGCCGATGCTGGTGCGCTGGCGACGGTGCTCGAAGAGGCCATTGCGCAAAAAGATCTCCTGGCATGGGCGCCTCTCGACCGAACGCTGCAGGCTGATCTGGTGCGAGCGGGGCTCGATGGCGCTGTGCAAGCCACCCATGGCGACTATCTCATGGTGGTCGAGAGCAACGTCGGATGGAACAAGGTCAACAGGAACGTTACGCGTGAGATCATCTATCGGTTGGACTTGGC
>CAZUZB010000064.1:4602-6849 GCA_964624695.1 uncultured Anaerolineales bacterium | reverse complement strand
TGGCGTCGGGGCCTTGGCAGAGAAGGAACTAGGTGGTAATGCAAAGACTGGCGCTGCTGTTGTGCGTGTTGGCGATACTGACCCCTGCGCTGCCTGTGCAGGCTCAGACGGCGAACGATCCGTTGGCGATCCATTCGCCGGGCCCTGGAGCGGTGGTGGGTGGCCTCGTCTCTGTGCTGGGCACGGCGGAGGTGCCCGACATGGAGAGCTACCAACTCAGCTTTGGCCCTGGGGCGGAGCCAGCCCAGTGGATTCCCATCGGGCAGGCGCGCAATGACGCGGTCCGTGATGGGCGCCTGGCGCTATGGGACACGACGGGCATCCCTGACGGGAGCTATACCCTGCGGCTGCGGGCCACCGTGCACAAGGATGGTGGGCTGGATTACCGCGACGTTTATGTGGATGGCATCCAGGTCAGCAACGCGCCGCGGACTGCGACGCCCTATCCGACGTTGCAGCCCTCCGCCACACCCACGCCGACGCTCACGCCCACGGCGACGCCGACCCCCGTTCCGACCATCGCTCTGGACGATGGCATCTCGCCGTATCTCTATCTCACCATGACGGATCTATATGATCCCCTTTGCTCGGGGTGGCGTCAGCGCTATAGCATCTGGATCTCGAACGTGGGCATGATCTCGGTGACCAACGTCATCGTCACGCAGACGCTGCCTCTCGGGCTCTCGCCCATCTTGTCCGATTCGACGCCTGGCGGCGTGGCCGACAAAGACGAAAACAGCGTGACCTGGCAAGTGGAGGCGCTAGAGCCCGGCGAAGCGGTCAAGTTCGAGCTGCAGGTGGATGTGGCCGACTGGCTGGAAACGGGCGAGTGGATCACGACGCAGACCAACCTGACCAGCGATCAAGTTCCCTATCTGGCCAAGAGCGAGACCTCTCTTTTGAGCGAGTGCGTCTGGCTGCGGCAGACGGCTACGGCCCGGCCAATGATCCTGCCCACAGCGGCGCCGACGGATACGCCCACGCCCAGCCCCTCGCCCACAGAGACGGAGGCGGCCTCTGGCCGCCCGACGGTGTTCCCAAGCCCCAGCCGCACGCTGGCTATCGACATCGATGACCCCACCATCTCTCGCTCGCTGGACCTGGTGACCGTGCTCATTTCGGTGGGCCTCGGCGGGCTTTTGGTTGCTACGGTCTACATGCTGCGCAGACGGGGCGGGTCGCGCAAATAGGGTCCCTTGGCGCGGCCATACGATGCGCTTGACGGCAGGCGACGCGGCTGACATGATACCTTTAGCACGGGATGCGTCGAGCGAGGATGCTCGACAGTGCAGGAGGTTATCATGTCTGGCCGCGTCCGACAGATCCTGAGCTGGTATCGCAGCGAGAACCCTGGAGTCATCGCGAACCTCGCCCGGATTCTCAACCACGGGCGATTGGGTGGGACGGGCAAGATGGTCATCTTGCCCGTCGACCAGGGCTTTGAGCACGGCCCTGGTCGCAGCTTTGCGCCCAACCCCGATGGCTATGACCCTCTCTACCATTTCCGTCTGGCACTGGATGCCGGCTGCAACGCCCATGCCGCGCCTCTGGGCTCCATCGAGATGGGGGCCGCCGAGTTCGCCTGGCGGGTGCCACTCATCCTCAAGGCGAACAGCCATGACGTGCTCTATGACGAGGCGGACCCGATGCCGGCCCTGACGGCCAGCGTTGCCGACGCCCTGCGCCTGGGCTGCGCAGGAATCGGATTTACCATCTACCCTGGCACGCGCGAGCGGCGGGCGCTCTACGAGGACCTGCGCGAGTTGGTGCGCGAGGCCAAGGCGGCGGGATTGGTGGTGGTCGTCTGGTCCTATCCCCGCGGAAGCGGCCTCAGCAAAGAGGGCGAGACCGCCATCGACGTGGTGGCCTATGCCGCGCAGATTGCGGCCCAGATGGGCGCCACGATGATCAAGGTCAAGCTGCCTTCGTCGCATCTGGAGCTCTCGGCTGCGGCCAAGGCCTACGAGCGGTATCAGGTGCCTATCGCCACCATCGCCGAGCGGGTCCGCCACGTGGTTCAGAGCGCCTTTGACGGGCAACGAATCGTCATCTTTTCGGGTGGCCCCGCCAAAGGTGATCAAGAGGTCTTGAGCGAGATCCGAGGCATCCGCGAAGGTGGTGGGTTTGGCTCGATCATCGGGCGGAACTCGTTCCAGCGTTCGCGCGATGAGGCGCTGACGTTCTTGGAGACCGTCATGCGCATCTATGCGGGCGAGCTCGCGTAAGAGTCTGCGCTGGGCCTTGAGC
>CAZUZB010000064.1:1443-4502 GCA_964624695.1 uncultured Anaerolineales bacterium | reverse complement strand
AACCTGATGCCGCTGATGGGTGGAAGTGGGGGCATCATCGCCGGCATCCTCAGCGGCCTCGGCATTCTGATTGGCTCGCTGATCGGCTTTGTGCTCTTTTATGCCTATGCCGAGCTGGTCTATCTGATCATCGCCATCGAGCACAACACCCGCGAGTCCGCCTACTATCTAAAGGGCGAGGGCGCTTATCAGAGCACCCCGACCTACAACGGGTAGGCAGCCATGCGAACGGGGGGCATCCGACAGGTGCCCCCCGTTCTGTTTGCTCCGTGCGCGGGCTAGGTCCGCTGGTTACCTCTGGGCTTGCAGAGGATTTCCAGCACGCGCAGGTCGAATAGATCCTGCGCGTTGGCCGCGCGAATGACGGCGGCGGTATCGGCGCCATGGCCCGTGCCACCGACGGCTATGACCTCATCTCCCGTGCCGACGAGCCCCGCGTCCGCCGCCATCATCGTGATCTCGCACGCGACTTTGAGCCCGTCCCCAAGCAGCCGCAGCGTAAAGGCGATGATCTCGTCCACCTGATAGCTGCCTAGCTTGCGGCGAACGGCGCGTCCGACCCCGCCGAGGGCGTGCTGGCAGGTAAGCAGGTGGGCCCCAGCGGCTTGGATACGGGCTCTGTATTCGTCCTGTAGCTCTTGCTGGTTGGGCGCGGCAAACCCCGTGGAGTGGGTGACGACAATGATCCGCCCGCCAGGCATGGCCTCCGCGGCCAGAGCGCCTGTTTCGCCCGATGTGCTGGCCACCAGCACCCGTTCGATCCCCAGCTCATCCGCCCGTTGCTGGGCGAGCCGCAGTGTCTGTGCGGTATTCTGCGATCCCGCCTCGCCGTAGTAGGTACAGGTCGTCTCAAAGGTTGTCACGTCTGTCTCCTCTCGGCGGCTGCGCATGGATCCAACGCGGCGATCTGTTTGCGACACTCGACGAGCTCGGATCGAAGATCTCGCAAGGTGAGCTGGTTGCGCTCGACGGCGTTATAGATGGCCCGCTTGGCCTTGGGGCAATCCTGCTCCACCAGCCGCAAGACCTGGCGCATCAGCCGTCGGCGCGAGTCCATTCCCTCGGGGCACGGCTCTCCCTCCAGGGGGAGGCCCCAGGCCTTGACATAGTCAACGATATCACGTTCCTCGACGTAAGCCAAGGGTCTGATGACCGTCAGCGCGCCCTGGAAGAGTGCGACCTGCGGCTCCATGCGGCGGATGGTGGCGGTGTAAAAGAGGTTCAGCAGCGTCGTCTCGGCCACGTCGTCGGCGTGGTGCCCAAAGGCCAGCTTGTTGCATCCCATGCGCTGCGCCGTTTGGAACAGAGCCTTGCGGCGTTGCCACGCACAGCGAAAGCAGGGGCTGGCAGCGGTCTCGGCCAGCTCCTCGGCGATCTCGAACGGTTCGGTGACCAGGGGGATGCCTCGTTCCTGGCAGTACTGCTCCAACCAGAGGACGGGCACGGCTCGTCCGCACGCACGGTCGGGCAGCATACGGGCGGCGACCAGGGTGGCGCTCTCCTTGGCAGCGCGTTGCCGTCGGTGGAGCAGGTCCAGCAAGGTCATGCTGTCCTTGCCGCCCGAAACCGCCACCAGCACCGTGTCGCCCGAGCTGAACATGCGATGCTCCCTCGCCGCCTTGTTCACAGCGCGCAAGAGATAGTGCCCCAGCTTTTCCTGGCGGGCGGCGTCGGCGGTCATCGAGGTGCCTCCTGGCAAGGTTCACGGCGCGCATCGACACGTGTGCGATGCAATGTCGGCTTTGACCTTGCTTTGGCAATATGTTATAATCTCACCAAGATAGTACACAATTCGAAATGATGCTGAGGCGACTAGATGAAAATCTCTACCAAGGGCGAGTACGGCATCCGCGCCATGATGGAACTCTCCAATCGGTACGGCGAGGGCTATGTGCAGAGCGCCCAGATCGCGTCCGCGCGCAAGATACCCGAGAACTATCTCTATCAGCTTCTGATCACATTGCGCAAGGCTGGCCTGGTGCAGAGCCGTCGCGGCCCCCAAGGGGGGCATATGCTGGCGCGTCCGCCCGAGGCGATCTCGGTGGCGGAGGTTGTGCGGGCGCTGGAGGGGCCTCTGGCCCCCGTGACCTGCATCCAGGACAACATCGTCGATACGTGCGCCTATACTAAGCAGTGCGTGCTCAAGGATGTCTGGCGCGAGGTCACCCAAGCGACGCCCGACATTTTGACGCGGCATACCTTTGGCGAGCTGATCGCACGCGAGCGCGCCAACTAGCGCATCCCCGTGTCTTTTGCTAACCCGTCCTATGGGCTAGGGGGCAAGGGTGCCCACCTCTGGCACCATGCCCCTAGTCCGTACACGATCCCCAGCTCCACCAGAATAGCGACACCCAGCTTCCACACGGCGTCTACCCAAAAGGGTAGCGGATAGAGCTGGATCAGCGTATCCGTCTCCCAGAAGGTCCACGTGCCCTGCTCGAAAAAGAGCCCATGGAAGACGGTGAAAAAGGTGTCGAAATCCAGCAGCGAGAAGACGACCACCATCGCGATGGTGACGCCTGCCGCGATCACGCCCGCCCGCATCTGCCGCCCCAGGCTGGCCAACCCCGCCGCATAGAGCAGCCACACGCCACAGAGCACGGCCACCCCCAACGCGATCCGCTGGGCCCCAAAGAACCAATCCATCACCTGCTTGACGTCGACCATGTGGCTGAGCTCACGGTCGTCCAGGGCGGCGACGCCCTCGCTGGTGACAAGCTCCGCCATCTCCTGTTGCGTATTCCAGCCCCGCAGGTAGCCGATCATCACATCGGAGAGAGCCAGCCGCTCCTCTTGGCTGAAGCGAATCGAAGGGGGGACGTGAGAGAGGGCGTACTCGTGGCGCACGAATCCGCGTGATACGAGCAGATAGAGAGGCGAAAAGAGCAGCACGACTGGTAGCGCGATCCGAAAGCCCACCGTGGCCAACGTTGTGACGAACGAGCGCTCCTTTGGCATCCCAAGATCCTATCTCTGGCGGGGAGGATGGGCAAAGAGTATAGCATGGGTCGCGGCCGCCACCAACCGCCAGGAACCATAGGGCTGTTCACGCCGTCTGT
>CAZUZB010000064.1:0-1343 GCA_964624695.1 uncultured Anaerolineales bacterium | reverse complement strand
AACGACCTGCCCTATGAGGTCGAGGGTGAGTACATCTTCCCCATTCCAGAAGGGGCGTCGATCGGCGAGTTTGCCATGTGGGTGGATGGGGTCAAGCTGGAGGCGCAGGCGCTGGACGCCGAGGAGGCCCGCGCCATCTATGAGGAGATCGTGCGCAGCCGACGCGATCCCGCCTTGCTGGAGTACGCGGGGCGTGGGGCCTTTCGCGCGCGCATCTATCCGATACCGCCCAACGGCGAGCGGCGCATCGAGATCAGCTACACCGAGGTCCTCCCGCTAGAGGCGGGGCTGGTGCGCTATGTCTACCCGTTGAGCACAGAAAAGCACTCGGCGCAGCCTCTGGAGGAGGCGAGCGTATCGGTGACGATCCGATCCAAGGAGCCCATCCAGGACGTCTACGCGCCGCGGCATCGCATCGATGTCGAAAGGGAGGGCCCGGGCCTGCTTCGTGTGGGCTGGGAGGCACAAGACGTCACCCCCGATCAGGATTTCACCCTCTACTATACCCTGTCGGGCGCGCCGATCACGGCCAACCTGCTAAGCTACAAGAGCGCTGGCGAGGATGGCTACTGGCTGTTGCTGCTCACGCCCGCCGACGATCCGTCGGTGGAGGTGGCGCCCAAGGACGTCTTCCTGGTGCTGGATACCTCGGGCAGCATGAGTGGCGCCAAGATCGAGCAGGCCAGGGAGGCTGCCCTGTACGTGCTCGATCACCTGAACCCCGAGGATCGGTTCAACATCGTGAGCTTTGCGACCGCCATTCGGCCCTATGCCAAGGGGCTGGTGCCCGCCGGGGACGCGGGAGCGGCGGCTTTTGTCAAGGGCCTGCAGGCGCAGGGCGGGACCAACATCTCGCGCGCCCTGGCAGAGACCTTGAGCCAGACCGAGCGCGGCAGGCAGCAGATCGTGCTCTTTCTGACCGATGGCCTTCCCACCGAGGGTGAGATTCGGATCGATCAGATCGTCCAGCAGGTGGCCAAGGCGGCATCGGACAACGTGCGTTTCTACTGCTTTGGGGTGGGCTATGACGTGAATACCCACCTGCTGGATACTCTGGCCCAGGAGCACAGTGGCGTCAGCGTCTATGTGCAGCCTGGGGAGGACATTGCCTATGCCGTGCGTTCGCTATACGACCGAATCCGCTCTCCTGTGCTCTCCAGCCCAGCGATCGACTGGAGCGGGGTGATGGTGGATGACATGTACCCCTACCCTCTGCCCGACCTATACGCGGGCAGCCAGGTGGTGTTGGTGGGGCGCTACCGCCAGGGTGGCAGCGCGAGCCTCACGCTCACGGGCGATGGCCCCGAGGGGACGGTCTCGCATCGCTTCGATGATCTCTACCT
>CAZUZB010000063.1:0-12552 GCA_964624695.1 uncultured Anaerolineales bacterium | reverse complement strand
CGCGATGCGCTCGCACACGGCGGCAAAACCCTTGACGACCCAGGGGTAGAACTCGGGCGCCGAGTGGCCCTCTTTGACGTCGCCCACAAACGCGCGGACGACGGGCACGCCCAGCTTGCGAGCCAGCTCGCAGTAGCCATAGAGCTGGTCCACTTGCTCCTGGAGATCGTCCTGGTTCAATACGGCAAAGTCACAGTAACCACCCAAGCTGGTCACCCGCAGGCCGGCCGCTGCAATGGACGCCATCACTTGGTCATAATCCACATCGCCCTGCCACAGCCCTTGATGGATCGTGGGCTTTCCGTTGAGCTCCATGGTCTCGCAACCAAAGGCCGCGGCGGCCTCCAGCACCTTGGGCAGCGGCTCCGACCCCATGCCCAAGCTGGTCATTCCGATATACATGCGATTACCTCCATATCTCGGTCAGTTCTCCAGGCACCTGTTGCAGCACCTGGCTCCACAGGGGCACGACTCCCCCATCCAGTGTCGCCGCTCCATCGCGTTCGGATCCACCCGCTCCTTGCAGATCCCAAGGATTCGTCCACGGCCGACAACGGCGCACGCGCGGCTGCGCTGGCACTCGTAAACGTCTCAGGCCAGATGCAGCTTGAGCGTCTGCACCTGGTGGGGCGCCAGGGCCACCCGCACCTCGTTGCCGTTCGTAGGCAGCGCGCTCCCATCCTCCTCCAGCGGATTGACGGCCTCGCAGCGGGTCACATCCCATGGGCACGCCAGCACGGCCTCGGTTGGCTGCCCATGCATCTCCGCCACACGGAGAACCACGGCGCTGGAGCCATCCTCGGCCATCTTGAGGGCGGTCACCATGACGCTGGATGGCTCGCACGTCACCATCGGCGTACCGGGAACGACGGTCCCCGTGTGCGCTGTGGTCACGGCCGCCACCAAGCCCTGGTTGAACTCGACGCCGCGGCGGTCGCTGGCGGCCTCGCGCCAATCGCCCATATGAGGATAGATGGCATAGCCAAAGGTATGTTCGCCTACATCCGGCACATTGTCTGGCTCGTAGGACGAGCGCAACAGCGTGATCCCCAACGTCGTGCCCTGGGCCGAGTGACCATACTTGCTGTCGTTGAGCAGGGTCAGGCCGTACTCGCCATCGGAGATATCGGCCCAGCGCAGAGCGGGCACCTCGTCGCCAGTAGCGTTGCGCGCCAGACCGGCGTAAGCCACCTCAAAGGTCGCCTCGCTCGGCCCGAGGTGAGGCTTGAAGGTGGCACGCAGCATGGGCGCGTCCACATCCTTGCCGCCGCGCTCGCGCCAATCCACCCAGCTATCTACGTCGATGCGGCGTAGCCCCACGTAGAGACGGTACCGCTGCACAATGGTGGATTCGCGAAAGCGTCGCCGCACCTCGACGGTGGCGCGCACCGGGCCGCGCTCCGCCACGCTTACCTCGGCCCCTCGCAGCAGGCTATCCACCCGGGTGATATCGCCGATATTCCAGGCTGACATGGGGTGTGGCTCTTCCCAGCACACCTGCAGCCGGTTGATCAGGCCGGCGTTCTGCTTGCGCTCCACGCCGCGCCAGGTGCTCATGGTATCGACCACACGCTCGTTCTCCAGATCGACCAGGCTGTCGATGGCGCCCGAGCTCGAATGCACGTGGAAACTCAGGATGCCGTTGCCGATGGTCCCGTCGTCACGCACCATCACGCCGGCGGACGCAGGCCTATCGCTCGGCCGGAACACGCGGCAGCCCAGGGCAGGCACCGCCCCCGCCACAAAGAGCAGGTCCTCGCCGTCCACCTGAACCGGCACGACCGCGCCCCGATCGTCGACCAACGCCGAGGGGACGCCGTCCAGCTCTGCTAACGGCAGACGCACCAGATCGGTGCGCTCCCACGCCAGTGGGTTCCAAACCACGATGCGCTGTCCCTCGCCAGAGCCCGTGTCTACGACACCGGCGAGCGCTTGGGCAGCCTCGTCGGCCATCTGGCTTGCATCAGAGACGACGCCATCCAGGATCTCTACCGCGTCATCGTAGGTCGCCCCGATGGAGCAGCCGCAGATGATGTCATGGAACTGGTGGAACAGCGTCGCCTTCCATGCCTCTGCCAACTCCCCAGCACGGTATGGCAGAACGGCCTGGGTTGCCGCCAGAGTCTGCAGGCTCTCGGCGGTCAGCAGCGCCGTCTCGCTGCGGCGGTTGCCCGCTTTGATATCGCCGTGGCTGGTATAGCAGCCCTCAAAGGTAGTATTCAGCTCGCCCTGGATCACCGGCAGCTCGACACCGGCCCCCTCGACGGCGCTGTAGAACGCCTCCAGCGTGCTCATCTGCGCCCGCGGCAGGAATGGCGTCTCGTCCAGCCGCATGGCCGCCTCGACGTCGCGGGCGGTGGCGCCACCGCCGTGGTCGCCCACGCCATAGAGGTACAGCCCGCGCCGCAGGCCATAGCGCTGAGCCAGGTCCAGAGTTGGGGCAAGAACGCTCTCGGGCGTAACGACGCCGTTGTATCCCAGCGGGTCGTTGAACGCCAATACCCGCGATCCGTCGATCCCCTCCCACCAAAAGAGAGGCTCGCCGCGCCCCGCCCGGCAGAAATAGTAGCGATCCACGCCGACCTGCCGCAAGAGCTGCGGCAGCGTGCCCACATGGCCGAACGTATCGGGCTCCCAGCAGATGCGCGGCTCCAGGCCGAACGTCTCGCGCACATAGCGTCGAGTGTGCAGCAGGTGGCGCGCCAGCGACTCGCCCAGCGCCATGTTGAGGTCGCCCTCCACCCAGGTGTTGGCCGTCACCTCCCAGCGCCCCTCGGCGACGCGCCGCTTGACGGCATCGAGCACCTCGGGCGTGCTCTCGGCGATAGCCTCATAGGTGGATGCTTGGCTCTGGGAAAAGTGGAAAGCGGGATAGCGCGCCATCAACCCATCGGCGGCCTCGAAATCGCGCCGGATGACATCCACGGTCTCATCCCATGTCCAGAGCCAGTTCATGTCGATATGCGAATGGCCCACCAGATGGGTCACATAGCTCTTGGCGGCATCCTCCATCGGGGCCAGGCGTGCCAGCGCTTGTTGGCAGCTAATCCGCCAAACATCCCAGTTGGCGGCCGCCAAGGCATCGCGATCGAGGAGCGCAGCGGCCTTCTCCCAGGCGCGTTGCCAGCTTTCGTTCGCGTCGGCGCTCTCAAAAGCCAGATAGTGGGTGAAGCGGATCTGCCCCGCTAGCACCTCCAGCTCCCGCAGCGCATCGGCCAGCGAGCTCACCCACGCCCCACTGGGCAGGAACAGCCCGAACCCATCGCCGCCAAAGGCGTGCACGGCGATCTGGATCTCTTGCCCAGGGCGATAGGCGTCACAGACCACCAGCGGCACCGCGCGCGTATCCAGCCACGAAGGCTCGGCTCGCCGCAGCTCGCCATCGACATAGACCTCGCTGTGGATCGGCACGATGAACGGCAGCTCGACGCTGGCCCCCGCCGTCTCGATGCCAGCCACCGTATCCTCAAAACGCAGCTTGCGGCGCAACCACACCTCGCCGGCCGCGCCGGCCCAGGTGGCGCCGGGCTGAGCGAGTTCCCACCCGGCATCGTCAAAAGCCGGTGCGGCAGCGCCGGCCGCCGCACCTTGGTAAAAGCGCCAGTCGGGCAGCGACTGGGCTCCCTCCAGCCCTTGCTTGATCGAGCTGATCGCGTCCAGGATCTTGTCAAGCATCCTCAGAACCCCCATGGTTGCAGCGTCAGCCGTTGTAGGCATCCACCAGTGGCCGCAGCGTCCGCAGCGCAATCGCCAAGCCCTCGTCCCAACGTTCCTTGAGATACTCGCCGTCCTCGTGCTCCACGGCCACGTCGCCCGCGTACCCCGCCTGCTCGAGGGCGTCAAAGATGCGCTGCCAGGGTAGCTCGCCCAATCCGGGCAGCACAAAGCGCCACCACCCATTGCCATGCACGCCCGCCTTGGCGAGCTGCACGCGGTTGATGGCGATATCCTTGGCGTGCATGTGATGGATCCGCTCGCCATAGTCCTGAATCGCTTGCACATAGTCGATCTCTTGCCAGGCGAGGTGCGAGGGATCGTACTCGAGCCCGAGGCTCGGCGTGGGAACCGCATCGATGAGCATATCCCACAGCTCCGGCGTGGTGGCCAGGTTGGTCCAGCGATAGGGGCCATGCCCGCACACGCTGCCCGGCCAGGGCTCCAGCGCGATATTCACGCCATGGTCGGCGGCGTGCCGAGCGATGGGATCAAACCGCTCCTTGAACAGCGGCAAGTTCTCTGCCACCGTCTTGCTGTTATCGCGGCCCGTGAGTCCCGACACGACGCCACACCCTAGCGCCTGCGCCAGCTCCACGGCGCGGCCATAGTAGCCCACCGCCGCATCCACAGGCGCCTCGATAGCGCCGCCATAAATGGCCACCGAGGTGATGGTCACGTCGTGCTCGGCCATCGCGTCCTTGAGCTGCGGCAGGTCATCCATGGCGGCGTCCAGCGTGGAGCCGCCCAACCAACCCACGGCCGCCTCGAGCCCATCATAGCCCAGCCGTCGGGCCCGCGCGATGTTCTCGACGCTGAGCGGCATCAAAAATCCTAGCTTCATGGTGAGATCTCTCCCCTAGAGATGAACTGACGTCACGCCGATTCTACCGTGGGCAGAAGCCCTGTCAACGCCTACGGCGCCCCAGACAGCAAAACGCCCCTGAGCGGTTCTGCTCAGGGGCATACAAATGCGCGGAATGCGACGAGCTACTCGGCGTCCTCGGCCTCTTCAGCGGCCCCTTCTTCGGACTCGGCCTCCTCACCCTCGGCGGCCTCGCCCTCAGCGCCCAGGATCTCGAGCTCCTCGGCCTCTTCCTCTTCCTCTTCCATGCGCGGCGCGGCCACGTGGATCACGTCCATATCGGGATCCGCCAGCACCTCGACGCCCGCGGGGATCGGAAGATCAGCCACCACAATGCTATCGCCGAAATTCTCCAGGCCACTGATATCCACCGTGATCTCGGTGGGCATGTCGCCGGGGAGACACTCGACTTCCAGAGTCTCCAGCGTCTGCACAACGGTGCCGCCCATCTCGACCACCGGCGCCACGCCTACCTGCACCAGAGGGATCTCGGTGGAGACCTTCTGGTCAGCCACCACCGCGTAAAAATCCACGTGCAACAGGTTGTAGGTCACCGGATCTCGCTGGATATCGCGGATCAGCACAGTGTGTGGCGTTGCGTTGCCAGCCACATCCAGGGTGATCAGCCGGTTATACCCCGCCTCGGCGACCGTCTGGATGGTCGCATCGGCTTCGAGATGCAAGTTTTCCGCGGCAACAGCGGGGCCATACACCACCGCTGGAAGTCTTCCCTCTCGGCGCAAAGCCCGCGCCGTCCGCGACAGGTCGCGCTTGGCAGCCGCAAGATACAGATCCTTCGCCATCGTCTATTGACCCCCAGTAACTGATCCGCATCGCCAGCGCAGGCCGCCGCGATGGTCTTTCTCATGCAACCTCAACAGTATACCGACGGCTCACAATAGGGTCAAATCTCGCCTGTGGCCGCGGTCGCGCTCACGTTCCAACGCGCGCCGCCACCATTTCCAGCCAATCCATGGCGTTACGGGTGATGCGCATGGCCTCACGCACATTGGCATCGCTGGGGTATAGACCGCGATGCACCACGTCGTTGCGCAAGGCCAACAGGTCATAGAACGCGTGCCAAAGCTCGTGGTTGTCTTTCCGCAGGCTATAGCCCGTGTAGGTGCGCAGGAGGCTATCCAGCTTGGATGCCAACCCCTTGCCAGCCAACGTGGCATCGATCTCGCGGTCGCTGCGCCCATGCACCTTCATCCGTGCCGTCAGCAGGCTGGCCGCCGCTGCCTCCAGAGCGCTGTAGCAGGTTGCCACCGCCTGCCTGGCAAACCGCTGCGCCAACGCCCGTTCAGCCTCCAGCAGGAGATCTTCGGCCAGGCTGCCGCCGCCCGTCCCCGCCAGATGCTCGCGCAGCTCTGCATACCAGAGATCATCGCGTTCGACCAGATCGAACGACTCGGTCTCGCGAGCCTGTTGCTCGGCCACGATCCCCTCGACAGGGTCATGCCGCAGAACGGCGCCATTGTCGTCGCGAATGGTGATCTCGATGTCCTCACGGGTTAGGTCGAGAAGCTGATACAGGTGTGCCCTTCGCCGGACCGCCGCGATGATCGCGTTGCAGGCGCGCATAGCCCGCCCCCCGAACCGCTCCATCCGTTGATCCATCTCTTGCAGATCGGCGCGCATCCTGGCGCGAGGCAGCGGCTCAACCACCGTCGCCATCGAGCTGATCGATCCCAAGGCCGCGACGTTCCGCCCAAAGACGACCTGGAGCAAGAACGGGTGATCATACCAGGTATAGCTGGTGAAACGGTCATCGATGCGCCCCTGAGGCAGACTCTGGGCCAGCTCGGGACGGGATGTCACCGAGAGAAAGGGGTTGAACCGTTGGTCGGCAACGCGAACCACCACCTGCTCATCGCCGATGGCGACAGGATAATCCCCACCGCGCATCCCAAACGGCAGGCTGGCGAACGCCACCAGATGGCTCACATCATCCCCCTAACGCTCCGATGCCGTCTCCAACCCAATGCCGCGAATTGCGCCAGAAATCCACCAATTGGGGCCCAAACTGTGGTACAATGCCAGTGTTGGGTCTCGTTTGGCAGCCATCCCCCCGCGAATCCCGCGGCAGCCAGGCGAGACCCCTTTGCATTGCCCGTCAACGCCCTAGAGCGCAGCCACCATGTCATGGTTCAGGAGGCGCCTGCCCCCTGCCTCGGTCTCAAAGCTGCGCACGAACCGAAAACCCAGCTTTTCATAGACGCGCCGCGCACGCGGATTCTCGTCCATGACCCCGCCCATCAGGATGACGTGCGACAGGCCCAACGACCGCGCAGCAGCCAACACATGCTGGCCCATGGAGCTGCCGAGGCCTTGACCCTGACAGGCATCGGCCACCACCGGCGCCAAGCAGGCCGTCGTCTCCCAGGGCAGCATATCGCCATAGCGACCGCGATCGCCATCCCAGATGATCCGAGAAAGGATCATGTACGCAACGATGGTGGCTTCAGGAGTGCCGTCATCCAGCACGGCCACGAACCGCACAGTCGTCGCGTCCCCAACCGCCGCACACAGCTCAGCGGCGGTGTCGCGCCCGAACGGGTGCGGGCCATAGGTGCTGCGCGTCTTTTCCGAAAGCCCACAGAAAAAGTCACCCAAGATGCACCCATCATCGATCCGAAGCGGCCGCACCCGAGCTTCACGGCCGTCTCGCAAAGCGATCATCGTGCCAAGCTGATCATCTCCCATGGTCACTCCTTTCCCGCATTCTAGTGCAGAGAGTCGACTGAACCAAGTTGACCAAACAGGCTCACCGACGCTAGACTAGGGTCGTTGATCCATCTAGATGAGGAGATCTCGTAATATGTCACAGACGTTGGCAATCGACGGAGGCACTCCGACTCGAAACACCCCTTACCCGCGCTGGCCTACTTGGGACCAACGCGAGGTAGAGGCCGTCTCTGATGTCGTCAATTCTGGGCAGTGGTGGTCACGGGGTGGCCCCCAAGTCACGACGATGGAAGAAGAGTTCGCTCAGGCCCACGATGCCAAGCACGCTATCGCGGTGTGCAATGGCAGCATCGCCATCGAGGTAGCCCTTCGCGCCGCCGGCATCGATTGGGGCGACGAGGTCATCACCACCCCCTACACGTTCATCGCCACCGCCAATACACCGCTGCTGGTGGGAGCCATCCCCCGCTTCACGGACGTCCTGCCCGACACCTGGAATATGGATCCGGCCGGCATCGAGCCGCTGATCACCTCGCGCACCAAGGCGATTCTGCCCGTCCATATCGGCGGCGAGCCAGCCGACATGGACGCCATCAACGAGATCGCTGCCCGCCATGGGCTTGTCGTCATCGAAGACGCGGCCCAGGCCCACGGCGCGCGTTGGCAGGGGCGCGGCGTGGGAGCCATCGGCCACATGGGCACGTTTAGTTTCCAGGCCAGCAAAAACGTGACCGCCGGCGAGGGCGGCATCATCCTCACCAACGACACGGACCTGGCCGAGCTGTGTTGGTCGATCCATAATGTGGGCCGATCGCGGACCGGCGGCTGGTACGAGCATGTGATGCTTGCCAGCAACTATCGCCTGGCCGAGTGGGAGGCCGCCATCATCCGCGTGCAGCTCAGCCGCATGGAGGAGCAGGCGACGGTGCGCTCGGCGCGTGCCGCCACCCTGCGCGAGGCACTGGCCGAGATCGAGGGCCTGGATCCCGTGCCGGGAGACCCCCGCGTCACCCGCAACGCCTATCACATCTTCAAGATTTGGTACCAGCCCGACGCCTTTGGCGGACGGTCCGCCGCGGACTTTGCCAAGGCGATCCAGGCCGAGGGGGTTCCCATCATCACCACCTATGGGGAATCCCTGAATCGCTCAAAGGTGATTGTGGAGCGCTCGCGCTACATCGCCACCCAGCTCGGCCTGCCCGAGCCGCCACAGGCCTCCTGCCCGGTGTCCGAGGACGCATGTCGGCGCGGCCTCTGGTTGCTGCAAAACGTCTTGTTGGCAGAGGAAGAGGACATCTTGGATATCGCGCGGGCCGCCCGCAAGATCCAGCGCGCCTGGAGGTCTTGACGCACCCTTCCCGTACGTCTACCATCGCGCCACATAGAGCGCCGCCAATGACACTGTCGATCCACATGCAACGAGGGGGAGGATATGCCGGACAAGGTTCGCGTGGCCATCATCGGCGTCGGCAACTGTGCCGCCGCCTTGGTACAGGGCGTGCAGTTCTACCAGAATGCGCCCGAGGACCAGATCATCCCAGGATTGATGCACCCGCGCCTGGGCGATTATCACGTGGGCGATATCGAGTTCACCGCCGCCTTTGACATCGACTCGACCAAGGTCGGCAAGGACCTCTCCGAGGCGATCTGGTCTGGCCCCAATAACACCATCAAGTTCGCCGATGTGCCCCACATGGGCATCCCCGTCCATCGGGGCATGACCCACGACGGCATCGCCAAGTACCTGAGCCAGCGCATCCAAAAGGCGCCTGGGCCCACCGCCAACATTGTTCAGATCCTTCAAGACACCAAGACCGATGTGGTGATCAACTTTATGCCCGTCGGCTCCGAGATGGCCACCAAGTGGTATGTGCAGCAGATCCTGGACGCCGAATGCGGCATGGTCAACTGCATCCCCGTCTTTATCGCCCGCGAGGCCTACTGGCAGGAGCGGTTCCGCGAACGCGGCTTGCCCATCATCGGCGACGACGTCAAGAGCCAGGTAGGAGCCACCATCACCCATCGCGTGTTGACGCGGCTGTTCCAGAACCGGGGCGTGCGCCTCGATGATACCTATCAGCTCAACTTTGGCGGCAACATGGACTTTTTCAACATGCTCGAGCGGGAACGGCTCGAATCGAAAAAGATCAGCAAGACCGATGCCGTCACCAGCCAGCTCGACTATCAGGTCGATCCCGATCACGTCCATGTGGGCCCCAGCGACTATGTGCCGTGGCTGACCGACCGCAAGTTTTGCTACATCCACATGAACGGCACCACCTTTGGCGAGGTGCCGCTGCGGCTGGAGCTCAAGCTCGAGGTCTGGGATTCCCCCAACTCGGCCGGCGTGGTCATCGACGCGGTCCGCTGCTGCAAGATCGCCAAAGACCGCGGCCTGGCGGGAGCCATCGTGCCCGCCTCGGCCTACTTTATGAAATCGCCTCCCCAGCAGCTCGATGACGACGAGGCGCGACGCCAACTCGAGGCCTGGATCGCCAACGGAGACTAGTCGAGCGATGTGACGCGGGCCGTGCCTGCCAGCACGGCCCGCGTCTGCTTCCGAGGAGGGCGCATGGCAACCTCAGCAAGCCCCAACGACAGCGACGCGCGCCATTGGCACCACCGGACGCTGGACCAACCCTACGACTTTCGGGCGCCAGCCGACCTGGATGCCTGGAAGACCCGCGCCGCCCACCTGCGGGAGCACCTGCGCACCGTGCTCGGCATCGATCAGGATGATACGCTGCCTCTCGATGCGCATGTGACCGTCTGCGGCGAGGGGGACGGCTACGTTGTCGAGAGGGTCTGGTTCCAGAGCCGCCCCGGCTTTCTCTGCACGGGCAACCTGTTTCGCCCGCCCGAGCCCAAGGACTCTATCCCTGCCATTCTCAACCCCCACGGGCACTGGGCCCACGGCCGCCTGGAGGACGGCCCCCTGGGCTCGATTCGTGCCCGCTGCATCCAGTTCGCGCGCATGGGCATGGCTGCCCTGGCCTATGATATGGTCGGCTACAACGATAGCCTGCAGGTGCCCCAGCACCGCCACGTCTCCCGCAAAGCTGCCCTGTGGGGCTTGAGCCCCATGGCCCTCCAGGTGCAGAACGGCATTCGGGCGGCCGGCCTGCTGCAAAGCCTGCCTTACGTGGACTCCAGCCGCCTCGGCTGCACCGGCGCCTCGGGCGGCGGCACCCAGACCTTCTTGCTGGGCGCGCTGGATCCCCGCATCGCCGTGCTGGCGCCCGTGAACATGGTCTCGGCGCACTATCAGGGCGGCTGCGTATGCGAGAATGCCCCTGGATTGCGAACGGATACCAACAATGTCGAGATCGCCGCGCTGGCGGCGCCCCGGCCGCTATTGCTGGTCTCAGCCACTGGCGACTGGACCGTGAACACCCCTCGCGTCGAGTACCCCGCCCTCCGCAGCATCTATGCGCTCTACGGTGCCACCGACTGTGTTCACTGTGTTCAAGAGGACTCTCCACACAACTATCACGTCGGCAGCCGTGCCCACGTCTACCGCTGGTTTGCGCGCTGGTTCCTGGGCGAGGCGGATCCATCGCTCATTACCGAGAGGCCCTATCCAGAGCATCCCGATGCGCAGTTGCGGGTATTCCCATTGGGCGAGTTGCCGCGAGGCTACCAGCGCTCGCCAAAATCGATGCGGGGCCTGGAGCAGGCCGCCCAGATGGCATGCGACACCGAGCTGCCCACCGACGTAGCGTCCGCCCGAGGGCATGCCCTGCGCATGCGATCCCGCCTGCAGCATATCCTCAGCGTCGCCCCGCCCTTGCCAGGCGATGTCTCTTTCGTGCAAGAGACGGAGACAGACCTCGTCGGTATCTCGTCCGGCCAGCCGATCACGTTGCGATACCCCGCCCGCGGCACCCGCGTGCCCGGTCGGCTCTGGCTGCCCACGGCCCGGCCGAATTCGGCGGCGGTGGTGCTCCACCCCGCCGGCGTGGAAGGCTTGCTGGACCTGGCCGGCCACCCCAATGCGTGGTTGCGGGCTGTGCTCTCGAACGATCGCGCCGTGCTGGCCATCTCGCCCTTGGGGACCACGGCAGCGCCGCCCGAGGCCCCCGCCCGCCGCGATAGCGACTGGTTCTGGGCGACCTACAACCCGCCACTTCTAGGGGAACAGGTGCTGGACGTGCTCACCGCCCTGGCGGCGCTGCGCCAGCGCTGGGGCGATCTGCCCATCTCGTTGGTGGGCGTGTGTGGCGCGGGGGCATGGTCATTGCTGGCCGGCGCCCTGGATGCCAAAGTCGCCGCCGTGTTCGCAGACGTGGGCGCTTGGGCGTGGGACGACCCAGGGAGCTACCTGCGAGAGCTGTTCGCGCCCTCCCTGGCTCGTTACGGGCTGCTGCCGGCCGTCGCCGCCGGC
Organism: uncultured Anaerolineales bacterium; assembly: GCA_964624695.1. Taxonomy (GTDB): domain Bacteria; phylum Chloroflexota; class Anaerolineae; order UBA1429; family UBA1429; genus DAIRUQ01. The sequence continues at coordinate 901 of CAZUZB010000063.1, read as the reverse complement.
CTGGCGCCACGACCCCTCGCGCTCTGGGCGAGCGACCTCCATGATGGCTCGCGCTGGCCGCGTGCGGCCTATCGCGCCCTTGGCGCCGAGGGCCAGCTCACCATCCGCGCCAAGCCCACGCCAGAGGAAATCGGTCGCTTGCTGGATAGTTCCGCAGCCAACAAGCCCGAGCCATGACAGAGGAGACGCTACCCATCGGGCAAGGCGTGGCCATCCCGCTGAACGAGATCGGCTTTCGCTTCAGCCGCGCATCGGGGCCGGGCGGCCAGAACGTGAACCGCACCGCCAGCCGTGTCGAGCTGCTGTTCGATCTAGCCGGCTCGCCCAGCCTGCCAGAGCCAGCGCGACAACGGGCGCTACGGCGGCTCGCGCGCTATCTCGATAGCAGCGGCGTCCTCCACCTGGTTGCAGAGAGCACCCCCAGCCAGTGGCGTAACCGCCAAGAAGCCCTCGATCGCTTCCAGCGCCTCGTGGCCCAGGCGATCCAGCCCCCCAAGCGCCGCGTCGTCACCCGCCCCACCCGCAGCTCGCGCGAGCGTCGCCTGCGTAGCAAGCGCCAGCGCGGCCAGACCAAGCACCTACGTCAAGAGCCTCGCATCGAGGAGTGATCCACCGGGCGCAAGCCGGCCCTATTCGCCCGCCGGCATGCCCGGTCGCCAGCGATAGAGCACCTCCTGCGAAGCCATGTGCTCCAGATACGCATCGCGGGTCATGGGCGCCTCGTAGGCGTCGACGATCTCCCGCGCCCGCGCGGCGCCATCGGCGAGCAGCTCGACCATGGCGCGCCCCGCCACCTTGCCCGGCAACACATACGCCAACTCGGGATCATGCACCAGGAAATCGGCTCCGTGGCCGGTGCCACGGCAGCCGTTGGCGATGGCCTCCAGGGCCGGCATGATCT
>CAZUZB010000062.1:10219-12689 GCA_964624695.1 uncultured Anaerolineales bacterium | reverse complement strand
GCGCCCTCCTCGTCGCCCGCCCACAGGGCAAGGTTCGCCCAGGGACAGTCCTCCGTCAACCCACTTGCTCTACGGCTCACGCGAGCCAGAGTTGCGCCGCCGCAAGCCGCGTGGAGCCCGTCCAGGCCGCTGCCGATCACACCGTGGGCTGGCGCAAAGAAGCGGCGAGCAGGCCACCAGCGCCTCGCTCGCCGCCCTATCAGCAAACCCAGAAGGCTATCACACCACGCGGCGTACTAGCTGCCGGCACGCATCATGGGGCCACGGCTGATGAGATCACAGGCGCTGCCTCGCGCGTCGGGCACGCAGAGCACCTGCAGCCGGCTGCCATCCTCCAGATACAGCCACAGATCCGCTGTCCCAAACAACAGGTCCTTGCTGCCAGCGACCAGATCCACCCGCCCCCGCACATCCTGGCTGCCGGGTAGGTCCAGGCTGCCTTGCGCGGTCTCGAGACACATGAACTCTTGAAAGACATCCAGCACATAGACAACGTCCGCCAACCGCCGTTGGCCAGAGAGGATCTGGCCGCGGCCCTCGAGCCGCTCCATCAGGCGAGACTCACGCCTCACAAGGCACCTCCCGTGCGTCTCGCCCATAGAACGCCAAAGGCCGACACCTTGGCAGCTTCCTGCACCGATGTCGGCCCGCATAGATCCAAAGGCACCATTACCAGAGGCATGCTCCCACCGTCACCTGGCCAGACGTGCCACGTCGCGCCGTCTACGCTCAACCCGCCATCGCTGGCGTTGGGGGCGTGCATCCATCTCGTAACCGGATCATATCATCGGCGCCATGTTCTGTCAACCAAAATGCTCGCCCCGCCGACGGGGCAGCACGGCGCAAGATGGTCATAAAGGGGTGGGGATTAGGGCAACCAACGCCTCTAGACAGCCGTCGCCATCGCGCTCGCCATGGGCTAGGTGGTCTGCCCCAGCTTGATGGCCTCGAAGAAACGGGCCCGCCGTAGCATCAGCACCGTCGACAGCGTGATGGTCGCCAACGCCACCAGCAGGGCCAGGTACACGGCCACGATATCGCCCCAGGCGATGCGCACCAGGATGGGCGGCACCGCCCCACCAAAAGAGCCTCCCACGGCTAGATGTGGCACGTACAGGTGGCTCACCACCACGCCAACCCCCGTCCCAACGCTGGTGCCAAACAGCGCCACCAGAAGCTGGCGCGCCGATACGATCTCGGCCATCTGCCCCATAGAGAGGCCGATCGCCCGCAGGACGCCGAACTCGACAAACCGCAATCGTAGGCTGACCAGCGCATCCAGGATAAAGGCCAGCATGGTGAGCACGGCCGCGGCCGCAAAGCCCGCCGATAGAATGCCCACAAACCCCGCCCACTCGGGGCGGCCCTTTTGGCTCGATGCCAACGCGCTGCCATCATCGATACGGGTCACCGGAATGCGCTGCGCTATGAGCCCCTGCTCCAGCGTGCTGGGCGCCATACCGGGCTCGGTCTCGACCCACACGTCATAGGGGACGCTGAACCCGATCTGCTGGAAGACCTCGCTCAAGTTGGCCACCAGCGGATATCCAGAAGCCTCATCATAGTGGGTAGGGAAATGCGTGATCAAGCCCACCACCGTGAACACGAGCTCCTTGCGTTCGCCATAGGCGCCAAAGGACACGCTGATGGTATCTCCCAGGGCGACCTGATGGGCACGGGCGTAGCGCTCGCTGACCAACGCCCCTCGCTGCGCGGCCGCCAAGGCGTTCATCAGGGCTCCCAAGGAAACGTCGGCAAAGTCTTCCCTGAAAAAGGCCACCTCGGGGAACGTCAGCCGGTCGATGCCGTACAGCACGCCGGGCTGGTTGCCCGCGCCAGATCGGATGCTCACCGGGTAAGAGCCCACGCGCGTCGCCGCAGTGATGCCAGGGACCTCCAGATGCTGTTCGACCGATGCCAGCAGCCAACTGCCCTCAGCCAACAGCTCGCCACCCGTGGAGGCATCGCCCTCTGCCAGCGCAGAACTCGCACCGGCGGAGGCCACCCCCGTCTCGATCAGCCGAAAGGTCGCGCCCGTTCGGTAGAGTGAGCGATCCCAAACGCCCTCGTCCAGCGTAAGCGCCACCGATGCAAAATAGGTGGCAAAGCTGGTGGTGAGGATGACCATCAACAGGGAGCCCACATACCCACGCGCCTCTCGCGCTAGCTCTGCCAAGCTGACCGCCCAAACCACACCGCGCCCCACCAGGCGATACGCCTTTTCCACCAGAAGCATCAGATAGGGAAACAGCCGCGTCGTCACCAGCGACAGCGCCAGGAGCGCCAACACGGGGGCCGCGAACAGCAGGGGGTCCCGCAGCGGCTCCACGGCGGCCGCTGCCGCCGCGCTCCCACGTTGCTGCAGGACATAGTAGGCATACCCCGCCGCCAGCGTCAGCATCAGGTCCAGCGGCCACCATCCCAGCGAGCCGAGGTCGCGCGTGCGTTGGCCCTGGTAGCTCACCACCGT
>CAZUZB010000062.1:0-10119 GCA_964624695.1 uncultured Anaerolineales bacterium | reverse complement strand
ACGCACACCAGCGCCACGATGGGAACGGCAAAGACCGCCAGCACCAGCATGAGCGCATAGGCGGAAGCGCGATAGTCGCGCAACGCATCGGCCGGCGACAGCACCAACGAGATTCCGGGGAGCAGCGAGGTCGCCTGGTTGGTCACGCGGGCCAGGCGTCGCAACGTGGGCAGCACATCGTCGGAGCGCACCCAGTCATGGCTCGCCACCCAATACCAGATGGCGACGTTCACCTCATCGCGCATGAGAGGGGCCACCGCCTGACGGAACGACGCTTCCGGCATGATGAGCATCGCGTCCAGGCTCTCGGGTGCGACGAACCAATACGCGTCATGGGGATCGTCGGCCCGCCACACCCCCACGATCCGCACCGAGACCTGCGTTCGCTGGCCGCTCCCTCCAGCCGCCTCTCCCGCTCGATAGGCGATGAGGGCTTCCCCCGGCCCAAGTCCCGTCTCGCCCGCCATCCCCTCGCCGATCACCACCTCGACCACGTCCGAAGCCTGGCTGGCCACGCTGGGCCACCCGCCCTCCACGAGGGTGACGTGCTCCTCCAGGCCCGTCGCGTAGGCCAGGTTGGTCCAGGCCAGCGGACGGCGGGCGCTATCGTAGAGGGCATCATCGCCGGGAAACAGAGTGAACTGGGGCGTCCGGACGTGGCGAACGGCGGCCAGCATGGGCAGGTCCAGCGCCGCAGGCGCATAGTCCATCAAGTGAGCATTCACGCCATCCAGGCGCTCGATATCGAGAGATCCCTGCAGAGAGCCCAGGTAGGAGAACATGAACGAAAAGGGGAGCCGGGCCGTCTCGACGCCATCCCTGTTCACCGCCAGGCGGTCCTGGAGCGCCCGCAGCGACGACGCGTCGGCATAGATGGGCACCGCGCTGGCGATAGCGATAGCCACGGCCAAACCGAGCAGCATGGCCAGGCTGAGCCGCTTGTCATTCAGCAGCCGTCGCAGCGCATAGCCGATCATTCCCAGGACGCTCATAGCCCTACAGCCGCCCCTTGGCACGCCCGTGTGCTCAGCCAGCTTTTTCCACGAGCAAACATCATACCGCCAAGTCGGGGTAGCGTTCCAGCACCACCCGCTGTAGCTCTGGATCCAGCTCGCGGAACGGCCGGGGCCGGTCTTGTGGCCGCGTCCCCTTCTGGTTGATGTCTCCTAGCAGGCTCCAATTGCGCCCCATCCCCTCGGGCTCGGCAGCGGGCAGTGTGTAGCGCGTCAGATCGAGCACCTGCCATTCCCCGTCAGCTTGCCAATCTCTGAGCAAGGCCAAGCGGAACTGCTGGTTCATGTACCAGCGGATCTCCAGGTGCGCCTCGGAGCCACCCAGCCCCGTGCCCCGCTGAGAAAATGCGTACTGGAGGCCATCGTTGCTGGCGTGCTGGCGCCGCCAAGCCTCGCCGAACTCGCCCAAGGTGCAACAGATAGCATCGGGCCAGCGCTGGCGAATCCCTCTCAACCACGCCGTCAGCGCCTCCAGGTGGCCGACGCCATCGACCAGTGAGACCTCCCAGCAGTTGGTCACCCAGCCAAAGCCGTTGCGCGCCACGCCGTCATCGAAATGGACCGCCGTCGTATCCAGCATCTGCCGGACGCCGATCTCGGGGCCATAGCGGCCGATGGTCTCGATCGGCCCCACCCCCATGCGGCTATTATAGCTGCGAGTGGCCCCCGCATAGCGGGCCGCGACAAAATCCACCGTCCAGCCGTCCAGATTGACACAATCGATGAAATCATCAGACCCCTGGGCCGGCTTGCAGAAATGCTCCCGCGAGGGATAGTACGGGTAGCAGATGGACCCATCGCCGTCGCCGTTGTCGATGGCATACTGGCTCCACACGCTACCTTGGCAGACGTGGATGCCCTCCTGCTCGGCCAGGTAGGCCAGGCTCGCCGCGGGCAAGAACCCAGCCACCACGCTGCGAGGTCGGTAGCCGTGGCCAACGACCTCTCCGACGCGCGCCAGTCCGTCGTGTAGGTCGCGGTTGATCTGATCGCGCTGATTGTACATGGGCGCAAAGTAACCGCCCGGGATGAACGTGACGTCATCGCCCTCTTGCTCGTGGTAGGTGCGCAAAAGGTCACGAATGGCCCGATACTGGGGGCGTTCGTCGTGGAGAGCGCGCCAGCTTACGGCCCATGTCATGGTGGCACCGGGCCACCCAGCCCGAAAGGCATCGCGCAGCGCGCGGACGGCCTCTGGCGTATGGATCTCGGCCTCGTCCTGGCCCTCGTCGCGTTCGCGCGTGACCTCGATCTGGTTCACGCGCACCACCGAGTTGAACGTCAAGACGCGTTTGCCCGTGAGGTCTGTTAACATCTGGTCCCTCCATAAGACGGCCCTTGCCGCCCGCGCGGCATCCCACGCGGAGGCAAAGGCCGTCCATCTCCCGTCAGAGCGCTCAGGCGCTCCACGTGCTCTAGCGAGACTCGTCTACCACTCGTCCGCGTTCCAACCGGGATTATCCAGGATCTGAGCCTCAACGTTAGTCTGCCAGATGTCCTCGAGCTGCCGGATGCACTCGTCGAGATCGATCTGATCGGCATAGTAGAGCTCACATACCTGGAACCCGATGTCCGTGAACTGAGTCCAGATAAAGTCCTTGCCATCTTTGCCGTGCGGGTTGGGAACATAGTGGCCCCAGAGCTGCCGACGGAACACGGGATCGGGAATCGCTTCCTCAAAGCTCGTGACCGTCGGGTCCCATCCCTTGGGCTCGCTGTTCTCATTCCAGTACGCAACGCTCTCGGCGCTGGTCATAAAGTGCAGGAAATCGAGCACCAGCTCCAATTGCTTCTCCTTCTTTCCCGTGCTGGCCGGGATCATCCAGGGCAGGTCCAGCCGCAAGAACGCTCCCGAGCTGCCGCCCAGGGCCCGCACCTGTGTGCCCGTGCCCAGGGGGCTGCTCTCCGCGGTGATCGGCGGCAGCGAGAAGGTGCCAAACTCAAAGTCCATCTCGGGATCCGCCCGCAGCGTCAAGACGCGCCACGGGCCGTGGTTCCACTCGGAAGCCAGGTTCTTGAGGATCCAGGGGTTTCCAGCCGCCGCGTCGCGCGGGCTGAGAAAGTCCTCGGGCCAATACTTGACCTGCTCTTTGATCAGCCTCAAGCACTCGCGGATGGCGTCGTGGCTGGCAGGGCTGAACAGCCCCTTGCGGGTGGCCCAGGCGGCCTCTTTCATGGAGACGTTGCCGTCCGGCTGCCCGATATCCATGTCGTCGATGGCGTGGTCCAGCGTACCGTACAGGTAATCCTCGGCCAGGTTCTGCGTGTACAGGCGAACGGGATGGGTACGGTTGCCCCAGCCGCCAAAGTCAAAGGGCACATACCCGGCGGTGAGCAGCTTGTCCATCTGATCCAGCCACTCGGCATAGCTCGCCGGCTCCACGCGGACCACCCCATCGCCCATGTCGACCGTGTCGACGCCCGCGTCCAGCATCATGTCCAGGTTATAGTAGACCACGATCTGGTTGAACGCGCCCAAGAGCGGCATGCCCACCACAAAGATGGCCCCACCTGGCCCGCGGATCTGGCCCCCCACATAGTCGCCGCCCACCGTCATGTCGTCTTTCCAGGCCTTTTTGCTAGGAGAGTACGGGTTGGGCAGCTCCAAAAGGTCCTGCAGATCCATGAACAGGGCCGTATCCCAGTACATCTCCTGGTTCCAGGCATAGACCACATCGGGTAACGTGCCTGCGACGGCCTGCACCCGGATCCAGTTCCAGGTATCCTCGGCCGGGGCCGAGACTAGCTCCACCTGGACTCCCGGCTGCACCTTTTTGTACTCGGCCAGGAGCGCCAGCGCACTCTTGTGCACATAGCTGGTGCTCTCTGGGTCCTCAAAGTTGCCCTGGGTCATCCAGCTGATCTTGCCCTCGAGCTTGACCTCTTCCGGCTCAGAGGGCGCGGTTGTCGCACCGGGCTGGCTCGGCGCCGCCGTGGGCTGCGCTGTGGGCTGGCAGGCGGCCACGGCCACCGCCGCCCCGCCCACCGCCATCGCGCGTAGCAGATCTCTTCGGCTCAACGTGAAATCGAACATGTCATCCTCCTCAGTGACTCGACGTGTGTACCGCACACCGGACGGCCACGAATCAGATCAATAGTCCCTCCTCTCTCGTCATAGCTTGACCGCGCCAGAGGTGATGCCCGAGATGAACGAGCGCATCCCAAAGATGAACATGATCAGCAATGGGACCGAGGCCATGACGTTCCCTGCCATGGCGCGGCCTGGCGTAGGGAACTGACCCGTGGTGTTTAGAAATACGATGGCCTGCGAGATCGTCCGGATATCGTTGCTGATCAGCACCATCAGCGGCCAGATAAAGTCGTTCCAGACCCCCAACGTGTGCATGATCGCCAGCGTGGCCAGGATGGGGACCGATAAAGGCAGGATGATCAGGCGCCAGATACCGATATGGTTGGCACCATCCAGCCGGGCCGCCTCGAACAGCTCCTCGGGCAACCCCTCAAAAAAGGTCTTGAGCATGAACATGTTAAAGGACTGGCCGCCCGCGATATACGGCAGAATCACAGCCCACCAGGTGTTGCTCATCCCCAGTTGAACCACCCACATGAACCGCGGGATCAGGGTGAGGATGCCTGGGATCATCATCAACCCGAGAAAGGACATAAAGATGATCTCAGACCCCGGGAACTTGTAGCGAGCCAACACATAAGCCGTCACCGAAGCAAACACCAACATGGGCACGCCGCTCAGAAACACGATCGCGATCGTGTTCAGCATGTATCTCCACACCTGTCCAAAAGCCGAGGTATAGTTGTTCCACTCAAAGGGCAGCGTGATCCGAAAGATGCCATATTCCATCTGGATCGTGCTCTTGAGCGACATGTTGAACATAAAGTACATGGGGTACAGGGCCCCGAACACCATCACCAGCAGCCAGATGTGCAGTCCAAACTGGCTCCAGGAGAACCTGCGTGCCGTCATCTCACTCTCCCTATGATGTGAACTCGACGGTGGACCGCACGTACTTGAGGTTCAGATACGTCAGCCCAAAGATGAGCACGAACAAAAAGGTGCCGATGGCGCAGGCATAGCCCATCTGCTGACGCTGGGTGGCCGCGTTGTACATGTGCAGGCCGGGAACCATGGTGGCCATGCCAGGGCCGCCACGGGTCATGATCAGCACACCCTCAAAGCCTTGGATGTTCCCGATCACGGTCAGCACCAGGAACAGCTTGACCTGACCCATGACCAGGGGAAGCTCCAGGTGCCAGAAGCGCTGCCAGCCATTGACCCCGTCGATCCGGGCTGCGTCGATGAGCTCATTGGGGATATTCATCAGGCCAGCCAGGTAAAAGAGGATCGTGGTGCCTCCAGACCAGGGAAAGCCCATGAACATGAGCGCATAGAGGGCATAGTCAAAGTTGCCTAGCCACGGCCGTGCCACGCTGCCCAGGCCCAACCCTCGGAGGACCTCGTTGATCAGTCCGTTTAGCCCCAAGAAATTCACCCACAGCAAAGCACCCACCACCCCCGGGATGATGGCCGGCAGGATGAACAGCACCCGGTATCGGTATTGCCAGCGATCGTTGGTCAACCGGTAGATGAACACCGCGTTGATCAGGGGAACCACCATCTTGACAATGTTGGCCAGGGTCAGCTTGATCATGTTGACCCACGACTGATTCAGGTAGGGGTCGCGCAGCATCTGACGAAAGTTCCCCAAGCCGTACCAGCGTGCCTGAGCGCCACTCCAGATGGTAAAAGAGTGATAGATCGCTGATATGGCCGGGATGTAGGAAAAGGCCAGCACAAAGAGCATGCTGGGAAAGAGCAGCAGATAGAGCAGCTTGGCCTGGCCCATCCGCCCCAGCGCACCCCCTCGGGCGCGTTTGGCACCTCTTTTGGCAGTTGCCGATACGGCCATCTACTCCCCCTTCTGCTGGTGGAACGTCGCGCGCGAACCCTACCCAAGCTTGACAGCCCCCCCGCGTGAAGCATACTTGGGCTGTGCCCCCATTATGCCATGGGTGGATGCACAGTGCGTGCAGAGTCGTGCAATTTTGTGCAATGGGAGAAGCGGATGAGTGCCAGGGCCCAGGAACTTGCGGAGCAGTTGCGTAAGGCCTTGCGTCACCTGGATGACCCCATCTACCTCGAGACCTTGCCCCTCGCCCGCGAGTTGGTCCGCACCGCAGGGACATCGGATCTCTCAGGCGGCCAGTTGGTGCGACGGACCCTGCGGGTCGGCATCGCCTCGCTAGAGCCATCCGCCATGGGCGAGGACTCGCTCGTCGATGCCACCACCTATCAGGTACTTTACCGCTATGCCATTCTCCGACGGACCATGACGGCCATTGCGCAAGAGCTGGGCATGAGCGTCCGCTCGGGTTACTATGCCCTGTCGCGCGCCACCGAGGCGCTGGCTGGCATCGTCATGGACCTGCTCGACCCGCCCAACGACCCCGATGCCGGTAGCTCGGGGGTTACCCTCTTGCCTTCGAATCGCGTCCGCGAGGAGCTGCGCCGCCTCGCCAGCGAGCACCCCCAGGATGTCAAAGTCCGCCAGTTGCTCGCCGAGATCCTGCAAGATCTCGAGCCATTGGCCGAGCAGGCCGGCGTCGAGCTGCTTCTGCGGGCGCCAGCGGACGAGCTGCGTGTGGCCACCAAGCGCGTGCTCTTGCGACAAGCTATCGTCAACTTGCTGAGCTGGCTGGTTGCAGCCTCGGATAGGGGCCCCGTCACGGTGCGCCTGAGCGATTGCGGGGATCAGGTCGCCATTGCGGTGGATGGGCCCGCCGCCGCGCCAGAGAGCGACAGCCCCGATGCGCCCTATGCCATGGCCAGGCGGATCACCGAAACGTTGGGGCTAGCGTGGCATGAGGACAGGAGCGACGAGCGCTGCAGAGTGACCATCCAGATCCCCCGTTCCAGCCGTCGGCGGGTCCTGGTCGTCGACGACAACGAGGGTGTGATCTCGCTGATCCGACGCTATCTCCACAGCCAGCCCTATGCCGTGTGGGGAGCACATGACGGTCAGGAAGCCCTGCAACTGCTAGAAGAGATCCGGCCGGACGTGATCGTCCTCGATGTGATGCTTCCCACCCAGGATGGGTGGGAAGTGTTGGGCGTGCTGCGGGATGCCTGCCAGGCCATGGGGCACGACGTGCCCGTTATCGTCTGCTCCATCATCAACGACCCTCGCCTGGCCAGTGCGCTGGGCGCCCGCGCCTTTCTCCACAAGCCGGTCACGCGAGCCAGCCTGCTTCAGGCCCTGGATACGGTCACATCCGTGCGATAGGCGGGCGATACCGCCTCCACAGCCGCACTGATCAGTTCGATGACCGAGCCGGCCGAGATGCCACCCGACCGACTCACCGTAAAATGGCTCCCGTGGTGGCGCATGCTCTCCTCAGCGAACGCTGTCGCCGTAACCGCCACCACCCTCGGTGCGTGCCCATTCGGCAGCTCTGCCAGCCGGGTCGCGACCTCAAACCCACTGATATCGGGGAGGATCAGATCCAGCAACACCAGGTCCACCTGTTCCTCGCGCGCGATCCGCACGGTCTCCAGCCCGCTGTAGGCTGTGAACACCCTGCCCGGATACCGCAGGATCCGCAACAGGCGCGAGACCAGGCTCACAAAGCCAGGGTCATCGTCGGCGATAAGCACGCTCTTGAAATCGCCCTGCCCGATCGTCTCGGCCAGCAGCTCGCGGGTGATCGGCTTCCCCAGGCTGCCATCGAACACCTTGCCGAGCATCAGCCAACTCTGGCTCGGGATCGAGAACCGGACAATCGGCACGCTGTGCTGGTCACAGATCTCGTCCAGATGGTCGAGCCATGCCGTGGAGGGCGCATCCGGCGCCAGATTGACGGCCACGCATTGTGGACGCCAGCGCCCAATCTGCTCAGCAAGATTGTCGACGGCGGCCGCTCGAACGATCCGCCGATCCTGGATATGGCGAGCCAGGAGCTCGGCCATGCCCGGGTCTTGCTCGATCAGCAGAATGGGGCGGGCATCGGTGGCCGCCGGCGATATCGCCGTCTGCTGCAACACGATCGAGAGAGGTTGGGCCCCAGGCAGTGGCAGCGAAAAGCGAAAGATGCTGCCATGCCCGGGCTTGCTCTCGGCCCAGATCTTGCCCCCATGCAGCTCGATGAACTGCCGGCTAAGCGCCAGGCCCAGACCCGCGCCGCTCCCCGTTCGGAGTCCCGCGTCCGCCTGCTGAAAGCGCTCAAACAGCCTACCGATCTGGTCCCCCGAAATGCCCACGCCCGTGTCGCGCACGCTCACGGTGACCGACACGGCATCCGCGGTTGCCGAAATGCCGATCTCGCCCTGTTCGGTAAAGCGGACGGCGTTGTTCAGCAGGTTGATCAACACCTGCCGGATGCGCGTGCGGTCAGCGAACACCTGCGGGGTATTCCCATCGAGATCCAGAACCAGTTGCAGCCCCCGCTGCCGCACCAGTGGAGCCACCGTCTCCGCCGCGTCGCGCGCGACGGACTCGATGGATAGCATCTCGCGCACCATGGGCAGGCGAGCCACGTCCAGCCGCGAGAGGTCGAGAACGTCGTTCACCATGCTCTGCAGGTGCCTGGCAGCGCGATACAGCTCGCCGACGTCTCCCACCAGTTCGGGCGTCCAGTTCACCCCCTCGTATGCGTCGGGGTCGAGGTACATGATCTCGGCAAAGCCGGCGATCAGGTTGAGAGGGGTGCGCAGCTCGTGGCTCACGTTGGCGACGAAATGCTCTTTCAGCATCCGCGCCTCCTCGGCCTCCTGCCGTGCGAGTGCTAGCTCCTGGTTCACGCGAGCCAGATGCTCCGAGGTATCGCCAAGAGCCTTGAGCGTGCGGTTGAGCTCGCCTCGCTGCGCACGCAGGTCAGCCAACAGCTCGGCCGTGCGCTGCTGGCTGTGCTGCGACCAGGTCAGCGCCACCGCGAACCCATGCAGCGAGAGCCAGGCCAGGGCGGCCGTGAGCCCCGCCAGCCCGATGGCCGGCCACCGCACCTGGCTCGGCGCCACCGTGAGCAGCGTCCCCAGCACCAAGACCAGCGTACTGATGCCCGATGCATGCCCCACCACATAGTTGGCCAGCACCAGAGCGGCCCCGAAAAAGGCCAGCCACGGATTTCCGATCAGCCGCAACGAGGCGCCCCAGAGGGCCGTGGGGCCCAACACCAGCAGCACTGCTGCCAAACCACGTTGGCGCTGAGCCGCCACCACCGCCACGATGCCCACAGCCAACACCCCCATGTCCAGCCAGAAGGCAGTGTTCTTGCCCATCGAGCCGGCGGGACGCGAGAGCATGGCGGAAGCGAACCCGATGGCCGCAGCGGCAATGGCGACGCGTGTGACAAAACTCGACTGGAGCTCGGCAACATCGGCCGCTATGCTCTGCGAGAGCGACGGTGCCGTCGGCACCCTGGTACCCATGTCCATAGGGATCCCCTCTCCAGAAAGCGCCCCCCACGGTGCCCGCACCGTGCAGCCGTCTGCCATCCACACCTTCCATGGTATGCCGCAAGCGACGTCCGCGCAACAGAGAACTGCCGGGGGCCTCAGGCGCAGTCAGGAGGTCTACTCCCTTGACACGCGGCTGCCAAAGGGTTGATAGGGCAAAGACGCGGCGGACATGGCCAAAGGCCGGTGAGGGCGATGGGGCTTGGGCATGGTACGCCCAGCGGGCGAGGAGTGCTGGGATGCCTCCGATAGCTGCATAACCTGCCAACTGCATCAAATGCAGTCGCTATTCCACACCATCATCTGGAACCGCTCCCGCGATTCGCCGTATCATCCTCGCTCGTGGCCGAGATAGCGGGCCAGTGCCTGCCGCACTACCGGCAGGTGGCGCTCCACATGGATCTTGGGCCAAGGGGAATCGGTGGCGCCGTACCGGATCACACTGCCGGGCTCGGCCAGGTGGATCACGGGATACTCTTGACCGGCCACCCGCAGCCTCCGCAGGCTGCCATCTAGCAGCGCCTCTCGTGCCGCCGGACCGGAGATACCCTGGAGGATGCCAGCCAGATCCGCCCCCAGGGTCAGGATCAGTCGAGGCTTGGCCACGGCCACCTCCCAGGCCAGCCACTCGAGGCTCTGCTGAGCGAGCTGCTCGAAACGGCTGCGCGTCTCGTGCTC
>CAZUZB010000061.1:3739-13038 GCA_964624695.1 uncultured Anaerolineales bacterium | reverse complement strand
TTTTGGGGATGGCTCTTGACGCGCCATGGGCGGTGTGCTATGCTCGCGGCACGTTCATGGAGTGATATGATGGACATGGCGAACAGGAACGTGTGCGGGCTCGCCCTACCTGGGCTCCTCGGCGACGAGGAGCGGATCGGCCCTGGGGTAGAGTCATAGGATAGCGCGTCAAGTTCGCTCCTCAAGCCTCTCCCAGCCGGGCGAGGCCTTTCTTATGTCCGGCACATGCCGAGGAGCCTCAACGAATCCGTGGAACCGCCAGCAACAGCTCGCCCCAACCCGGGGATGACGACAGAAGGAGCGGCATGAAGGTTACCAAGCGGGCGCCCAAGTACAATCCCATCAGGATCGAGCAAAAGTGGCAGGAACGCTGGGTCGCATCCGGTCTCTATGATACGCATGAGGACCCCACACGGACCAAGTATTACGCTCTGACGATGCTTCCGTACACATCGGGGGATCTCCACATCGGCCACTGGTATGCGATGGTGCCCTCCGATGCGCGCGCCCGGTTTATGCGCATGCAGGGGCACAATGTGTTCTTTCCGCCGGGCTTTGATGCTTTCGGGCTGCCGGCCGAGAACGCGGCCATCAAGCAGGGAATCCACCCCAAAGAGTGGACGCTCAAGAACGTCGAGAACATGCGGCGGCAACTGCGCACCATGGGCGCCATGTGGGCGTGGGATCGGGAGGCGGTCACCTGTCTGCCGGCGTACTACAAGTGGACCCAGTGGTTCTTCTTAAAGTTCTGGGAAAAGGGTCTGGCGTACCGCAAGCGCTCGCCGGTGGATTTCTGCCCGGCCTGCAATACGACGTTGGCTCGCGAGCAGGTGTGGGGAGATGACCGCCACTGCGAGCGGTGTGGCACGCCGGTGATCAAAAAGGACCTGGAGCAGTGGTTCTTTCGCATCACCGACTATGCCGAGGAGCTGCTGGAGGGCCTGGAAAAGATCGAATGGCCCGAGCGGGTCAAGACCATGCAGCGCAACTGGATCGGCCGCAGCGAGGGCGCGGCGGTGACGTTCCGTTCGGAGCAGGGCGATTCCATCGAGGTGTTCACCACGCGGCCGGATACGCTCTGGGGGGCCACCTTTATGGTGTTGGCGCCGGAGCATCCCCTGGTGGACAAGCTGACCACCGATGAGCAAAAGCAAGCGGTCAGCGACTATCGCCTGCAGGCGACTCGCCAGACCGAGATCGAGCGCTTGGCCGCCGACAAGGAAAAGACCGGCGTGTTCATCGGCGCCTATGCCGTGAACCCGGTGAACGAGGAGCGGATCCCGATCTGGATCGCTGACTATGTGATGATGACGTATGGTACGGGCGCCATCATGGCTGTGCCGGCCCACGACGAACGTGACCTGGCCTTTGCGCTCACGTATGGCTTGCCCGTGCTGCCGGTGATCGATCGGCCTGATGGCGTGGCCAAGAGCCTGGTGTTCCCCGGATCGGTGCGAGATATGGGAGCCCTGGCGGACGGGCTGCGCCAGGCCGGGATCGCTTACGACCGGACGCCCGTGGGCGACCTGGGTGATGGGCTGTACGTGACCATGGAAGGCCCGGAGCAGATCGACCGTTACGTGGCCCTGATGCGCGCCGCGATCCTGCCCGGCAATTGGAACGAAGTGGTGGGAGCTCGCTGGCTGTTCATCTTTGATGATGGCGTGCGAGCGTTCGACTCCAAGGCTGCGGAACGAGAGATCCTGGAGCGGTGCCAGGCTCTTTATCCGCCGGTTCGTCGCTTCCGCACCTTGATGGAGATGCTCCACAGCCTGCCGTTCTACCGGGATGTGCTTTTCCATGTCAATTATGGGACCATGATCAACTCTGGCCCCTTTACGGGGACGCCTGGCGATAGGGCCAAGTCTGACGTCATCGCCTGGCTGGAGGAGCGCGGTATTGGCCATGGCGAGGTGAATTATCGCCTGCGTGACTGGCTGATCAGCCGACAACGCTACTGGGGCGCGCCGATCCCCGTGATTTACTGCGACGCGTGTGGAGCGGTTCCCGTGCCGATCGAGGACTTGCCGGTGTTGTTGCCCGATGATGCCGAGTTCATGCCTACGGGCGAGTCGCCGCTCAAGTACCATCAAGGCTTCCTGAACACCCGTTGCCCCAAGTGCGGCGGCCCGGCGCAGCGCGAGACCGACACCATGGATACGTTCCTGTGCTCGTCGTGGTATCACTATGCTTACGTGAGCCCCTACTATGAGGGCGATGTGCCGTTTGACCCGGACAAGGGCGCCTATTGGCTGCCCGTCGACCAATATACGGGCGGCATCGAGCATGCCACCATGCACCTGATGTACACGCGTTTCTTTACCAAGGTGATGCGTGACCTGGGGCTGGTCGATTTCGACGAGCCGATGCTGCGCCTGTTCACCCAGGGGATCATCCTGGGCGAGGACAACGAAAAGATGTCCAAGTCGCGGGGTAACGTGGTCAACCCCGACGATTATGTGGGAACCCTCGGCGCCGACTCTGTGCGGGCTTTTTTGATGTTCCTGGGCCCGTGGGAGCTGGGTGGAAGCTGGAGCTCGACGGGGATCGAGGGGGTGAACCGGTTCCTCAGGCGCGTATGGCGGGTCTGCCTGGAGGAGAGGGAAGCCAGTGGCGCGTCCCCCTCGGAGCAGGCGGCGATCGATCTGCGGCGCGAGACGCATCAGACCATCATCCGGGTGACCGAGGACATCCGGGCGTTCAAGTTCAACACGGCGCTGGCGGCGCTGATGGCGTTCAACAACATCCTCGTCAAGGCCTCTGCCACCGACCTGTGGGGCAGCGAAGCCTGGGAGGAGGCGATCCGAAGCCTGGTGCTGCTGCTGGCGCCGTTCGTGCCCCATGTCGCCGAGGAGCTGTGGGAGCGGCTGGGGGGCGACTATTCTGTGCATGAGCAAGCCTGGCCGGTGGGCGATGCCTCCTTGGCCGCCGAGGAGGTGATCAGCCTGGCGGTGCAGATCAATGGCAAGGTGCGTGGCCGGTTGGACCTGCCGGCCGGCATCTCTGATGAGGCTGCATCGGAGCAGGCGCTGGCCCATCCCAATGTCAGCAAACATCTGGAGGGGTTGACGGTGCGCAAGGTGATCTATGTGCCCGGGCGCGTGGTCAACATCGTCGCGCGCTAGGCTGCGCTGCAACCAGGGCGTGTGGAGAGGGGCGCATGCCATCGGCATGCGCCCCTTGGTCATGCGTTGACACCCGTCTCGCGGCAACATAGAATTGGGGTAGAGATAACCTTTACGACGTGAGGTGCGAGCAATGCCCAGGCTCCTGCAGAGATCGCTCACGCTGGTTGTGGTCCTGGCCGTGTTGCTTGGCGGAACGCTGGGGTGCACGATCCAGCCGGGGCAACAGTCGTCCAAGTTGACGTACAAGCTCCCCACGGTGCTTACCGTAGGGCTGGGCGAAGCGCTACCTGGCACCGATCTGGTCTACAGTGAGCATAGCGAAGATGGTGCTGTGTTCTTGGTGGGGGGGCAGCGTGCGCTCAAGCGCCAGGGCGACTCGCTCACCTGGGAGGGGGAGCCGGTTGCTGGGGCCAAGGTCAAGCTGGATCTCCGCGTGGCCTGGTACAATGAGCAGTCGGTGCATCTGGCCGGCACCGCCCATGTGACGGTGAATGGCGCTAACCCCCAGGCCTTGCCGCCGGCGACAGAATCCCCGATAAAGTACTCGGGAGCGGTGGCCTATTCGCTGGCCAAAGGGGCGCTGATTCCGGGAACGTTGCTCAGTTTTGTGGGGCAGCACGAGCAGGGCGCCGAGCTGGGCGGGCTCCCTGAGAACGACTACCCCTATCGTCACGCGGGCGATTCCATCCTCTGGGAAGGGCACCTGCGGGACGACGTTCACATCAAGCTGGAATTACGCGTGATTCAATACAGCGAGCGCACACTACGCGTTGGCGGGCTGGTCACGCTATGGCTGGGCGGCGCCTAGCGCACGTCCAAGGCCGGCCTTTGCTTGCTGAGATAGTCTTCATATAATGGAGGCCATCTCACAAAGGAGAAGGTGTGTGCATGCAGGGTCAACAGTTTGCTGATGCGGGTATGGGAGGGGGCAACGACGGGGCCGCGGTCCACCCGATGGCGTTGCTCATGGAAGAGGAGCTTACACTAGGGCTCCCCAAGCGTGGCGATGTCGTCGAGGGCGTCATTGTCGGGGTACGCCCGAGCGAGGTCTTTATCGACATCGGCTACAAGCGCGAGGGCATCGTCACCTCACGTGATCTGGAGCGTCTGGACTCGGAGACGCGCAAGTCGCTCAAGGTGGGCGAAAAGGTCCTGGCTTATGTGGTTCGTCCCGAGGATCGCGAGGGCAACCTGATCCTTTCGCTGCGGCGAGCGCAGATGGAAGAGGACTGGGTCGAGGCGCAGCGCCTCTATGACACCGACGATATCCTGGAAGAGGCTGTGGTAGGCTTTAACCGGGGTGGCCTGATCGTCAACGTCGGCCAGGTGCGTGGATTCCTGCCGGCCTCCCAAGTGGTAAGCGTGCGCGTGTCGCGCGATGGCACCGACGAAGAGCGCGAAGAGGCCCTGAACAGCGTCGTCGGCACCAAGCTGCGGCTCAAGGTGATCGAGATCGATCGTCGTCGCAACCGGCTGATCCTCTCCGAGCGAGCGGCCGTGCGCATGTGGCGCAAGGAGCAAAAGGACAAGCTGCTGGATGCGCTAGAGCCCGGCGAGGTCCGCAAGGGCATCGTCAGCAGCCTGTGCGATTTTGGTGCGTTTGTCGATCTGGGCGGCGCTGACGGATTGGTGCACCTATCCGAGCTCTCTTGGAAGCGCGTCAACCATCCACGGCAGATCCTCAAGGTTGGCCAGGAGGTCGAGGTCTACATCTTGGGTGTGGATCCGGACCGGCGCAGGATCGCGCTGAGTATGAAGCGCCTCCAGCAGGAGCCTTGGGCCGAGGTGGCCGAAAAGTACAGCGTGGGCCAGCTTGTGACGGCGACCATTACCAAGCTGACGGACTTTGGGGCGTTTGCTCGGCTGGACGAGTACATCGAGGGGCTGGTTCACATCTCGGAGCTTTCGGACCAGCACATCGAGCATCCCAGCGAGGTGTTGGCCGAGGGCGAGCAGATCGAGCTGCGGATCATCCGGATCGAGCCTGACCGTCAGCGGATCGGCCTGAGCCTCAAGCGAATCAACGAAGAGCCCGGCGTGGACGAGGCTGACTGGGCGGCGGACGACCTGCTGGACGACACGGGTTCAGCAGAGGAGGATGAGGGCTAGGGTCATCCTGGGGCCGCACGCCACGCCGGAAGATACCGGTCATGCCGGTCCCATCATCAAACAAGACAGACTGCGCCTGGGGCCGCCAACGTTGCGGCGCTAGGGCGCAGCCATCATCCTAGACCCGCTAGGGGGGCATGAGGGGCCGGTGTAGTCAAGGCACTGGCCCCGTCTTGTCTCTAGAGGAGATGGGATGATGCTATACGCGAGCGGAATCACTGATTGAGAGATAGACCATGGCTAGCACCAGCGACCGTCTGACAAGCAGAGCGAGGCACGCGCTGAGTCAAGCTCAGACAGAGGCGCGCCGACTCAACCATTCGGTCATCGGAACAGAACACCTGCTTCTGGGGCTGATGCACGCGGAGGGCGGGATCGCCTACGAGGTCCTCAACGACCTGGGGGTGGATGCGGCGCGCGCCCGCCGCGCTGTGGTACGCTTCGTCGGCCAACCAGAGCGGCCGACACAAGGGTTCACGCTGGCGGAGCAGACGCGGCTGGTCGTCTCCAAGGCTTTTGGCGAGGCGAACAACCTGGGCGACAAACACGTGGGCACAGAGCATCTGCTGCTGGCCCTGGTCAGCGAGCCCAACTGTATGGCCGTGGGCATTCTCGAGAGCATGGAAGTCAAGCCCGAGGTCGTTCGGCGGAGAGTCTTGAATGCGCTGCAACGTCGCCCGGCGGTTCCAGAGCCCAGCACCAAGCGCGAGACCAAAGGCGACACGCTGCTGGAGCAGTTGGGGCTGGACCTTACCGAGGCGGCTCGCGCCGGAGACCTGGATCCGGTGATTGGCCGCCGTGTGGAGATCGAGCGAGTGCTCCAGATTCTGGCACGCCGGACCAAGAACAACCCGTCGTTGATCGGCGAGGCCGGCGTGGGCAAGACCGCCATCGTGGAGGGGCTGGCTCAGCGGATCGTGGCTGGGCAGGTGCCGAGTGACCTGCAGGACAAGCGGCTGGTGCGGCTGGACGTGGGTTCGCTGGTAGCAGGCACCATGTATCGCGGGCAGTTCGAGGAGCGCCTCAAAAAGGTCATCGACGAGATCCGGTCGAGCGACACGATCATCTTTATCGACGAGCTGCACATGCTGGTGGGCGCTGGCGCGGCGGGGAGCTCGGTGGACGCCGCCAACATCCTCAAGCCGGCCCTGGCGCGCGGCGAGCTGCAATGCATTGGCGCTACCACGTTGGAAGAGTATCGCAAGCATATCGAGAGCGATCCAGCGTTGGAGCGCAGATTCCAGCCCGTGTACGTCGATGAGCCCACGCAAGAGGAAACGCTCGACATCCTGCGAGGCATCCGCCATCGCTACGAGGAGCACCATGGGCTGCGGATCACCGACGAGGCGTTGCAGGAAGCGGTGCGCCTCTCGGCCCGCTACGTGAGCGACCGGTTCCTGCCCGACAAGGCGATCGATCTGGTGGACGAGGCCGCGTCGCGGGTGCGGGTCTTTAAATCGGGGGCGGTGTGGGCGCGCGCCCGCACCGTGGCGGAGCAGGAGGATTGCGATAGAGACGGCGACGATGATCTGAGCGCCTTTACGGCCGGATCCTCGGCTTTCGGCGGCGACCAACTGGGCTTGGATCTCGACGAGGCGCCTGTGAGCGAGCTGCGCGTGGGACGCGAGGATATTGCCGAGATTGTGGCCATGTGGACGGGGGTTCCGGTGGCCAATCTGGCCGTGGAGGAATCGCAGCGTCTGCTGACGATGGAGGATGCTCTTCACAGGCGTGTGGTGGGTCAGCACGAGGCGATCCGGGCGCTGGCCAAGGCGGTACGCCGGTCGCGCGCCGGGCTCAAGGATCCTCTGCGCCCCATCGGGTCGCTCTTGTTCCTGGGGCCGACGGGCGTCGGCAAGACAGAGCTCTGCAAGGCCCTGGCCGAGTTCCTCTTTGGCACGGAAGAGGCCTTGCTGCAGTTCGATATGTCCGAATTCATGGAGAGGCACACGGTCTCTCGTTTGGTGGGCGCGCCGCCGGGGTATGTGGGCTATGAGGAGGCGGGCCAGCTCACCGAGACCATTCGGCGCCGCCCCTATGCAGTGGTCTGCTTTGACGAGGTGGAGAAAGCGCATCCCGAGGCGCTGAACATCCTGCTGCAGATCATGGAAGATGGGCATCTCACCGACGCCAAGGGACGCCGGGTCGATTTCCGCAACGCGGTGGTGATCATGACATCCAACGTGGGGACGTCAGAGATCAGCCAAGATAGTGCCTTGGGATTCTCTACCCGGGAGGGTGATGGCCCGGAGGCGGCGTCCTATCGTGAGATGAAGGGCCGGCTCACCAAGCAACTCAAGCGCGAGTTCCGGCCCGAGTTTCTGAACCGGGTCGACGAGATCGTGGTCTTTCACCGGCTGTCCCGCGAGGATATCGATGCCATCGTCGATCTCCAGATCCAGCGTCTATCAGAACGTCTGGCTGATCAGGAGCTCGAGATAGTGCTCACCGAGGCTGCGCGAGAGCAGTTGGTCAAGGAGGGCTACGATCCCCAGTACGGCGCACGCCCGTTGCGGCGAGCTATTCAGCGTGGCATCGAGGATACCTTGGCCGATCGTATGCTGGAAGGGGCCTTTGGGCCGGGCGATACGGTCATTGTGGATGCTGACGAGGATCAGATCGTTCTCCGCCGGCAGCCGCGCGAGGAGCGCGAGGCGATGCTCTCTTCTGAACGTGGCTAGCCATGGCCAAGACGCGCACGCGCTATGTCTGCCAGGCGTGTGGTGAGGCCCGCCCGCGATGGGCGGGACGTTGCCCGTCTTGTGGCGAATGGAACTCGCTGGTCGAAACCCTGATCACCGATGAGCGGGTCGGTTCGGCCCATGAGCCTCGGCTGATCGGGACGCCCCAAGCTGTGCCGCTTTCGCGCATTCCCCGTGATGCCCAACGACGGTTGCGGGTGCCTATGGCCGAGCTCGATCGTGTGTTGGGAGGCGGCATCGTGCCCGGGGCGGTGGTACTGGTCAGCGGCGACCCTGGCATCGGCAAATCGACCTTGTTGCTGCAACTGGCCTCGGCCATGGGCCGTGAGGGCGCGCCAGCGCTCTATGTGAGCGGCGAGGAATCGGCGCAACAGCTCTGCTTGCGGGCCGATCGTCTCAGCCTGAGTTCGGATCATCTCCTGGTGCTGGCGGAGACCGAGTTGGAGACGATTCTGGCCGAGATCGAGGCCGCCAACCCCTGCGTGGCCATCGTGGATTCGATCCAGTCGGTGCGATATGGTGCGCTGGAATCGTCGCCCGGTTCGGTGACCCAGGTGCGCGAATGCACCAATGCGTTGCTGCGCCTGGCCAAAGCCCGCGGCATCCCCGTCTTTATTGTAGGCCACGTCACCAAGAGTGGCACCATCGCCGGCCCCCGGATCATGGAGCACATGGTGGATACGGTGCTCTACCTGGAGGGAGAGCGGTTCCACGCCTACCGGCTGTTGCGCAGCGTCAAGAACCGCTTTGGCTCCACCGACGAGATCGGCGTGTTCGAGATGCGCGAGGCCGGCATGGTGGAGGTGCCCAACCCTTCGCAGGTGTTCCTGGAGGAGCATCTCCCCAACAGCTCTGGCTCCACCGTGGTGGCTACGCTGGAGGGCACCCGGCCTCTGCTGGTAGAGATCCAGGCGCTGGTGAGCCGGGCAAACCTGGAGCACCCCCGGCGGACGTGTAACGGCGTGGATATCAACCGGCTGCTCTTGCTGGCGGCGGTGCTCAACAAGCGCGTAGGGCTGCGGTTGGGCGACCAAGACTTGTTCGTGAATCTGGTGGGGGGGATGCGAATTCGCGAGCCGGCCGTGGATCTGGGCATCGCGGTGGCGGTGGCCTCCAGCCATCTCAACCGGCCGGTGCGGCAGGATCTGGTGGTCTTTGGCGAGGTGGGGCTGGCCGGCGAGCTGCGCAGCGTCGGGCGAACCGAGCAGCGGCTGCGCGAGGCGGCCAAGCTGGGGTTCCGCCGGGCCGTTCTCCCCAAGGGGCGCGGCCTGGAGTTCGGGGCCGAGGATGGATTCCAGGTGCAAGCCGTGCGGACGCTGGCCGAGGCTATCGACCTGGCGCTGGCACCGGCCTGAGGCTG
>CAZUZB010000061.1:0-3639 GCA_964624695.1 uncultured Anaerolineales bacterium | reverse complement strand
TGGGAGGATCAGCGGCTGGGGATCAGCCATGCGGTGGTGGCCGAACAAGTCGATGCGCTCGTTGCCGCCAGTGAGCACGTCGCTCAGAGGATGGGACGGCGCCCCACCTGCTATCTGGCTGTGGGACCGGCGCAGTTCGCCGATGACGTGCCGGTGGATCTGGCGTGGTATCGGGAGCGGGGCTTTGTGCCCGGCGGGCTGCGAGACCTGTTGGCCGCCTCGACATGCTGGGCCACCCCGCCGGCAGAGCCGGATGCCGGCGAGCTAACGGCCCGCTTTCGGGCTGGTCGTCTGTCGCAGAGCCCTTGGCATCTCGACTTAAAGGCGTTGCGCGCCGCTGCTCGGCATGCCATGCGGCAGGCCAACCCCGCGAGCGTGACCGAACTGCTGCGGCCGCGTCTCATAGCGGCGTATGGCCGCTGGCACCGGGCGGAGGGCACCAGCCACACACCGGAGGGGTGGCTGGCGATTCTCGCCGATGCCGTTCGCCAAGAGTCGGCTTGTCTCGGCGAGGCGGCCGAGC
Organism: uncultured Anaerolineales bacterium; assembly: GCA_964624695.1. GTDB lineage: Bacteria > Chloroflexota > Anaerolineae > UBA1429 > UBA1429 > DAIRUQ01. Next base: position 3,116 of record CAZUZB010000061.1, on the reverse strand, counting down.
TGGCGGCGTTTGCATTCGCCGATAGAGTGGATACCATGACGGCCGAGGCGCTGGCGAGCCTGCAAGGGGACCATGTGCCGGCCGTACTACAAGAGTGCCTCGCGCGGATCAACCCAGATGGGCTGGAAACGCCCGAGCGCGCTGCCGCGTTCTTTCAGGTGCTGCGCCATCATTTTCGTGACAAGCTGGGCCTGCGTGGCCGCCAGGTGATGTTCCCCATCCGGGCGGCGTTGGCAGGCAGCATGATCGGTCCGTGCCTGGGAATTGTGGCGAGCCTGCTGGGGAGCGAGCGCTGTCAGGATCGGTTGTGCGCCGCGCTCGAGGCATTGCATACCAACGAGGGATCGAGGCTAGGATGACAACGACGAACCCACTTTTGCTCTATAACTCGCTTGCCCGCGAAAAGCAGGTCTTTGAACCGGTGCATCCGGGACGCGTGCACATGTACGTGTGCGGGCCGACCGTCTACAACGACGCCCATCTGGGGCATGGCAAGACCTATGTGAACTTTGACACCATCGTGCGGTACCTGCGGTACCTGGGCTATCGTGTGCTCTATGTGCAGAACATCACGGATGTGGGCCACCTGCTGGATGGCGGCGAGGACCGCATCCTCAAGGGGGCGGCTCGAGAGCAGCTTCAGCCGATGGAGCTGGCCGAGCGGTACACCCAGAGGTACTATCGCGATATGGACCGCCTCAACGTGCTGCGGCCCGACATTGCGCCGCGCGCTACCGGGCACGTCATCGAGATGATCACGCTGATCCAGCGCCTGATCGACTCGGGCCACGCGTACGAGGCCGACGGCTCGGTGTATTTCGCGGTCGAGTCTTTTCCCGAGTATGGCAAGCTCTCGGGGCGGCGCGTGGAGGAGCTGCAGAGCGGCACGCGCGAGGCGATACGCGACGAGAAGCGGCATCCTGCCGATTTTGCGCTATGGAAGCGGGCCGAGCCGGAGCATATCATGCGGTGGCCGAGCCCGTGGGGCGAGGGGTTCCCCGGCTGGCACATCGAGTGCAGCGCCATGGCGACCAAGTATCTGGGCCAGCCGTTCGACATCCATGGCGGCGGCGTCGAAAACAAGTTCCCTCACCACGAGTGCGAGATCGCCCAGGCCGAGGGCGCCACGGGCGAGCCGTTCGCTCGCTATTGGCTGCATAATGGCATGCTGATGATCCGTGGCGAGGAGATGCACAAGTCTCTGGGCAACTTTGTCACGCTGGAGCAGGCCTTTGAGCGCTGGGATCCGATGGTCATTCGCCTGTTTGTGCTGTCGAGCCACTATCGGGGGCCGCTGGACCTGACCGAGGAGGCCGTGGACGCCGCCGAGCGCGGGCTCGAGCGGCTGTACAATGCCATCCGCGCGGTGCGGCGGCGGCGCGCCAGCGCTCCCGAGGGGGTGCTGGATCCCGAGATCGGCGCTCTGCTGGAAGAGACCCGCCAGCGTTTTGAGGCGGCCATGAATGATGATCTCAACACGCCGGCCGCCATCGCCGCGCTCTTTGATATGACCCGCGAGGTAAACGCGCGGTTGACCGATGACGGCGTCCTCAGCGCTGCCTCGCTGGAGGCCCTCGACGGGCTGTACACGCGGCTGGCGGGTGACGTTCTGGGCTTGTTGAGCGAGAGCCTGGAGCAAGATCTCGCGGCGGGCTTGACTTCCGACTTGCTGGATCTGCTCATCGCGACACGAGCAAGCCTGCGCGAGGCCAAGCAGTATGCGCTGGCTGATGGCATCCGTGACCGCCTGACCGAGCTTGGCGTGGTTCTCCGCGATGGCGCCGAGGGCACCCGCTGGGTGCTCCAGTAGGCTGTGGCCGTGCGGGAGGTCGTTTGGAGGTTCTAGCGGGCCCGCATGCGGTGCTGGCGGCCTTGCAGGCGGCACGGCGGCGCGTTCATCGGGTGCATCTGCAGTGCGATCGCAGCTCTCGCCCCGAGATCGAGGCCATCATCGCTCTCTGTGCGCAGGGAGGGGTGCCGGTGGGCGCCGCCTCGGCCCGGGATCTCGCCGCGTTGGCCGAGGGCGTGCCGCATCAGGGCGTGGTTGCTCAGGTGGGACCCTATCCCCTGGCGACGACCGAGGCTATGCTGGGCGCGGCGCGCGCCAAGGACGAGCTTCCGCTCCTATTGGCCCTCGATGGCATTCAAGATCCACACAATCTTGGCGCCATCCTGCGGACGGCGGATGCGGTGGGGGTTCATGGGGTGATCGTGCCCACCGATCGGGCGGCCAGCGTTACCCCGACGGTGAGCCGCGTCTCGGTGGGGGCGGCGGAGCACCTGCTGGTGGCGCAGTGCGTGAACCTGGTGCGGGAGCTCGATCGGCTCAAGGAAGAGGGGCTGTGGGTCGTGGGCGTGGAGCAGCACCCCGGGGCGCAGGGCTTGTGGGATATTGCGTTCGACATGGGCACCGTGCTGGTGGTGGGCAGCGAGGGCTCGGGGATGCGCCGGCTGACGGTGGAGACGTGCGACCTGCTCACGAGCATTCCCATGGCGGGCCATGTTGGCTCGTTGAACGCATCGGTGGCGGCCTCGCTGGCCCTCTATGCGGCAGCGAGAGGGCAACGGCGCTTGTAGTAACGTCTCAGCCAGAGCTGCGCGAGATTTGACGCCCGGTCTGTCTATGGTATACTTGCCATCCGGCTGACTTGACCACTCTCTGTGCCGAGCTATAATATTCTGCGCCTGTGTGCCGACGTAGCTCAACCGGCAGAGCAGCGGTTTTGTAAACCGCTGGTTGTGGGTTCAAGTCCCTCCGTCGGCTTTTGTGTGTGTCCGAGGTACAGGCGGGGCGTTTTCGGTAGCGTTACAAACATGGGCAGGTACCCAAGCGGCCAAAGGGGACTGACTGTAAATCAGTTGGCTACGCCTTCGGAGGTTCGAATCCTTCCCTGCCCACTCGCTCGGTCTCTGGAGATGGCCGGCAAGCGCCCACGTAGCTCAGACGGTAGAGCACGTTCTTGGTAAGGACGTGGTCACGGGTTCAATTCCCGTCGTGGGCTCAACTGGATAGGTGGGCGCGGCCCATCTCGATTACGGAACGCGAAGGAGGTACTCGGTCATGGGCAAGCAGGTATTCGAGCGCACCAAGCCGCATGTGAACGTGGGGACGATCG
>CAZUZB010000060.1:0-14673 GCA_964624695.1 uncultured Anaerolineales bacterium | reverse complement strand
CTAGTCGAGCTCCTCGTTATTGGGGAGCTATCACCGGTTGGGCGAGGGCTGGACTAGGCAGAGCAAAGAACGCACAGCGAAACCAGGGCCTCACCCAATAGGGTGAGGCCTTTCGTATCTCGGACAACGGAGCCCCACAAGGGGTACGGGGAACGCCCCCCGAGCAGCAATGAAGCCACCGCTCGCGCACCATCGGGCGCACGGGCCGTGGCTCCTTTTTTCCAGAGCGCCATCAACCGCATGCGAGAGGAGACCATCAGGTGAACAGCGACCAGATCAAAACCGGGCTCAAGCGTACCCCGCATCGCTCTCTGCTCTGGGCGCTAGGATGCACCCAGGAAGAGATGGAGCGCCCCTTTGTGGGTGTCATCAGCTCCTACAGCGAGATCGTCCCAGGGCACCTGCACCTTCGCAGCTTGGCGGACGCCGTCAAGGCGGGCGTGCGCATGGCGGGCGGCACGCCCTTTGAAGCCAATACCATCGCCATCTGCGATGGCATCGCCATGGGGCACGACGGCATGAAGTACTCGCTGGCCTCTCGCGAGCTCATTGCCGATTCCGTCGAGGCGGTCGTCGCCGCACACGCCTTTGATGCCATCGTCCTGGTTCCCTCTTGCGACAAGATCATCCCCGGCATGCTCATGGCTGCCGCACGGCTGGATCTTCCCGCGGTAGTGGTCACTGGCGGCCCCATGCTGGCAGGGCGCATGGGCAAGGACGTGCTCGACCTGAACAGCGCCTTTATGGCAGTGGGCAGCGTCTCGGCCGGCACCATGGACGAGGCCGAGGCTCGCCGCATCGAGATGGCCTGCTGCCCCGGCTGCGGCTCGTGCTCGGGCATGTTCACCGCGAATACGATGAGCTGCCTCTGCGAGCCCCTCGGCCTGGGATTGCCCGGAAATGGCACCACGCCCGCCGTCTCTTCCCGTAGGATCGCCCTGGGCAAAGAGGCCGGCATGCAAGTGATGGAATTGTTGCGGCGCGACATCCGGCCGCACGACATCCTCACACGAGAGACTTTTGCCAACGCCTACACTGTCGATATGGCCATGGGCGGCTCCACCAACTCGGTGCTGCATCTCACAGCCATCGCCCATGAGGCCGGACATGCCTTTGACCTGCGCGAGATCGACGCCTTTAGCCAGCGGACGCCCCATCTCTGCAAGCTCTCGCCCGCCAGCGATCAGCACATCGAGGATCTGCACTATGCCGGCGGCATTGAGAGCATCATGCTCGAACTAGCCAATCTCGGCCTGCTCAACACCGAGTGCCTGACCGCCAGCGGCGGTACGGTCGCCGACAATCTGGCTGCCGGCTCCCGTTGGGCGCCCGATCCCGCCCGCATCGATCGCTCGGTCATCCGCAGCGGTGACGCGCCCTACTCGGCCACCGGCGGCCTGGCCGTCCTGTTCGGCAACCTGGCGCCCGATGGCGCAGTCGTCAAGGCCGCGGCCGTCGCGCCCAGCATGATGCAACACCGCGGCCCCGCCAGGGTGTTCGATTCCGAAGATGAGGCCACCGAGGCCATCATGGCCCACCAGTTCCAGCCGGGCGACGTGCTGGTGATCCGCTACGAGGGCCCCAAAGGAGGGCCAGGGATGCGCGAGATGCTCACTCCCACCTCGTTGCTCTCGGGTATGGGAATGGACGACAAGGTCGCCCTGATCACCGATGGGCGCTTTTCCGGGGCGACCCGCGGCGCCGCCATCGGGCATGTTTCCGCCGAGGCCGCTGCCCGCGGGCCCATCGCCGCGCTTCAGGATGGCGACATGATCAGCATCGATATCACGGGTCGGTCTCTCAGCGTCGAGCTCTCGGACGCGGCACTGGCCGAGCGCCTGGCCGCGCTCCCGCCGTTCGAGCCCAAGGTCAAAACGGGCTACCTGAGGCGCTATGCCCAGATGGTCACCTCGGCCAGCACAGGAGCAGTGTTCAGCTAAGGCTCAGCTCGCCGAGCAAGCCGCACATCGGAGGTACACAGCATGAGATTGAACGGCGCCCAGATGGTCTGGGAATCGCTGGTTCGTGAAGGGGTAGAAGCCATCTTTGGCATCACCGGCGGCAAGGTAATCCCCCTTTATCACGAACTCACGCGCTATCCCATCCGCCAGGTAACCATGCGGCACGAGCAAGCTGCCGCGCACGCCGCTGATGGATACGCCCGGGCCACCGGCAAGGTGGGCGTATGCATCGCCACCTCGGGGCCCGGCGCAACGAACCTGGTCACCGGCATCGCCAACGCCCAGATGGATTCGGTGCCGTTGGTAGCCATCACCGGGCAGGTCTCCAAGTCGGACCTCGGCCTGGACTCGTTCCAAGAGGTCGATATCACCGGCATCACCATGCCCATCGTCAAACACAACTATCTGATCACCGATATCGCCGAGCTGCCTCATGCCATCAAGGAGGCGTTCCATATCGCCCGCACGGGGCGGCCCGGCGCCGTGCTAATCGACATTGCCGTGAATGTGCAGACCGCCCAGGCCGAGTATGCCTACCCTGACGAGGTGGATCTACCGGGCTTTCGGCCACATCTCACCGGCAACCGGCGCCAGCTCAAGCAGGCGGCCCAGATGCTGGCGGAGGCGGAACGTCCTCTCATCGTAGCAGGCAGAGGCGTGCTCATCGCGGGGGCGTGGGACCTGCTGCGCGAGCTGGCGGAAAAGGCCGATATCCCCGTTGTAACCACGTTGCTGGGCAAGAGCGCCCTTCCCGAAACCCATCCCCTGAGCCTGGGCATGGGGGGCATGCACGGCGAGTCTTTTGTGAACCACGCCCTGCAGAACGCCGACCTGATCGTGGGCATCGGCACCCGCTTTGATGACCGCTTTACCAGCACCGCGCACACCTTTGCTCCGCGCGCCCGGATCATCCACGTCGATATCGACCCCGCCGAGATCGGCAAGCGCATCCGAGTCGATCTCCCCGTGGTGGGGGATGCCCTGTATGTGTTGCGCGATCTGGTGCCGATGGTTGAGCCAGCGACGCACGGCCCCTGGAGGGAGACCATCCAGAGCTGGCACTCGGATACCAAAGGCCGTGACGTGGCCAACCGTGATCCCCACGCTCTGCTGCCCCAGCACGTGGTGCGGATGATCGACCAAGCCACCCAGGGCCAGGCGATCATGGTCAGTGACGTGGGGCAGAATCAGATGTGGGAGGCCCAGTACTATCGCCATCTGCGCCCCGGAAGTCTGATCACCTCGGGAGGCTTGGGCACCATGGGGTTTGCCCTGCCAGCCGCCATCGGCGTGGCGGTGGGCCGTCCAGACGTGCCCGTCTGGGTTGTGGCGGGCGATGGCGGCTTTCAGATGACGTCTCAGGAGCTGGTGACCGCCGTCCAGGAGCGCCTTCCCATCAAGATCGCCGTGCTGAACAATGGCTACCTGGGCATGGTGCGCCAGTGGCAAGAGTTCTTTTTCGAGGGCAACTATTCAGGCACGCCGATCCTGGGGCCTGACTTTGGCAAACTGGCCGAGGCCTGCGGCGTAATGGGCCAGACCGTCCAGGACCACGAGGGTATCGCCGCAGCCATCGATCGCGCCATGGCTCACGACGGCCCTGCTCTGATCGACTTTCAGATCGAGCGGGAGCATAATGTCTTCCCGATGGTGCCCGTCGGCGGGGCCATCCACGAGATGATCCGCCGCCCAGAAGAGGGCATGGAGGCTCCGCTATCCAACGGCAATCACGTGCCAGAGTCGGAGGTATAGCATGGGCACAGCAATACAAGACCGCCTCGCGCGGCACACGTTGGTCGTCTTGGTCGAGGACAAGCCCGGGGTCTTGAGCCAGGTCGTGAATCTCTTCCGGCGCCGCAACTATAACATTGAGAGCTTGACCGTCGGGCATAGCGAGACGCCCGGCATCTCCCGCATGACCGTTGTCATGTGCGGCGATGACGCCGCCGTCGAGCAGGTGATCAAGCAGCTCTACAAGCTGATCCCCGTCACCAAGGTGACGGATATCACCGATGACGCCGCCGTGATTCGAGAACTGGCGCTGATACGCGTCCACGCGCCCGCTGCCAGGCGCGGCGAGATCAAACAGCTCGCCGACATCTTTCGCGCCCAGATCATCGACGTGGCGCCCGACTCACTCACTATCGAGATCACGGGCACTGAGGACAAGGTCGATTCGTTGATCCACGTGCTGCGCCCCATGGGCATCAAAGAGCTGACCCGAACGGGACGGGTGGCTATGGTGCGCGGCACGAGTGGCAACGGCGGCTAGAGCATCGCTCTCCCCGCCGGACTGGACTGCACGACAGAGGCGACCCATCGACAGGAGGTACAAACGTGGCAACGATCTACTATGAGCAGGATGCGGACCTGGGACTACTCGAGGGCAAGCGCATCGCGGTCATCGGCTATGGCAGCCAGGGGCACGCACACGCCCTGAACCTGCGCGATAGCGGCTGCGATGTGGTGGTGGGGCTCTATCCGAGCAGCAAGTCTTGGGCCAAGGCCGAGGCGGACGGGCTGACCGTCATGACCACGCCCGAGGCCGTGGCCGCCGCCGATATCGTCATGATGCTGGCGCCAGACACCATCATCCCCACCATCTATGAGCAGGACGTGGCCCCCAACCTGGCTGCGGGCAACATGCTCATGTTCGCCCACGGGTTCAGCATCCACTATGGGCAGGTGGTACCGCCAGAGAATGTGGATGTCACCATGATCGCCCCCAAGGCGCCCGGGCACCGCGTGCGCGCCATCTTTCCCGAGGGACAGGGCGTGCCGGGCCTGCTGGCCATCTACCAGGATGCCACAGGCAACGCCAAATCGCTGGCTCTGGCCTATGCCAAGGGCATCGGCTGCGCCCGCGCAGGGGTCATCGAGACCACCTTTGAGGAAGAGACGGAGACCGACCTCTTTGGCGAGCAGGCCGTTCTCTGCGGTGGCATCACCGCGCTGATGAAGGCTGGCTTTGACACGCTGGTGGAGGCTGGCTACCAGCCCGAGATCGCCTACTTTGAGTGCGTCAACGAGATGAAGCTGATCGTCGACCTGATCTACCAGGGCGGCCTCTCCTACATGCGCTACTCGATCAGCGATACAGCCGAACACGGCGACTATTACGCCGGCCCCAAGATCGTCACCGACGAGACGCGGGCTGCCATGAGCAAGCTGTTGGCCGATATCCAGGATGGCACCTATGCCCGCGAGTGGATCCTGGAGAACCAGGCCAAGCGCCCCAGCTTTAGCCTGATCCGCAAGCGCGAGCAGAACCTGCTCATCGAGCGCGTCGGGCGCAAGCTGCGCCAGATGATGCCCTGGCTGGACGCCAAGTAGATCGTAAGCGCCTCCAGGGCGCAGCTACGGTTGTGCCCTGGAGGCCAGCGAGGAAGGCTGCGACCCATGACCGAACGCATCACCATCCTAGATACAACCCTGCGCGATGGGGCGCAGCGCGAAGGCATCTCGCTTTCCGCAAACGACAAGATCCGCATCGCCCAGCGGCTGGACGACCTGGGCGTCGCCTACATCGAAGGGGGCTGGCCTGGCTCCAACCCCAAGGACGTCGAGTTCTTTGCCCGCGCCAGGCACCTGCGCCTGCAACACGCGCGCATCGCCGCCTTTTGCAGCACCCGCCATCCCAGCGCCAAGGTCGAGGAGGACCGCAACCTCCAGGCGGTGTTGGAGGCAGGTGTTCGCACGGCCGTCATGGTCGCCAAGTCATCGGCCATGCACGTGGAACAGGTACTGGGCATCACCAGGGAAGAGAACCTGGCCATGATCCGCGAGAGCGTTCAGCTCCTGGTGGATCGTGGCCTTGAGGTCCTATTCGATGCCGAGCACTATTTCGACGGGCACAAGCTCGACCGCGCCTACGCCCTCGAGACGCTGGCGGCAGCGGCCGATGCTGGCGCCACCTGTGTGGTGCTCTGCGATACCAACGGCGGCAGCCTGCCATCGGAGGTCGCGCGCATCGTGGGTGAGGTCCGTCAATACCTGCCGCGAACCTCGGTGGGCATGCACGCACACAATGACAACGGCATGGCTGACGCCAACACCCTCGTGGCCGTCGAGGCGGGCGCTACCCATGTGCAAGGCACGATGAACGGCTATGGCGAGCGTTGCGGCAACGCGGACCTATGTACCGTCATTCCTAACCTGGAGCTCAAGATGGGGCGCCGTGCCCTGGCCAATGGCAGCCTGGCGCGCCTCACCGAGACAGCCCGATTCGTCTCCGAGGTCGCCAACCTGAGCCCCAATCCCCATGCGCCCTATGTGGGCTCTAGCGCCTTTACCCACAAGGCGGGGCTGCACGTCAGCGCCCTGCAGCGCGTCTCCGATAGCTATCAACACGTGGATCCCGCCCTAGTGGGCAACGAGATGCGCGTGCTCATCTCGGAGCTTTCGGGCCGCGCCAACGTGGCCCACAAGCTGCGCGAGATGGGCCTGGAGGACGAGCTGAACGCCGATCAGGTGCGCGCCCTCGCCCAGCGCCTCAAAGAGATGGAGAGCCAGGGCTACCAGTTCGAAGGCGCCGATGGCTCCTTTGAGCTGATGGTGCGACGGATGCTGCCAGGCTATGCGCCGCCGTTCGAGGTGCTGGACGCCCTCGTCCTGGCCGAAAAGCGCAACGGCAGCCCCATGCTCTCCGAGGCGACCGTCAAGATGCGGGTGGGCGACCAGTTGATGCACACGGCCTCCGACGGCGACGGCCCAGTCAACGCCCTGGACCGCGCCATGCGCAAGGCGCTGCTCCCTACCCATCCGTGGCTCGAGGATGTTCAACTCACAGACTACAAGGTGCGTATCGTGGATCCACAGTCAGCCACAGCGGCCCTCACCCGTGTGCTGATCGATGCCAGCGACGGCAACGAGACCTGGACCACCGTGGGCTGCTCGGTCAATATCATCGAGGCCAGCACGACCGCCCTGGTTGACAGCCTCGAACTCGCCCTACTCGGGCGGTCTTCCGGACAACGTCGCTAGGGCCGCCTGCCCTCTCGACGGGGAAGACCGCCTAGGCCCTGGCCGCGCGTTCGCGCATGCCATCTTTTACCCATTCGCTGAACAGAGCAGGGAGAAACGCATTGACCATGGACACCATCAGGATTTTCGATACCACGCTGCGAGATGGAGAGCAGTCGCCCGGCGCGACGCTGCACACCGATGAAAAGCTGGCCATCGCCCACCAGCTCGCCCGCCTGCGGGTGGATGTCATCGAGGCGGGGTTCCCAGCCGCCTCGCCAGGCGATCTGGATGCCGTTCGGCGTATCGCCCAGCAAGTTGAGGGTCCTAGCATCTGCGGCCTGGCCCGCTGCATCGCCCGTGACATCGATGCCGCCTGGGAGGCTGTGCGTGACGCGACCAAGCCGCGCATCCACGTCTTTATCGCCACCTCCGATATCCACATGCAGCACAAGCTCCGCCTGACCCGCGAGCAAGTGCTGGAAACGACCAGGCGGATGGTCGCCTATGCCCGCTCCCTCTGCGAGGACATCGAGTTCTCGCCCGAGGACGCGGGTCGCTCCGATCCCGAGTTCCTCTACCAGGTGCTGGGCGCCGCCATCGCCGAGGGTGCGACGACGCTCAACATTCCCGATACCGTCGGCTATACCACGCCCTCCGAGTTCGGGCAGATCATCAAAGGCATTGCCGACAACACGCCTGGCATCGATCAGGCCATCATCTCGGTGCATTGCCATAACGACCTGGGGCTGGCTGTTGCCAACAGTCTGGCGGGCGTGGAAAACGGGGCCCGCCAGGTCGAATGCACCATCAACGGCCTGGGTGAGCGCGCGGGCAACGCCGCCCTGGAAGAGATCGTCATGGCCCTCTATGTCAGGGGCCAGAACTATGGCGTCAACACCAACATCAAGACCGACGAGCTCTATCCCACCAGCCGCATGGTGGCCAACTATACGGGGCTGTCGGTCCAGGCGAACAAGGCCATCGTAGGGGCCAACGCCTTTGCCCATGAGGCGGGCATCCACCAGGACGGCATCCTCAAGAACCGCCTCACTTACGAGATCATGGACGCCGCCACCGTAGGCGTCAGCGAGAGCCGCCTGGTGCTGGGCAAGCACTCGGGTCGCCACGCCTTTGCTGACAGGCTGGAGCAACTGGGGTATCATCTGGATACCGATCAGCTCAACCGCGCGTTCGATCGCTTCAAGGAGCTGACCGACAAGAAAAAGGTCGTCACCGACCGCGACATCGAGGCGCTGGTTTCCGACGAGGTCTTTCAGCCCGCAGAGGTATTCCGTCTCGAGCAGATTCAGGTCTGCTGCGGCGACCAGTCGATCCCGACGGCCACCGTCAGGCTGCGCGCTCCCGATGGAAGCGTCTTTATCGATTCGGCGCACGGAACCGGTCCGGTGGACGCCCTCTATAACGCCATCAACCGCATCGTCGGCGAGCCCAACGAGCTGATCGAGTTCTCGGTCACCTCGGTCACCGAGGGAATCGACGCCGTGGGTGAGGTGACCGTTCGGATCACGTCCGAGATCGAGGGGGATACCAGCCTGCCCGTGAATCCGCAGACCGAGGCCAAGACCCATGTCTTTGGCGGCCACGGCGCTTCCACGGACATTATCGTGGCTAGCGCTCGCGCCTATTTGAACGCGCTGAACAAGCTAATCGCTGTCCGTCATCCACAGACCATCTCAGCGGAGGAGAGTAGCGCCTCATGAACCCAGAGCCCAAACCCGCCATGACCATGGCGCAAAAGATCCTCGCCGCCCACACCGATGCCGTCGCGCCGCAGCCGGGCGACCTGTTGGACGTGCGGGTGGACATGGTGCTGGCCAATGACATCACCGCCCCCATCGCCATCCAAGAGTTTCGCAAGCTGGGCGTGGGCGTCTTTGACCCCGAGCGCATCGCCCTGGTGCCCGACCATTTCACCCCCAACAAGGACATCAAGTCGGCCACCCAGGCCAAGCTGCTGCGAGACTTTGCGCATGAGCACGACATCACCAACTATTTCGAGGTCGGGCGCATGGGCATCGAGCACGCCCTCTTGCCCGAGCAGGGCCTGGTGCTGCCCGGCGATGTGGTCGTCGGCGCGGACTCGCACACCTGCACCTATGGGGCGGTGGGCGCCTTTGCCACGGGCATGGGCTCGACCGACATTGCCGTGGCCATGGCCACGGGCCGAGCCTGGATGCGCGTGCCCGAGACCATCCGCATCACCTACCACGGCCAGCTCCAACCCTATGTGGGCGGCAAAGACCTGATCCTGTACACCATCGGCCAGATCGGCGTCGACGGGGCCCTCTACCAGGCCATCGAGTTCGTGGGCCCGGCCATCGATGCCTTGAGCATGGACGGCCGTTTCACCATGGCCAACATGGCCATCGAGGCGGGCGCCAAGGCGGGCCTGTTCGCCGTGGACGAGGCCACCCTGGCATACGTGAACCGGCGGGCCCAGCGTCCCTATCAGGTCTTCCTGCCCGACGCCGACGCGGCCTATGCTCGCCAGATCGACATCGATGCGGCCAGCATCGAGCCACAGATCGCCTTCCCCCACCTGCCCAGCAACACACGCGGCCTCAGCGAGGTGGGCGACGTGCCCATCGATCAGGTAGTCATCGGGTCGTGCACCAACGGCCGCTGGGAGGATCTCGTCGTCGCCGCCGATCTTTTGCGCGGGCGACAGGTGGCCCCTTCCGTGCGCTGCATCGTGATCCCTGGCACGCAAGAGATCTATCTGCAGGCCGTGCGCGAGGGCCTGGCCGAGGCCTTTGTCGAGGCGGGCGCTGCCTTTAGCACGCCTACCTGCGGGCCCTGCCTGGGCGGGCACATGGGCGTGCTGGCCGCCGGCGAGCGCTGTGTGTCCACCACCAACCGCAACTTTGTGGGGCGTATGGGGCACCCCGAGAGCGAGGTGTACCTGGCCAGCCCCGCCGTGGCCGCCGCCAGCGCCGTGCTGGGGCGGATTGGCGGCCCTGACGACTTGGAGTAGCCCGAGATGAGAGCATCGGAGCGCTGTTGGTTCGCCTGTGTGCGGGGCTGCCCTGGGCGGTACTCGATCTTTGATGTGATCTACCACTGCCCCACCTGCGGCGGCCTGCTCGAGGTGCAGCACGATCTCGATGCTCTCAAGCAGCGATCCGCCGCCGAATGGAAGCTGCTTTTTGAGGACCGTACCCACACCAACGAATGGCCCTATGGCAGCGGCGTGTGGGGCAAGAAAGAGTGGGTCTGCCCCGAGGTGGATGACGAGCTGGTCGTCTCCATGTACGAGGGGCACACCAACCTCTACTGGGCGCAACGGTTCGGCCAAGAGCTCGGCCTGGAGGACTTGTGGGTCAAGCTCTGCGGCAACAGCCACACGGGCTCGTTCAAAGACCTGGGCATGACCGTGCTCGTCAGCGTGGTGCGGCAGATGATGGCCAAGGGCTCGGCGGTGCGGGCCATCGCCTGCGCCTCCACGGGCGATACCTCCGCCTCGCTGGCGGCCTATTGCGCCGCGGCGGGCATCCCGTCCATCGTCTTTTTGCCACGCGACAAAGTCTCGACGGCGCAACTGATTCAGCCGATCGCCAACGGCGCGCTGGTGCTCTCGCTGGCCACCGATTTCGACGGATGCATGGCCATCGTCAAGGATGTCACCAAGGACCAGTCGATCTACCTGGCCAACTCGATGAACTCGCTGCGCGTAGAGGGCCAAAAGACCGTCGGCATCGAGATCGTCCAACAGTTCGATTGGGAGCCGCCCGACTGGATCGTCATCCCCGTCGGCAACCTGGGGAATATCAGCGCCCTGGGCAAGGGCTTGCTCCAGATGCGCGATCTGGGGCTCATCAACAAACTCCCCAGGCTGGTGGCGGCCCAGGCCGAGCGCGCCAACCCCCTCTACCTGAGCTATCAGGCGGGGTTCAAAGAGCTGGTGCCCGTCAAGGCGCGCCAGACGGCCGCCAGCGCCATCCAGATCGGCAACCCGGTCAGCTATGAAAAGGCCGTCAAGGTGTTGCAGCAGTTTGATGGGGTGGTGGTGCAAGCTACCGAGTCAGAGCTCGCGGAAGCCGCGGCCCGCGCCGACCTCACGGGCATGTACGCCTGCCCGCACACGGGCGTGGCGCTGGCGGCTCTGATCAAGCTCGTCGAGGGCGGCGTCATCAAGGGGCCTGATCGTACCATCGTCATCTCGACGGCCAATGGCCTGAAATTCACCCAGTTCAAAGTAGACTATCACGCAGGCACCCTGGCCGATGCCGAGTGCCTGCGCCGAAACCCTCCGCTAGAGCTGCCCGCCGACGCCTCGGCCGTCAAGGCAGCCATCGCGGAGCGCTTTGGCGATAGCTCGCAACCTCGCATCAAGGAGCAGCAAGCGTGAGCATCACGGGCAAGGTCTGGAAGTACGGCGACAACGTGGATACCGATGCCATCATCGCCGCTCGTTATCTGAACACCACGGATGAGGGCGAGTTGGCCTCCCATTGCATGGAGGACCTGGACGCGACCTTTGCCGCCAAGGTTCAGCCGGGCGACATGATCGTGGCCGGGGCTAACTTTGGTTGCGGCTCCTCGCGCGAGCATGCCCCCGTGGCCATCAAGGCTGCCGGCGTGCAGTGCGTGGTGGCGGAGAGCTTTGCCCGCATCTTTTACCGGAACGCCATCAACATCGGCCTGCCGATCCTGGAATGCCCAGAAGCCGCACGGGCCGCCGAGCACGGCCATCGCCTAGAGATCGACCTCGCGGCGGGGCTGATTCGCAACCTCACCCTGGATCAGCAATACCAGGCGACGCCTTACCCCGCGTTCATGCTGGGGATCATCGAGGCGGGCGGCCTGATCCCGTATACCCAACAGCGCCTCCAAGGAGCCACCGATGGCTGAGCAAGCCCAGCCCAAGAAGGTCGTCGCTTTCCAGGGCGAACACGGCGCCTATAGCGAGATAGCCGCACGCGCCGTCTGCGGCGCCGAGATCGTCACCCTCGCCTGCCCCACCTTTGGCGAGGTCTTTGAGGCCGTGGAGCAGGAGCGTGCCGACCTGGGCGTCATCCCCCTGGAAAACTCGCTGGCGGGCAGCATCCATCAAAACTATGACCTGTTGCTCGAGCACCAGCTCCATATCATCGGCGAGCACGTCGAGCGCATCTCTCACTGCCTCATCGCCCATCCTGGGATCACCCTGGAGCAGATCACCCGCGTCTATTCGCATCCCCAAGCCCTGGCCCAGTGCGCCCGCTCCATCGAGGCCCTGGGCATCCCCCAGGCCATCGTCAGCCATGATACGGCCGGCAGCGTGCGTATGGTCCGCGACCAGGGGCTCTGCGACGCGGCGGCCATCGCCAGCGAACTGGCGGCTGATCTGTACGGCATGGCCATCGTGCGCCGCGACTTGGAGGATGAAAAGAGCAACTTTACCCGCTTTGCGGTGCTGGCCCGCGAGCCGATCACACCCGAGGGTCCGAGCAAGACCTCCATCTGCTTTGCCGGCAAGAACGAGCCCGGGCTACTGTTTCGCTGCCTGAGCGCCTTTGCCCTGCGCGATATCGACCTGACCAAGATCGAGTCTCGGCCCATCCGCGGGGTGCCCTGGCAGTATGTGTTCTACCTGGATTTCTGCGGATCCATGGAGGACGAACGCTGTCGCCGAGCCATTGACCATCTCACCGAGATGACCACCTTTCTCCGCGTATTCGGCTCTTACCGCCGTGCGGCCAACCACCGCATCGGCGGCGAAGCCGACTAGGCCGAGCGAACCACCAACACACCACGATCGCGAGGGAATCCATGCAAGCCAAGATCGCTGTTCTGGCCGGCGATGGCATCGGCACCGAGGTCACCGCCCAGGCGCGCCGCGTGCTCGAGACCATCGCGGCCGAGTTCCGGCACACGTTTTCCTTTGAGGACGCGCTGATCGGCGGCATCGCCATCGACGAGACCGGCAACCCCCTGCCCGATGAGACGGTGGCCCTCTGCCAAGCCTCCGATGCGGTGCTCCTAGGCGCCGTGGGCGGCCCCAAGTGGGACGATCCCACCGCGGCGGTGCGGCCCGAGCAGGGCCTGTTGGGCATCCGCAAGGCGCTGGGGCTCTATGCCAACCTGCGCCCCGTTACGCTCTACCCCGAGCTGATCGACGCCTCCACCATCAAGCGCGAGGTCCTCGCAGGGACCGATCTGCTGGTGGTGCGCGAGCTCACCGGGGGCATCTACTTTGGCGAGCGCGGCCGCCGCGATGGCGGCAAGACCGCCTATGACACCATGATCTACACCGAGGCCGAGGTCGAGCGGGTGGTCCGCGTGGCCTTTGAGCTCGCGGCCGGCCGCCGACACAAGGTGACCTCGGTGGACAAGGCCAACGTGCTGGAGAGCTCCCGCCTGTGGCGTTCGGTAGCCCGCCGGGTCGCCGCCGAGTATCCCGATATCGCCTTCGACGAGCTACTGGTGGACGCCTGTTCCATGCACCTGATCCGCAAACCCAGCAGCTTTGACGTCATCGTCACCGGCAACATGTTCGGCGACATTCTCACCGACGAGGCCTCCATGCTCAGCGGGTCCATGGGCATGTTGCCCTCCGCCTCGCTGGCCGAGGGCTCCCTGGGCCTCTATGAGCCGATCCACGGCACCGCGCCCGATATCGCCGGGCAGGACGTGGCCAACCCCTTGGCCGCCATCTTGAGCGCGGCCCTGCTTCTGCGGCATTCGCTCAAGCTGGATCAGGAGGCCGTCGCCGTCGAGGATGCCGTCCAGCAGGTCCTCCGCGATGGCTACCGCACCGCAGACATCGCTCGGCCGGGCGAGGCGACTGTGGGCACCCAGGAGATGGGCGGTCTCGTCGCTGAGCGCATCTAGCATCCCAACCAAGCAGCAACGGAAGGAGTCTCATCATGCCGATCGCCAAGTCCGAGTTCATCTGGTTCGATGGCAAGCTCGTCCCCTGGGACGAGGCCCAGGTGCACGTGCTATCGCACGTCCTTCACTATGGGAGCAGCGTGTTCGAAGGCATCCGCTGCTATGAGACCGAGCAGGGCCCGGCCGTGTTCTGCCTCTCACAGCACATGCGCCGCATGGTCGATTCCTGCCGCGTCTACCGCATGGAGATCCCCTTCACGCAGGATGCCCTCGCCGACGCCGTGCTGGAGACCATCCGCGCCAATCAGCTCTCCTCGTGCTATATCCGTCCGCTGGTGTTTCGCGGTTATGGCGAGTTGGGCGTCTCTCCGCTCCAGAGCCCGGTGCAGGTCATCATCGCCACCTGGAAGTGGGGGGCCTACCTGGGCCCCGAGGCGCTGGAGCAGGGCGTCGAGGTGGGCGTCTCCTCCTGGCGGCGCATGGCTCCCGATACTTTTCCCGCATCGGTCAAGGCGGGCGGCCACTATACCAATTCGCAGCTCATGAAGCTGGAGGCCCTCCAGCACGGCTATGCCGAGAGCATCGCTCTGGACGTCTTTGGCTATGTGAGCGAGGGCAGCGGCGAGAACCTGTTCCTGGTGCGCGATGGCGTCCTCTACACCCCACCGCTCTCGGGCTCGATCCTGGGCGGCATCACGCGCTCCTGCGTGCTCACCCTGGCGCGAGAGCTCGGCTACGAGGTGCGCGAGACCACCCTGACCCGCGAACAGCTCTACCTGGCGGATGAACTGTTCTTCACGGGGACGGCCGCCGAGATCACGCCCATCCGCTCCGTCGATGGCCTCGTCATCGGGCCGGGCCGCCGTGGCCCCATCACCGCCCAGATCCAATCCGCCTTTTTCGAGATCGTCTC
>CAZUZB010000059.1:6764-14681 GCA_964624695.1 uncultured Anaerolineales bacterium | reverse complement strand
CCGCCGCGGCCCGACCGCCAGCTCGAATGGATCGACGGAGCCACCCCTGCGCAGGCCGCCACCGCCCTGGCCGAGCGGCTCCTGGCGGAACGCTTGGTCTAGGAGGTGAGATGGCACGTCTAGTCATCGATGCGGATCTGTGCATCGGCTGCGGCATCTGTGTGGATGTGTGCCCCTTTGGCGCCCTGACGCTGGTGGACGGCTTGGCCGTGGTCAACGATGCTTGCACTCTTTGCGGCGCTTGCGTGGACGAGTGCCCCGAGGGGGCGATCCGCATCGCCGCGGAGACCGTGCAGCGTGACAAGGCCGAGGGCCACGCCGGCGTCTGGACCTTTGTGGAGCAACTGGAGGGCACCGCCCAACCGATCTCCTGGGAAATGCTGGGCAAGGGCCGCGAGCTGGCCGATCGCCTGGGCACCACGCTGACCGCCTGCGTTCTGGGGCACCAGGCCGCCCCTATCGCGCAAGAGGCCATCGCCTACGGGGCCGATCGCGTGCTCTTGGCTGACGCGCCCGAGCTGGCTCGGTTCCGCACCGAACCGTACGCCCGCGTAATGGAGCAGATGGTGCGCCGGGGTCGCCCGGATATCTTGCTCTTTGGCGCGTCCTCGCGGGGCCGTGACCTGGCCGGCGCTCTAGCGACCGCTCTACACACCGGCCTCACCGCCGACTGCACCGCGCTGGAGATCGACCCCGAGACCGGCTTGCTCCAGCAGACGCGTCCCGCCTTTGGCGGCAACATCATGGCCACCATTCTCACCCCGCACCACCGGCCTCAGATGGCCACCGTGCGCCATCGCGTGTTCGATCCGCCGCCGCGAGATCCAGCGCGACAAGGCAGCGTCGAGCACGCCAAGGTAGAGCTCACCGAGGCCGACATGCCCACCCAGGTATTGGAGGCCGTGCGCTATGCCAGCGACGTCAACCTGGCCGACGCGAGCATCATCGTGGCCGGGGGGCGTGGGTTGGGCGGCCCCGAAGGCTTTGCGCCGCTGCGCGAGCTGGCCGCCACCGTCGGAGGGGCTGTCGGCGCCTCGCGTGCCGCCGTGGATGCCGGCTGGATCGGCTATGCCCACCAGGTGGGCCAGACGGGACGCACGGTCAAGCCCGATCTCTATATCGCCTGCGGCATCTCGGGGGCGATCCAGCATCAGGCCGGCATGAGCACCGCCCGCGTCATCGTAGCCATCAACACGGACCCCGAGGCCCCCATCTTTCAGATTGCCACCTATGGCATCGTGGGCGACTATCGCGACGTCGTGCCCGCGCTGACCGAGCGCCTGCGACAGGACCACGGCCGACGAGACGTCTGACCATGGTGTCGATCGCACCAGAGCAGCTAGAGCAACTGCGAGACGCGCGCTACCATCGCACACCGTCGCTGCGCGTCACCACCGAGGAACAGGCGTTAGCCTTTGTGAACGAGGTGGGCTTTTGCTTTGTGTTCGGCGACAGGCAGATCGAGATTCCCACCCTGTGGGCGGCGGTGGCAGGCAGCCGGCGGCCTCCCCCCAACTCGCACCACGACCCCGATATCGGACGGGTGTGGACCTGGAAAGACACCTTGCCCAGCCAGGGGCTCGTCTTTTACGGGCAGGTTCTCCGAAAAAAGCCGACCCTGGTATCGCTAGATCTGCTGCCCCACCTCTATGCCCTCAGCCCCAACTATGGCGAGCTGGACGACTATTTGGGGCAGTATGAAGAGGGCAAGCTCAGCGCAGAGGCCAAGAACGTGTATGAGGCGCTGCTGGCGCACGGGGCCATGGCCACCAGCCGCTTGCGCCAAGAAGCGGGGCTGCCGGGCGGGGGTGAGAACGCCAAGCTATTCAGCCGTGCCATCACCGAGCTCCAGATGGAGCTCAAGATCGCCAAGGTCGGCATCTCCGACGCCAACCGCTGGGGCTATGCCTATGTGTACGATCTCTTTCTACGGCAGTTCTCAGAGGTGCCAGCCATCGCTCGCGAGATCAGCACCGACCACGCCATGGAGACGCTGCTACAGCGCCACCTGGCCAACGTGGTCGCCGTGCCCGAGCGCAACGCCCGGCTGCTATTCGGCTGGGATGACTGGGAATGGCAGCGGCTGATGGATCGCCTCAGGGGCCGTGGGGCCCTCCGCGACGACGTGGTGATCCAAGGCCAGCGCGGCCCGTGCCTTGCCCTGGCCGACGGCCCCTTGCCCGCCCGCTAGCTCCGGGCCGCATCCTCGCGAGCCAGCGTCCCCAGAAACGCCTCGGCCTCATCGGCGGTCATGCTATCCATGATAGAGAACATGAACCCCTTGCCGCCCAGATGTCGGACGATCTCCAGGGCGCTTTCCGCCCTCACATAGATCTGGCACAACTTGCCGCCGGCGATGATCCGAGATAGCAGATCAAGCCATTCGTGCTGCGGCGGATTGCCGTCACCGGGCACCCACTGAATCCCACGCAGGCGCTCGATGCCCAGCAGCAGCTCCAGATGCGGGATCTGTCCAGGCCCATCGAGATGGTAGAACCCATGGCTCAGATGCTGGCAACTCGCCTCCAGATCGGGCAAGACGAACCGCTCGAACATTCTGGGCGAGATCATGTAAGAGAAATCGCACTGCAGCATATAGCTGGTGCCATCGGCCCAGATGGGCGCCCAGGGCGAGGTGCCCGGGCAACCCGGGCGGATCAGGGCGTCGAGCGCGTCATAGTACTGGATCCATGCCGAGGTGATCTCCCCGATGAGACGCTCCACATGCTCCGGCGCATCGTACAGGTCCATCAGCAACTGCTGAGTGGTGCGAAACGACGCCAGGATATCCAGGTTGCCGCCCAGATCGGTATGGCTGATCTGCACTTGATCGCCCATGCGGGCCACCAGAGCGCGCGTGACCCCGCTGACGCGCTCCCACCAAGGGTCGGTCCAATCGACTTGAAGCACGATACGCTCGATTGGAGGCGCTTCCGCGGGCTCGAACCAGACCGTCTCTGGAACCGAATGCACCCGCGCGCCCATGAACCCTGCCGCGATCCCGGGGCCATAGTTCACAAACAGGTGCGGAAAAGCATCGCCATAGAAGCGACGCGCCGTCATCAGCGTCCAATGCTGATCCGCCAGCTCATCGGCCGTCACCGCCGAGTCGACATTCGTCCAAAAGTGGGGCACTGCCGGATAGGCAACGCTAGGGTCGTACGCGGCGCCCGTGATCTGCACCAGCGGGCGGTCCAGCTCGTGCGCCCACCACGCCGCATAGTCCTCGGCAATGCGGTCCCAATCCTCTGGGCCAAACTGGATCTGCAGCGGCATACCTCTCCACCTCACGTTCTCTCGTCGGCTCTAGATCACCCAGCGCAGTCTTCGCCACGAACGCCACAGCCACCAACCCGTGAGCAGCGTCGCCAGTGCGCTGACGACCAGCGACATCACCGGAGTTTGGTGCTCCTCAGCCAACACCTCCAGAGCGTCCACCACGCACTCGCCGGCTACGCCATCAATGGTGCCGACCTCTAGCTCCAAGCGATGCTCGCCCGCCCCTTCGTTGGCCACCAGCTCCACCCGCATGGGCAAGCTGGACGCCGCCCCCCGCAGATCCACATAGCTGCGCCGCTGTTGGTCGGTCGGCAACCCGGCGACCGAGCCGCCGTCGAGGCGGACATAGAGCCGCCCGCCGGATTCGGAGAGCCGCGTGAGCAAGTTCACCCCGCTCCCGCGAAAGTGGAAAATCACGCGGTCGCCAGGAGTGCTGGAGATGGCTTGGGCCCGCCCAAGAGCGTCATCATCCAGGGCGTCTTCCCAACTCCCCACCAACGTGACGGCGGGATTGCTCTCTTGATAGAGACCAGGGCCCGGCACCAGAGGCGCCGAGGCGCGCGAAGCCAAGGCAAGATAGAGCAGCCGCGGCGTAAAGTCGGGGTCCACCAAGCGGAAATAGTACTCGGCCCGATCCGGCGGGATGTTCCCAACCTGGCGAAAGTACCAGAGCATGAACACGCCCGCCCACGGCCACTCTTCGCGGGCCATCTCCATGGCGCTGAGCGTGTACTGCACCTGCTCGGCCTCGGTCACCCGCTGCCAAATCAGGTCCTCCCGCGCCATGGCCTCGGGCGCGGCGTTCCAACCGAACTCGTTGAACCAGACCGGCTTGTCCGCGTCGCCATGGCGCTCCATGATCTCCCGATGCAGCAACACCCGCTGAAAGTTGAGCACCGCCGGGTCGGGTGGATCCTCGGGGGGGCGATCCATGCCAAACGCGTTGGCCGAATAGATGTCGAAATAGTCCTTGGCGCCCGCCGCGTACATTGCCTCTAGGTAGTCCAGGTCGTTCATGGCCGACCACTGGCCCGGGTCGGGATGGGGCTCTCCCAAGGTAGTGGCAAGAGGCGCCGAAAGCACCCGGATGTTGGGATCAGCCTCTTTGGCGCGGGTGTACGCAACCTTGAGCAGCTCCACATAGCCGGCCGGATCCACGGGCCGGTTGCCCCACTCTTGGTAGAGGTTCGGCTCGTTCCAAATCTGGATATAGTGGATGCGCCCTTTGTACCGCTCCACAAAAGCATAGACATAGTCGCCATAGTCGGCTAGATCGTCCGGTGGACGCTGCGGGTTGCTGTTGTCCTGGCGCGTCCACGCCGGCGGGCGATCCAGCCGCGCCACAATCTGCAGCCCGTGAACCTCGCACGCCTCCACGATCTGATCGAACTTGGCCCAACTGCTGCCGCCACCGGGCGCCTGGTACACGCCTTTTTGCTCAGGCTCGATCTCTTCCCAGGCAAACTGCTGCTTGACCCAGCCGATACCCGCATCGCGCGCCATCGCCAGGGTGCGCTCCAGCTTCCACCGCTCCACCTCGTGAGATAGAAAGAAATTGGCCCCCAAGGGGTTGAGGTCGGTAAAGGGGATATCCCGGGCTACATAGGTCGCTGGCTCGGCGCGGCTCGCCAAGATGGCCCTGCTCACCGTCACCACCAGAAAGGTGAGGGAGGCCAGGCACACCAGAGCTGCCCCTGCCAGATAGAGCCGCCACCGTAAACTCTCTCCGCCACCGCTCGCCATACTACCCCTTGCCCTCTAGCCACACGGTCGCTCGATTATAGAGGGCCGTCGAGGCGTTTGTCAACGCTCGGCCCCGACGCTACAATCGCCTTATAGATTCACCCGGAGCGGGCCGTGAAGATTCTCACGACGCACGAGCGCACCGATATGGACGCCCTGGCCGCCATGTACGCGGCCGCTTTGCTCTACCCTGACTATGTACCCGTCCTCCCTCGCAAATTGAACCGCAACCTGCGAGATTTTCTGGCCGTGTTCGGGGCAGAGCTCCCCTTTGTGGCGCAGGAGGAGCTGCCGCGAGAGGCCATCACCCACGTGATTCTGGTGGATGCCCAGACCATGGCGACCCTACGGGGCCTAACGCGCAACGCCCAGTTTCGCGTCATCGACCACCACGCGCCATCGGACGATCTCGACCCCGAATATCAGGTAGAGCTCTCCGAGACGGGGGCGGTGACCAGCCTCCTCCTGGAAAAACTGGACGCCGCCGGCCTGCACCCCAGCCATATCGGGGCCAGCCTCATGCTGATGGGCATCTATGAGGACACCGGCAGCCTGACCTATGCCACCACCACCGCGCGCGATGCTCGCGCCGCCGCCCGCCTGCTAGAGCTGGGCGCCGATCTGGCCCTGGTCGCCGAGTTCTCCAAGCAGCCGTTGAGCCAGGAGCAACGTGACGTGCTCTCGCGGCTGCTGGAGCGCGCCCAGATCCACACCGTCCGTGGCCGCGACGTCTGCCTCACCAGCGTGCTGCTAGACACCTATGTGGACGAGCTATCAGCGCTGATCCACCAGGTAGCGGACGTCTACGAGCCCGACGCCTGCATCATGCTGGCCCAGTTCGAGGATAGCGTGCAGGTCATCGCCCGCAGCGCTAGCGACGCGGTCGACGTAGGCGCGCTGGCGCGCGCGTTGGGCGGGGGCGGCCACAGCAAGGCTTCGGCGGCGCTCCTCCAAAGCACCGACCTTGGCGAGGTCAGCAGCGAGATCCTCGCCAAGCTCGAGCAGCTCGTCCAGCCGCCCACACAGGTTCGGGAGTTGATGTCCACTAACGTGCATACCCTGGGCCTGCAGATGTCGGTCCGCGATGCCGCTGCCCTCATGCGCCGCTACGGGCACGAGGGCTTTCCGGTGGTCGAGGACGGGCATCTCTTGGGCATTCTGACGCGCCGAGACGTGGACCGGGCGTTGCACCACCAGCTAGACGACTTGCCCGTAAGCAACATCCTGCACACGGGACCCGTCTTTGTGGAGCCCGAGAGCCCCGTCGACGACGTGCAAGAGGTCATGATCCAGCACAATCTGGGGCAGGTGCCCGTGGTCGAGGACGGGCGGTTTGTGGGGATCGTGACGCGGACCGACATCATCAAGCACTATGCGCCGGCCCGCCGGAACGGCCGCGCCCAAAACACCCGCCATCTGCTGGAGACCATCCTCCCCCTGCCTCTCCATGAGCTGCTGCTCCAGGCCCGCGACACGGCCAACGACCTGGGCTATTCGCTCTATGTCGTCGGCGGGTTCGTGCGCGATCTGCTTTTCGGCACGCCCAACTTTGACCTGGACATGGTCGTAGAGGGCGATGCCATCCATCTGGCGCGCGTGTTGGCACCCAAGCTCAAAGGCCACGTCCGCAGCCACGCCCGTTTTGGCACGGCCAAGGTGATCCTCAGCGGCGAACGTGACGCCCAAGTGCCCCCCTCGCTGGATTTTGTGACGGCGCGGACCGAGTTCTACGAGCGTCCCACCGAGCTGCCCCAGGTTGAGCGGAGCTCGATCAAGCAGGACCTCTACCGTCGTGACTTTACCATCAACACCATGGCCATCTGCCTGGATCGGGATCGTTACGGCGAGCTTTTGGATTTCTACGGCGGGGAGCGGGACCTGCAAGAGGGTGTGATTCGCGTCCTGCACAACCTCAGCTTTGTGGAGGACCCCACCCGCATCCTGAGAGCCGTGCGCTTTGAGCAGCGGCTGGGGTTCGAGATCGAGCCGCGCTCGGCCGAGCTGATGACCGATGCGCTGGACCTGCTCGACCGGGTGACCGGCGACCGGCTGCGCCACGAGCTCTACCTGCTGCTGGCGGAAAAAGAGCCCGAGCATGGGCTGGAGCGATTGCATCACCTGGGCGTCCTGCAGCAGATCCATCCGGCGCTCCGCACCACCCGCCACACGGCAGGGTTGTTCGCGCGCATGCGCGATCGTCATCGGTCCATCGACCTCGCGGGTGCCTGCACCATCCCAGCTGCCGCCGCGGGCGAGGATCCATCGCCACCATCGCTGGGGCTCTGCTACCTGGCGCTGCTAACCAGCGAGATGAGCACCAGCGAGCTGGCCAATCTGGTGCAGCGGCTGATGATACCGGAGCGCGATGCCAGGCTGCTCTATGAGGTGATGGCACTGCGCGAGTCGCTGGATCAGCTCAATGCCGACGCCATGCTGCCCAGCGCCGTTCGCCGGCTGCTGGGGCCGTACTCGCGCGAGGCCCGTGTGGTGCTCTCGGTGCTCTCCCAGGAGCCACGGGTCATCCAGCGGCTAAGGCTCTACGATGAGGAGCTGTCGCGCATCTCCCCGCGCGTGGATGGCCACTATTTGCGCGAGCTGGGGCTGCCGCCTGGGCCGGTGTATGCAGAGATACTCGACCACGTCCGCGATGCACTCCTGGATCGTCAAGTCGAGACGCTGGACGAGGAGCGAGCCTTGGCACGCCGCCTGGCAGAGGCCGCCCACACGACCTAGCCGCGGCGGCGACGCCCCACCCTAGGCAAAGATGCGGGTGATCTCGTCCACCTCGAACTGCACCAAAGGTTGCTCCGCGCCTCCGCGCTGCATGCGCAGACCTTCCTTCTTGGCGGGGAGCCGTCCGATACAGGCTGCGGGCGTTCGGGCCTCCTGGTAGCG
>CAZUZB010000059.1:1493-6664 GCA_964624695.1 uncultured Anaerolineales bacterium | reverse complement strand
TCTTGGCGGGGAGCCGTCCGATACAGGCTGCGGGCGTTCGGGCCTCCTGGTAGCGTGCCAATAGCGCATCGGTCTGATCCTCGGCCACCGCCACGATCAGCGCCCCAGACGCGATAGCCCCCAGCGGATCGAGCCCGAACTCGGCGCACAGCCGCTGGCCCTCGGCCAGCACGGGGATGCGGTCTGCATCCAGCCAGAGCCCCGTGCCCGCGGCCAGCGCCAGCTCTTGCAAGCCTGTTGCCAGCCCGCCCTCGGTAGGATCATGCATGGCGTGAACGCCCGTCGCATCGGCTGCGATGCGAGCGGCATCGACGATACTGATGCCCGGATCGTGTAGGAATCCCCGGCACCGCTCGATATAGGCCTGGTCGTACCCCTTGGCACACAGCTCGTCGGCCTTTTCGTGGGCGATGATCGCCACCGCCTCGATGGGAATCCCCTTGACCAGGACTACCGAATCACCCACACAGGCCCCCGCCGTGGTGAGCAACCGTTCCTTGGATACCTCCCCAATGAGCACGCCGACAACGATGGGCCGATCCAGCCCATGGGTGACTTCGGTATGCCCTCCTACCAGGTGAATGCCCAGCGAGTCCGCGGCACGACGCAACTGCCCAAAGATCTGCTCCACCATGCTCGGCGTTGTGCGGCCCTCGGGGAGCAGCAGGGTGTTCAGCATCCAAAGTGGCGTGGCGCCGCTGGTAGCCACATCGTTGGCGTTGACATGCACGGCATACCAGCCGATCTGGTCCGTGGCAAAGGTGATCGGGTCGGTCTTGACGACCATATAGGTGCTACCCATATCGATGACGGCCACATCTTCGCCCACGCCCGGACCTGTGATCAGCCGCTCATGCTGAACACCCCAGCGCCCCAGGAGGTGATCGAGGAGGTCGAGCGGAAGCTTGCCCGTGGGGAGTATCCGATCCACTGCTGCACATCCTTTCACATGCGTCGGCGCGCCGAGGTGCGGTTGCCTCGGCGCGCCGTGAGCGTAGCTTGACAGCGCCCGTCCGTCAAACGGGCAATCCGAATCACGAAACTTGCTAGGTCGACTGAATGACCCGCGTCCCTTCCGGCGCCGCGATCACGACGGCCGCGGTCATGCCCAGGAACAAGCCATTCTCCACCACCCCGGGGATGCTGTTCAGCTCTCTCGATAGGGCCTGTGGATCGCTCAGGCCCCCATCGTAGCAGCAATCCAGGATTAGGTTGCCCTCATCGGTGATATAGGGCGCGTTGTCTCGCATTCGCAGCACGGGGCGCGCTCCCGTCTCCTCCAACGCAGAGCGGGTGTTCTGCCAGCCAAAGCGCACCACTTCGACCGGCACAGGCGCCTTGGTGCCCAAGCGATCCACCAGCTTGGTTGGATCCACCACAATGATCTCGCACTCGGTGGCATAGGCCACGATCTTTTCCCGGAGCAGGTACCCGCCCAGACCTTTGATCAGATTGAGCGCGGGATCCACCTCGTCGGCCCCGTCGATGGTCACCGCCAGCCGCGGATGCTCCTCTAGCGTCGTGAGCGGGATGCCAGCCTCGCGGGCCAGCGCCTCGGTCTCGTCGGATGTGGGCACTGCCACCACATCATGCAAGCGTCCGAGCCGCAGTAGCTCTCCAATGCGTAGCGTGGCATATCTGGCGGTGGAGCCGCTACCCAGGCCGATGGCCATGCCGCTCTCCACATACTCGGCCGCTCGCCAACCCGCCTGACGTTTGAGTTCGTCCCTATCCATGCGTCCCCTCGTATGCCTCGGACTGGATCATGCCACCACGTCACCCAGAAACATGGCCAGGGCCAAATAGCCCGCAGTGGCCTCCAGCAGTTCATCGACGCCGATACTCTCGTTGGCAACGTGCGCCAGGCCGGGGTCGCCCGGCCCATAGCCGATGCAGGGAATGCCGGCCTGCGCCAAATGCCCTCCGTCCGTCGCAAAGCCCCACACGTCCACGGGTACGTCGTGCCCAACGCCGCCAACCAGCAAGCGATGGGCCTCGACCACCAACGGATCATCGGCGGCGCGCACAAAGCTAGGCATCACATAGGGGATGGTACACTCGGCACCCGAATACGATCGTGCGGAGAGTTGGCGTAGCGCCACCTCGGCCCAGATCCCCTCCTCGCAGCAAGAATCGGCGAGCTGCTGGACGTGCTTTTGCGCGCCCTCGGCGGTCTCGCTCGGCACACTACGCCAATCGAGCGAGATAGAGAGACGAGAGGGGATCACGTTGCTGCTAGTCTGATCACAGACGATCAGGGTGGGGACCAGGGAGGCCGGCCCCAACGTCTCATCGCTCTCTAGGGGCACGGCCTCCAGCCCCTGGACGAACCGCGCCAGAGATCGGTGCGGGTTGCGCCCCAGATGGGGAGCGCTGGCATGGGCCGAGCGCCCGTGGAAGGTCACGGTCAACTCGAATCGCCCGCGATGCCCGCGCATCAGCCATCCCGCGCTAGGCTCCCCCACCACCGCCACGCCCACGTCCAGCGTCTCGCGCAGAACCAACGTCCCCAGGCCGCCAGTTTCCTCGCCCACCACCGCTGCCACCAAGACGTCGCCGGCAGGGCGCAGGCCCTCGGCCACCACGAGCCCGGCCGCGCACACCTGGGCCACCAAGCTGCCCTTGTCGTCCACCGCGCCACGCCCATAGATGCGTCCGCCATGGAGGCCACCCTCCCACGGGCTGTGTTGCCACGCCTCGGCGGGGCCGGGGTCGACCACATCCATGTGAGCGTGCAACATGATCGGCACGCCCCCACCGCCAGCGATCCTGCCCAGCACGTTGCCGGCAGTATCCACAGTCACGTCATCGTATCGCATGGCACGCATCGTCTCGGCCACCAGGGTGGCCATGCGCTCCTCATGGCCAGAAAGGCTGGGGATCCGCAGCATTCGCTGGCACAAGCCAGTCACCTGATCCTGCCACCTATGCGCCAGCGCGCCCAACTCTGCTAGTCTCATGGTTCTTCCTCGGCATTGGTGACGGAGGCCATCGCTATCTAGGCCTCTTCTGGGTCGACGTCGATCTCGATGATCTGGTAGCCATAGGTGTTGACCACCAGCGTCTCCCGGTACCGTGTGACGCGTTCCGCATCCTGGCGGTAGAGATGGATATGGCCATGGATCAGGTACCTGGGCCTGAAGGTATCCATCAGCCACCGAAAGGCGCCAAACCCTCGGTGGCACAGATCCTCGGCATCATGGATGCCCAGCGGCGGCGCGTGAGTGACCAGGATATCCAGCCCGCGACCGGATCGCAGGCGATGCGCCCAGAGCCGCACGCCCAAGCGCCACGCCAGCAGGCGCATCTCCATCGGCGTGAACTGGTGCTCGCCAGGCCGATACCGCATCGAGCCTTCCAGGCCTGCCAACCGCAGCCCTTTGTACACCACCAGCCGCCGGTGGAGGTTGATACAGCCCTCGGGCTCGGTCTTGACACTTCCGTCTCGCGATTGGATCAGAGACTGAGCGTGGTTCCCGAGCACATAGAACAGCGGCTTGCCCAGCATGGTCACCACAAATTCGAGATACTCAAAGGGCAGGTCGCCGCAACTAATCACCAGATCCACATCACCAAAGCGCTCGCGAATGGCCGAGCTGTACACGCGGTCATCGGCTATGTCGCTGATGGTCAGGATCTTCATGGATCTCCATCGGCCGGCATTGGCCCTGGCGGACATCACTGCTGTGATCCGATTATAAAGGGGGCGCGGTCTGGCCGCAAAGCGAGCCCGAACTGCCACGACTCTCGATTGACAGACAAGCCGAGCCCTACGACAATGCGCTAGCATACCACTGTGTAGGGGGCAAGCATGTTCCTCGAAACCCTAAGGCGCGTCTATCCAGAGCTCACGAGGGGTCAGCAGATTCTGGCCGAATACCTGGTACAGAACTATCGGCAGGCGGCTTTTATGACCGCCGCTCGGGTGGCCGAGGCCGTCTCTATGAACGAGGCCACGGTGGTCCGGTTCGCCCAGAGGCTGGGCTACCACGGCTACCCCGCGCTTCAAGAGGCAATCCAGGAGGCCGTCCTGGCCGAGCTGGAGAAACCCGCGACACCCTCCCCGCTGACAGGCTCGGCAGACCTGTTCGAGCAACTGCTATGCAACGCCAGCGCCGGGCTCCAAAACCTGGCCAGCCTGGTCCCCCGCGAGCAGGTGGTCGAGGCTGTGGCGATGCTGGCAGCCGCAGACCACGCGGCCATCGTCAGCGCTGGTGAGGGCATTCCGCTGGGACAGCATCTGGCCCGGCGGCTGAGGTCCCTGGGGGTACGTACCTGCACCGTAACGGCCAACGCGGCTGATCTCGCCCAGGCGCTGGCGGATATCGAGCCGGGAACCCTGCTGGTGGCTTGTGCCGGCGTCCAGGGCAGCAGGCGCATGGCCAAAGCGTTCCAGATTGCCCGCCAGGCTGGCGCACGGACGTTGGCTCTGGCACACTCGCCGCTGGCGCCAGAAGCGCACGCAGCTGACGTCGCGCTGGCCCCCCCTCCCAACGAAGGGGTGGGAGGCAGTTCACTGGTGGTTCTTGTCGCCATGGCGGATGCGCTGATAGAGGCCGCAGCGGCAACCATGCCCCGCGTAGAGACCTATAGGCAACAGACGCGTCTGCTGGAAAAAGAGCTCGAGTAGCAGAAGGAAGCGAGGCTGGGGATAGAGATCGGACGGACCCTGGCGAAGCGTAATCCCCACCATGTCGTGTGCCGTTTGTCTTGAACCTGGTTTCCCAGGTGGGGATCTGCCTTCAGCTCGAAGGTCACCCTCAGAGCCTCCTGGATACCCGATCCCCTAGACATATGTGTTGGCTCAAAACGCACTTGGCATCACGTGCACAGCAGGGATTACACCCCTAGTGTAGCAGAATCCCGTCAGGGCGCAAGCTGAGCCTCAGGGCCGCTCGCGAGCTCTGGCGCACGCCCCACACGACGAAAGCGGGCCTTGGATCGCCAAAGCGTCCATGGCCCGCAAAAAGCGACGCGTACTCTCAGGATGACGGCCTAGTCCCCCTCCGGGGCCTCATCCCAGGGGTAGATCTCGGTGCCCTTGGCCGCATCGCGGACGGTGGGATCGCTGGAGAGAAACCCGCGCTTTTCATCGGGGATCAGCGCCGCGATCCGTTCCATGATCTCGTGGCCGATCCCATCCAGGATCCGCCGGCGATCGCGCCCGCGTC
>CAZUZB010000059.1:0-1393 GCA_964624695.1 uncultured Anaerolineales bacterium | reverse complement strand
TCCATGATCTCGTGGCCGATCCCATCCAGGATCCGCCGGCGATCGCGCCCGCGTCCCTCGACGCGAAACGGCCCGAACGCCTTGCCCACCCGAACGGTCACGCGAGCCCGGCGGCGCTCGCGCAGCCGCTCGAACACGTGCGGCAGGCCATCGAAGCCGATAGGTAGCAGTGGCGCACCCGTGCGCGCCGCCAGGTAGGCCGTCCCTGGCCGCGCCGGGCGCAGCACTTGGGCCCAACTGCCCGCCTCCGGAAACACCCCGATGATCCCCCCCTGGCTGAGCACGCCCTCGGCTGCCCGCAGAGCCTCACGCGAGTTGCCGCCCCGGAGGACCGGATAGTAGCCCCATAGCCGGGGAATCCAGCGCACAAAAGGCGGGGCGTTGGGCAGCTCCAGCCCGCCCAGGAACTCGAGCGGCCAAGGCGAGATGCCGACCAGCGCGGCCGGATCCAGAAAAGAAAAATGGTTCGCCACCACAATCAGGGGCCCAGAGGTCGGGAGATTCTCGCTCCCCTCAACCTGCAGCTCGGCGATGGTCGAGAACGCCAGCCGCGATGCCCGCCGCATCAGGCCGCGCATCAAGCGACGACGCGGATAGACCACCTGGGTGACGACCATACCCGCTCCTTTGCCGTTCAGGCGATCGGCTCTGCCACCGGTTTCGTGGCAGACACATAGGCGCGCTCACGAACGGTCAGCAACAAGCCCAAGCCGACGACAAGGAACGCGCCGATGGCCCAGATGGCCACGCGCAACCCCTGCGCCTCGGCGACGTCTGTGGCCATGCCAGCGACCACATACTGCCGCGCCAACAGCGCAGCCAGCCAGCCGTACACGGCCGGGCCGATGAACGACGACATGCGCCCTGCCACCGAAAAGAACCCAAAGAACTGGGCGCTCTTGTCAGGGGGAGCCAGCGTGCCGGCCAGCGCCCGGCTGAGCGACTGCATCCCGGCCATCGCAAAGCCGGCCAAGGCACCAATGGCATAGTAGGTGCTGCCAGCCGAGCTCAGGTACATCCAGGCAATGGCCACCAGCATCACCACGATGGAGAGCATCAGCGCCCGCTTGCTGCCCAACTTGCTCGCCAGCAAGCCGAACAGGTATGCCCCCAACACGTTGGTGACCTGCACGATGACCACGAACACGATCAGCCCGGTCTGGTCCAGCCCAAAGACGACCGAGCCGATAATGGCTGCAAAGTTCAGCGCGATGATGATGCCGTTCTCATAGACCAAACACGCCACCAAAAAGCTCAGGAACTCGCGATAGTTGTGCGCCTCCTTGAAGGTGGCCGCCAGCCGATGAAAGCCCAGGGTCCAGTAGGATTGCCCCTCTGGCATGGGCTGTGGCTGGGCTTGTTCGCGCAAGCCCACAAACAGGGGGATGGTTCC
>CAZUZB010000058.1:0-14919 GCA_964624695.1 uncultured Anaerolineales bacterium | reverse complement strand
TCGGCCGCATCGCCGTGCCCTATGCCTCGGGCGTCGTCCATGCCCCCTGGAGCGCCGTGGCCCGAACGTGGGACGACTTTCCTCGCGATACCCGCGAGTTGGCCGAGCCCTGGCTGGCCTGGCAACGCCAGGGGATGGTGATGGGGCTATCTTGGGGTGAACAAGTGACCGAGGCGGTGGTCGATTGGGGCCTGCGCCTCCACAGCGCCGAGCAGCGCATCGGCCCGGGCGAAACGTCCGCCGCCACCGAGTTCGCCCTTTTCGCCAGAGCCGGCGACTGGCGCACGGCGCGCCAGCACCTCGCTCACTGGTTTGGTGGCTCGCCGGACGCCTGCCCGCGAGAGCGTGATGTGCTCGCTGCGCGCGTCGAGCCCAGCGTCCTCCTCTCCGAGCATGACCATGCCCCAGCAACGCTGGTCATCGACAGTGGCATCATGCGTGCGCAAGACTGCACGGTAGAGCTGACGGGCCAGGATCTGGCCTTGAGCCCGGCAACGGTCGAGGCCCAGGCCCTGACCCGCAAAACCCCGCAACGCCATGCTGTGGATGTCCAAGTGCCCGGCGCTGTGGGCGTCTATCCAGGTCGTTGTGAGCTGCACGCCGACTACCAGCGCTCCAGCGAGCCGTTCCACATTGTCCGCCTGGGCACCGGCGGCGACGTCCGCACGGCCCAAGCCCAGCATGATGGTCACGAGATCTGGCGGATCGACAACGGCCTAGCCACCATCGAGGTAGCCCCCACCCACGGCCCCAGCGTTATCTCTTGGCGCCAGGGCGAGCAGGAGCTTCTCACCAGCACCTTTCCCGATCGCAAGGGATTCTCCTGGCAGCACCCCTGGTTCGGCGGGCTGCACATGGCGGTGTTCACTCCGAAAGGCCAGTGCTGGGAGGGAGTGCTCCACGACGAGACCCACGTCGCCGAACCCATCGAGCAACCCGACCGCCATGGGCTGCTCTGGCGAGGCGTGCGGCTGACCTGCCAACCAGAGCGAGAGGATCTGCGCGACACGGTCATCCAGAGCTCCTACCTCACCGTAGGCGGCTCCAATGTCCTCAAGGTCGTCGTCCAGATCGCCAACCGCCGGGCCGCGCCCCGCAAGCTATCGTTCTCACACACGCTGGCCGCCAGCCTGGGAGGCGCCCTGGAAGAGATCGTCCTGGTCTCGGAGGACGTCTATCGCGAGCCGTCGCCGTGGAGCCTCTGGGCGGGCGAGCACGCCTGGGCGGTGGCCCACAATCCCCGCACCGGGCTGGCTATGGCCCTTGTCAGCACACGGCACAATGTCGAAACCACCGACCAGGGCCGCCTCGGACGCACCCTGGGCAGCATGAAGGAGGTGACTTTGGGCCCCGAGGCATCGGTGGAGTATACTCTGTTCGTCGCTTCCTGTGAGGCGCTGGACGCCGCCGTCCGCTACGCCTGCCTCAAAGACTATGCCGGATAGCGAGGCTGCACGACGACGTGGTGCCATCTCTTCACCCCAACCGTCCGCTAGATGTCACCGCAGGAGGTACCATGAACCTTCGGATTCCGGGGCCTACGCCGCTATCGCCCGAGGTGATGGCAGCCGTGGGCCAACAGATGATCAACCATCGCGGCCCCGAGTTTGAGGCGCTGTTTGGCGACGTCACGTCCTGGCTCAAGCTCTTTTTCGAGACAGAGCACGACGTGCACATCTTTACGGCCTCAGGCACCGGCGGCATGGAGGCCGCACTCGTCAACACCCTCTCTCCTGGCGACCGGGTGCTCGCCGTCGTCATCGGCGTCTTTGGCGAGCGGTTTGCCGAGATCGCCGAGGCCTATGGCGCCGAGGTGACCCGCCTCACCTTTGAGATGGGCCAGGCCGCCGATCCAGCCGTGGTGGCGGCCAAGCTGACCGAGGGTGCCCCTTACAAGGCTGTCCTCCTCACCCAGAACGAGACCTCCACCGGCGTCACCAACGACCTCCCCGCCTTGTGTGAGGCCGTCCAATCCGCCGGCGACCCCTCGCCTCTGGTCTTGGTGGACGCTATCAGCGGCCTGGGCGCCATCCGCCTACAGGCGGACGCCTGGGGCTGCGACGTCGTCGTTACCGGCTCGCAAAAGGCCTGGGCGGCCCCTCCCGGGCTGGCCATGGTCAGCTTTGGCCCCAGGGCGCTAGAGGCCTATCAGCAGGCGCGCATGCCGCGCTATTACCTGGACTTGGGCCTGGCGATCAAGTACGCCAAGCGCAATCAGACGCCCGCCACGCCCAACGTGGCCGCCCTCTATGGCCTTCACAAAAGCCTGGAGGGCATGGTGGCCGAGGGACCCGAGACCATCTATGCGCGCCATGCCGAGATCGGCGCCTATTGCCGCCAGCGCGCGCTGGACATGGGCCTGGGCCTCTTTGCCGACCCTGATCACTATTCCAACACGGTGACGGCCGTTACCTTGGGCGCCGACCACAGCGCCAAACCGGTGCTCGCAGCGCTGCGTGAGCGCCACGGCGTCATCTGCGGCTCCACCAAGGCCCCGGGGGTCGAGATGATCCGCATCGGCCACATGGGGTATGTCAGCCTGGCGGACATTGACGGCGTCTATGAGGCCCTGGCCGACGTCCTGGGCCAGTGAGACGTCTCAGATCCGGCAACCGAGGGGGCGAGTGAGAACCCGCCCCCTCCTCTCTTGCGGCATCGTATTTGTACGCGAAACGAACTCTGGTCTCCTCCATGGAAGCAGTGTGGTTGCTAGATGCCTGACTCGTTGCTAACCCACCGCCCAACCCTGGACGCAGACGCCGCAGTGGCGCCGCCTCCCACAGCGTCTGCCAGCCAGGTGGGGGAGCTGGCCCGGTCGGCCGGCATCAATGCGGCCGGCAATGTCGCTAGCCGCGTGCTCGGCCTGCTGCGCGAGGCGCTCATCGCCGGCGCCTTTGGCGCCACCGCTGCCACCTCGGCGTGGGATGCCGTCAGCGGCATTCCCAAGATGGTCTATGAGCTGCTGGTGGGCGGCATGCTCAGCGCTGCGCTGGTCCCCGTCCTCAGCGAATACGCGACTCCCGACCGCAAAGAGGAGCTGGACCGCATCCTCTCCCTGCTGCTCACGCTGGCAGCCATCGTCCTAGCGATCACTGTGCTACTGCTGGAGGTCACCGCTGGCCCGGTCACCGCGCTCCTGCTGCCGGGGCTGGATCCGGCCACACGCGCGCTGGGCGTGCGCCTCACCCGTATCATCGTGCCGGCCGTGCTGATCTATGGCATGTCGGGCATCATCCAGGCCTATCACTATGCCCGCAAGCGGTTCGTCTATCCATCCATGGGTGCGCCGGCTCACAATCTGGGCATGATTCTGGGCATCTTGCTCCTGGCAGACCTGATGGGCATCCAGAGCCTCAGCGTGGGCGTCCTGCTGGCAGCCGGCATTCAGCTTTTGGTGCAGCTCCCCGGTCTGCGCGACGCGCGCTTGGTCCCCTGCCTGCAGTTCGATCATCCCGTCATCAGCCGCATCCTGAAGCTGTACGCGCCGGTCCTCCTCAGCATCGTTGTCGCCAACGTGGGCATCCTGATCGACCGACGCTTTGCCTCGCAGACCGCCCAGGAGGCCATCACCTGGATGGCCAAGGCCACCTACCTGATCCAGCTCCCGTTGGGGCTGGTCTCTATGGCCATTTCGTTGGCGGTGCTCCCGTCGCTATCGCAGATCGACGCCCAAGAGGACTTGCATCAGTTCCGGGTCACCCTATCGCAAGGGCTCCGCCTGGTGTTGGTGCTGATCATTCCGGCCGGCGTGGGGCTCTTGGCGCTGGGCCGCCCGATCATCGAGCTGATCTATGAGCACGGCGCCTTTGGCCCCGAATCGACGAAACAAACCTTGGCCGCGCTACAGATCTACCTGATCGGGCTGCCCTTTTCCGCCATCGACCTGCCCTTGGTCTTTGCCTTTTACGCGCAAAAGGACACGGTCACGCCGGTGATGGTGGGCATCGCCGCCGTGGGGATCTATTTGCTGGTGGGGCCGCTGTGTGCCTTTGTGTTCGGCTGGGGCTTTCTAGGGCTCGTGGTGGCAAACGCCGCCCAGCTCGCCGGCCATGCCCTGCTCATGCTGATCTGGTTCGGCAAGAGGTATCAGGGATTGCGAGGATACGGCGTCGTGATAGCGACATGCAAGTCCGCCGCTGCTTCTGCCGTCTTGGGCCTTGTAGCATGGTTGACGTGGGTGGCCTGCAATCGTTTCCTGGGCGGCAGCGGCCTGGTACGCGAGGTTCTGATGGTAGCCATCCCGGGCACGGCGGGAATCGCCGCCTTTGCGGTGGCCGCCTATGTGGCTCGCATCCACGAGTTCGAGTATCTACTAGCCATGGCGCGGCGACGACTGGGCCGCCCCTAAAGCAACGCTCTCCCTAGAACCACTTGGCCGGGAGCGCCTCGGTGGGCGGGAGATCATCCAGCCGAGCCACGGCCTCCTCAACATCCCCGCACACCAGGTAGAGAGCGCGAAAGTCCTCCTTGGCAAAGCGCAGCGCATAGAACTGCTCCATCACTGTCACAAGCCTGTCCCAATAGCCGCGGACATTGACCAACAGCACGGGCGCTCGCAGATCTCCAAGCTGCTTGGCCACCAACACCTCGAACAGCTCCTCCAGCGTGCCGAAACCGCCTGGCAGCACCATAAAGGCATCGGCCCGCCGTTCCATCTCGGCCTTGCGTTCCGCCATGCTCGCGGTGACGACCAACTCGTCGAGGCGATCGAACGCCAGTCCGTATTCGACCATCGCACGCGGCATGATGCCGGTCACACGCGCCCCCTGAGACGCCGCCCCCTCGGCTACGGCGCGCATCAGCCCCGTCCCCGCGCCTCCGTAGACTAGATCGTGGCCACACCGCCCCAGCAGCTCGCCGAGGCGCCGCCCTTGCTCCCGATAGAGGCCGTCCACCGCATCGCTGGATGAGCAGAACACACAAACCTGCAACCCACACCTCCCTACCCCCGCCTCTGCATCCAGCGTAAGCTTCCGGTCTCCACCTGTCAACCCTTCTTTGACGTGGGCGCAGCTCCGTGCTAGACTCGGACCCAATTGAATAGTAGCTCGGCAAGCTCTTATCGAGAGAGGTGGAGGGATCGGCCCTGTGAAACCTCGGCAACCGCGAGCTGTGAGCGTCATCCTCATCCGGCCATAGCCGGCGACGCCTCGCAGTGCAAA
This sequence comes from uncultured Anaerolineales bacterium, assembly GCA_964624695.1. GTDB lineage: Bacteria > Chloroflexota > Anaerolineae > UBA1429 > UBA1429 > DAIRUQ01. The sequence continues at coordinate 9,757 of CAZUZB010000058.1, read as the reverse complement.
GGTGCCAAGTCCGGCAGCCCCCCGCGGGGGTGGCTGAAAGATGAGAGGCTCTGCAAGCAGTCCGCTGCATGCAGCCACCTTATCTGCCCGGAAGCCGACAAGGTGGCTGTCTTTTGTGTAAAGCTAGCGCCTTGTGGCCCCCGAACCTCCTCGGCATGTCCATCACGAGTCCTTGCCATAGAGGAGGAAACCGTATCATGTTCACCAGCCCCAAGCCATTGCGCCGTGGCGGCGCCTCGACCCAGAGCGTCCACGCCGGCGAGAGCCACCAGAAGCCCTTTGGCGCCCTCACCATGCCCATCGTCCAGACCTCGACCTACTGCTTTGAGGATACCGAGGCGCTGCGGGCGCACATGGTGCGCAAGGAGCAGGGCCTGGAGCCCCTTCGCGGCGAGTACGGCCGCTACGGCAACCCTCTGCAAGAGACCGTCGAACGCAAACTGGCGGCGCTAGAGGGGGCAGAGAGGGCGCTGGTGTATTCCAGCGGCATGGCGGCCATCACCTCCACGCTGCTGACCCTGCTGCATACGGGCGACCAAATCATCCTGACATCGGATTGCTACCGCAAGACCCGCCAGTTCGCCCTCGAGTTCCTGGGGCGTCTGGGCATCGGGTGCGCCATCGTAGCGCCCGATGACCTGGTCGCGCTGGAAGCAGCTATCCAGCCCCACACGCGCCTCCTGCTGACCGAGGCGCCCACCAACCCCTACCTGCGCGTGCCTGACCTGGATCGCCTCACCGAGATCACGCGGCGCCGCGGCATCTTGACACTCATCGATGCAACCTTTGCCACCCCGCTCAACCTCCGCCCGCTGGAGCATGGCGTCGACCTGGTGATCCACAGCGCCACCAAATACCTGGGCGGACACAACGACCTGTTAGCGGGCGTGGCTGCTGGCAATACGGAGCTGATGGCCACCCTCCGCGAGGGCAACAACGTGCTCGGAGGCGTGCCCGATCCGCAGATGCTCTACCTGCTCTTGCGCGGCCTCAAGACCTTGAGCCTGCGCGTCGCGCGGCACAACGAGAACGGCCAGCGCCTGGCCGAGTTTCTGGCCTCACATCCCGCGGTGGCGCAGGTATGGTACCCGGGGCTGGAATCCCACCCCGATCACGAGATCGCCCAGCGGCTGATGAGCGGCTATGGTGGCGTGGTAACCTTTGCGCTGCGCACCGACCTGGAGGGCACTGCCCGCTTTATCGACGCGCTCGAACTCCCCTACATGGGACCCAGCCTGGGCGGCGTGGAGAGCATCGTGGAACAGCCCGCGTTGATGTCTCACTTTGCTCTCACCGAAGAGGAACGGCAGGCCATCGGCATCCCTGGCGAGTTGGTCCGCTATGCCGCGGGCATCGAGGATGCCGACGACCTGATTCGAGACCTGGCCCAGGCGCTGGGCACCGTGTAGCCCCGATTGCAGGGTGGAGGGATAGACGCATGCTAGTAGCCAAGTTCGGCGGCACCTCGGTTGGGTCAGCGGAGCGCTTTACCGCCACGGCGGACGTCATCGCGACCCGGTTGGGCCAGCCACTCGTCGTGGTCGTATCCGCCATGAGCCGCACCACCAGCGCCCTGATCGAGGGCGCCCGGGCCGCGGCCGATGGGCGAGTCGAGCTGTATCAGCAAGTTCACGCGGAGCTAGAATCGCGCCATCTGGCCACCATCGAAGCGCTGCTCGAACCCAATGGCGAGCGCGATCAGCTCATCGACACCATCCACGAATATCTGGCCAACTATGAGCGGCTGTGCGCCAGCATTGCCACGTTGGGCGAGTTCACCATGCGCGGCAACGATGCCGTGGCATCCATCGGGGAGCAGCTCTCCAGCCGCATTCTGGCGGCCCTCTTGCGAGCGCGCGGCATCCCCGCCGAGGCCATCAGCGCCACCGAGATCGTCGAGACCGACGACCAGCACGGCAGCGCAACGCCGGACATGACGGCCACCCGCCAAAAGACCAACGCACGGCTGACGCCCCTGCTGGCAGCCGGCGTGGTGCCCGTGGTGACGGGCTATATCGGGGCTACGCCCGACGGCGTGACCACCACCCTGGGGCGAGGCGGGAGCGATTATTCCGCCGCCATCCTCGGGGCCGCCCTCGACGCCGACACCGTCGAGATCTGGACCGACGTCAACGGCATCCTCACCGCCGACCCCAAGCTGGTGCCCGAGGCCGCCGTGCTACGAGAGCTGTCCTACGAAGAGGCGGCCGAGCTGGCCTACTTTGGGGCCGACGTGCTCCATCCCAAGACCGTGGCCCCCCTGGCCGAGCGGGGCATCCGCCTATCGATCCTCAATAGCTTTGCGCCCGAGGATCCAGGCACGGCGGTGGTAACTGTGCCGTCGCCAGATCGCGCCATCGCGCCCGCGATCCTTTCCACCGAGGGGCTCTGCCTCATACGGCTCTCGGGCAACGGCCGCGGCTGGACCATCGAGATGGCGTCGCGGGCGCTGCACAGGCTGGCCGAGGCGGGCGTGGATGTGCTCATGTTCTCCCAGTCGTTCACCGAGCGCAGCCTGAACCTGCTGGTGCGCGCCTCTGACGAGCAGCACGGCCTCCGCCTGCTCACGCGCGAGTTCGAGCACGATGCCCGCGCGGGCCTCCTGGCAGATATCGCCACGCGCCAACAGGTCGCATCGGTATCGGTGGTGGGCATGCCCAGGGCGCGCGCGGCCGAGGTGACCAGTTGTGCCTTTGCGGCCCTGGGAGCGTTGCGCCAGCGGGTCATCGCCGTGGCACAGGCCGCCAGCGGGGGCAGCATCTCGTTCATTTTGCCAGACGAGGACGTGGCCCGCGTGGTGCCCTATGTGCACAGCCAACTCGGGCTCTAGGGCGAGCTAGACCTCTGGCTCGCCCCACCAAGCCTCGAAAAAGGCGCGCATGTTCTCCAGCGATACGTCCTTGTTGAACTCGGCCTGCCCGATGACGCCGCCGTCCTTTTCATCGCCTAGAGCGGTGCGAACCCGCTGCACGGCTGCGCGGACGTCATCGGGCGTGCCAAAGGGCAGCACATGCTGCCGATCCAGCTCCCCCCAGAAGGTGATCCGCCCTTTGAAGCGCTGACCGATCTCCTCGATGGGCATGATAAAGAGCTGCGAGTTGATGGCATCCACGCCGATCTCGATCAGGTGCTCATAGATATCAAGAATGTACCCATCCGAATGCATGAACACGGCCTTGCCGTGGGCATGCGCCAGCTCGCAGTAATCGCGGTAGAGCGGCTTGAAATAGGCGACCCACATCCGCGGCGAGATCAGCAGCGACTTGGCCGACCCCCAGTCGTCCATGAACGAGATGCCGTCCACGTCCGTGGTCACCACATGCTCGAGATGCGACATATAATAGTCGTGGAGCATCTCCAGCAGCTTGAAGAGCTCGCGCGAACCCCACCCCAGGTCATGGTACACGTTCTCAGACCCGCGCACGAACTGCAGCCGCTCAAATGGCCGCGGCAATCCCAGCAGCACGAAACGATCATGTGAGGCGCAAGTGCGGTTCACCTCGCTGAACCCCTTGCCCAGCATCCAGAATGGCGGCTGCCAATGGTCTAGCTGCGACCAATCCTCGATGGCGGGGCGCTTGACCTCGCCGATCATCCCGCGCTGGATGTTCACCCAGGTGCTGCCCCACGGGTCCGTCCACTCGCCTGGCTCGTAGAGGGGCGACTCGTCCACGGGCTCCACAAACCCCGAAGGGCCAAAATCCGAAGGATACTGGTTCAGCAGCTCCTGAACCTGCTCGCGCCGCCCCTCGTAAAGGGCCGGCAGCGTCCATACGTCACGGGCCACCCGATCCACTGGCTCGAAACGCAACGTCCGATAGATCCGCTCCCGCGGCGTTGTCCCCATCTGATTCCTCCCTGAGCTGGCTGGCGCAAGCTGTTCTATCTTGAGAACCATGAGCGCGCCTCTATAATAGATGGGTGCCGTCATCGCGCCAAGGCCGCCCGCCCAGAGGAGAGAGATGGCTCGAAACTTGGTGATCGTCGAATCGCCCGCCAAAGCCAAGACCATCGCCAAATACCTGGGGGCTGGCTATGTCGTCAAGGCGTCCGTCGGCCACGTTCGCGATCTACCCCAACGCGAGCTCGGCGTCGATATCGAAAGCGGCTTCCAGCCCACCTATGTGGTGCCCGAAGCCAAACGGGCGGTGGTAGCCGAGCTCAAGCAGGCCGTCGGTCACGCGCCTCAGGTGTATCTTGCCACCGACCCCGATCGCGAGGGCGAAGCCATCGCCTGGCATGTGGCCGAGAGCATCGGCCTCCCACCCGAACGCGCCCAACGCGTTAGCTTTGACCAGGTGACCAAGGACGCTGTGGTCAAGGCCATCGCCCAGCCGCGGCCGCTGGATACCGCCTTGATCGATGCCCAGCAAGCCCGCCGCGTGCTGGACCGCCTGGTCGGCTACAAGATCAGCCCCATCCTGACCCGCGCCATCACCAAGAGCTTTCGCAAGGCCCTCTCGGCGGGCAGGGTGCAATCGGTGGCGCTGCGCCTGGTGGTCGAGCGCGAGCGCGAGATCCGAGCCTTTGTACCAGAAGAGTACTGGACCCTGGAGGCCGACCTGGTCCGTCAGGGCGATGACCAACTATTCCGCGCCAAGCTCTATCGCGTCAGCGGGAAAAAGCCCGCCCTTGCCAACCAGGATCAGGTGGATGCGCTCGTCCAGGCCCTGGAGGAGGCCTCGTGGGCCGTCCAGAGCGTGCGCAAGGGGCAGCGCCGCCGCAGCCCCCGCCCCCCTTTTGTGACCAGCACCCTCCAGGCGGCGGCGTCCAGCAGGCTGGGGTTGTCGCCGCGCCAGACCATGCGGCTGGCCCAGCAGCTCTATGAGGGGATCGAGGTAAACGGCGAGGCCGTGGGGCTGATCACCTACATGCGTACCGACTCCACCCATGTGGCGCCCGAGGCGCAGCGAGAGGCCCAAGCCTACATCGACCGCACCTGGGGTGCGGAATACCGTCCCGATCGCCCCCCACGGTACCGATCCAAGGTTGCCAACGCCCAGGAAGCGCATGAGGCCATCCGTCCCACCTCGGTGGAGCGCACGCCCGAGGCCATGGCCAAGCATCTCACCAAGCCTCAGGCGCGCCTCTATGACCTGATCTGGCGGCGCTTTGTGGCCAGCCAGATGAAGCCAGCGCTCTATGCCACCGTCACCGTGGATATCCGCGCGGGCGAGGACTGTCTCTTTCGTGCGACGGGATCATCGCTGCTCTTTGCGGGCTATACGCTGGTCTATGCCGACGCCCGCGACCGCCAAGAGGCCAAGGAGCGCCCCCTGCCTCCGCTGGCCAAAGGAGACGCTCTCACCCTCATCAAACTCCTGCCCGAGCAGCACTTTACTCAGGCGCCCCCCCGCTACAACGAGACCAGCTTGATCCGCGCCCTGGAGGAGCACGGCATCGGCCGCCCCTCCACCTATGCCTCGATCATCGGCGTGATCCAGGATCGCGGCTATGTGGTCAAGGAGAACAAGCAGCTCCTACCCACCGACCTGGGGTTTGTGGTGTGTGACGCCCTGGTCGCAGCGTTTCCAGACATCATGGACGTCGCCTACACGGCCAGTATGGAGGAACAGCTCGATGGCATTGCGCGTGGCGAGGTGGCCTATGGCCAGATGCTGAGCGCCTTCTGGCAGCTGTTCGCGCCACAACTGGGCTCCGCCAAAGAGCGCATGCCCGAGGCAGTGGCCCAGGCCCTCCAGGCGGATCTCCCCGCCGAGCTAGGCGAACGGACCTGCCCCCAGTGCGGCCAGCCGCTTGTGGTCCGTGTGAGCGAGGCGGGGCGTTTTCTGGGTTGCTCGGGCTATCCCGAGTGCCGCTATCTGCTCGATCTCAGCCAGCCCGACGCCCCCGCCGAGCCAGAGCAGGCCTATGCCGAGGGAGAGACGTGCGAGAATTGCGGCGGGCGCATGAAGATCGTGGAATGGCGCGGCCGTAAGTTCCTGGGCTGCGAACACTATCCCACCTGCAAACACACCCGTCCCATCCTGAGCGACAAGATCCAGGAGATGGCCGCCCAGTCCGCCTGCCCGCAGTGTGGAGCCAACCCGCTGGAGGCCCGCAGCGGCCGCTATGGCGAGTATCTCTACTGCGCAGCATGTAAGCAGAACTGGTCGCTGAAAAAGCTGGGGGCTGGCGCAAAGTCCACGTCGGTGGATATCGCCTGCCCCGCTTGCGGGGAGGCCAAGCTAGAGCATCGCCACGGCAAATATGGCCCCTACTACCACTGCAACGCCTGTGGCAAGAACCATGCCAAAGCCAAGGTAGGCCAGGGCTAGCTGGCGGAAGAGTCGTGCTCCTGGGCCGCTGGCCCCGTGTCCCGCGGGCGACGGGTCGATCCACGAGCGGGGTCCATCCAGGCGCTCAGGCCGCCCAGCGCCCCCAGGAATGCGCCCTGCACCAACAGGCCGATGCCGATGCCTTTGGCGCGAGGATGGTCGTCTCCCACCTGGCGCAGCATCCAGCCCAAAAGCCCAGCCGCCATGCCGCCCATCATCAACCCGCGAAAGACCCGCTGAAAAACGCTGACGTGTGACGTCAACATGCGTCGGTTAGCGCTGCCCGCAGAGACCGCCTGGTCATAGCGTTGCGCCTCGTACATGCCGCGCAACGCCATCGCCGACCCCACGCCACCCCAGCCGATCATCTGCTGCGAGACGGCCGTCAGCAGCCGTGATCGCCTGCCCAGGCGCAACCCCACGCCCGCCGCCAAACTGCCAGCCGACCAGATCAAGAGCGTGCGAAAGCCGCCAAAGGCATGGGCCAGCGAAGGGTGCTTGGGAACACTCGCGGCCATCTGGTGCGCGCGGCCTGTCACCTGTCGCCATTTCCAGCCGGCAGCCGATGCATCGGTGGGGCGGGGCGTAACGGTCACCTCGCCTGGGATGCCCGTATCAGCAGCGTCCTCGGTCTCGGTCTCCAGCGCACGCCCTTCGTCGGGGACGGGGAGCCCCCAGGCACGCAGAGCGAAATAGCCGTCGCCCAGAAAGACGATGGGCGTGTTCGCGCCTTCGCTGCGGATCCAGCGCCGCAGAGCGCCGTTCATCGAGTGCCAGGGAGTGCTGCCCGACACCTCGACGAGATCCTGCTCCAGCGCCCGTTCAGTGATCTCGCGAAAGTGGAGTGGCTCCGCCGCCTGCCGCAGGATCACCAAGGCAGCCTCTGCAAACGTCATACCGCCCTCCCGTGACCTGGTGCTTCAGAAGAAAAGGCCCCAGTCGCTTACGCTTCGGGGCCATTATAGGAGGCGCGCGACCAGCGCGTCAAGCATAACGAGGAACCAGCGCGCGGATGACGCGCGTATGGATACCAGGTAGGTGAGAGGCTTGATGGGTAAAGGACCAATAGCGGGGCCGAATAGCAAACTACCAGAGGCGACGGTCGGACTCGAACCGACGGTGGGGGTTTTGCAGACCCCTGCCTTAACCACTTGGCTACGTCGCCCTAGAAACAACGGTCCCTTGACCAGCCCAAGGAACCGCGTTCTGAGCGGAAGACGAGATTCGAACTCGCGACCCTCTCCTTGGCAAGGAGATGCTCTACCACTGAGCCACTTCCGCTTCTCCGCTGGCTCTCGCCAGCGATATGCCGAAGCCCAGACTTGAACTGGGGACACCTTGATTTTCAGTCAAGTGCTCTACCAACTGAGCTACCTCGGCATCCGCCTCACGGCAGGGCCCATTCTAGTGGAAAGCATGGGACCTGTCAAAAGTTGACAGCCCAAGCAGGCTGCACTATCATGGCGGCATCGGTACCTGGAATCGGCAAACCCATACGAAATGCGCGACGCCGTGCGATGAGGCTCAGGCCACGTCACGCGGCGTTGGTGTTTTCCGCGCACATAGCCAGAAGGAAGGCATCATGAGGCAGCTCTCCAAGACGGTCCGCGGCATCCAGCGCTCTCCCATCCGGGCCATGAAGGACGCCGCCGCTGCCTATGCCGATGCTATCCACCTCGAGTTGGGGCAGCCCGATTTCCCCACGCCCCAGCACGTCATCGAGGCCGCCTGCCAGGCCGCTCGCAACGAGTATACGGGCTATACCGCCAACGCGGGCATGCAAGAGCTCCGCGAGGCCGCCGTCGTCAAGCTAGAGCGCGAGAACGGGTACACCGCCCCCGTCGATGGCATCGTGGTGACGGTCGGGGCTATGGAGGCCGTCTTTGCATCCATGGCCGTCCTTCTCGATCCTGGCGATCAGATCCTGGTGCCCAACCCGGGCTATGGCAACTTTTGCATGGCCGCCAGTATCCTCAGCGCCCAGCCCGTCCGCTATCCTGCCATTCCTGAGCAGAGCTTTGCCCCCGACATGGAACGCCTCGCCACCCTGGTCACACCCAAGACCCGGGCTCTGCTAGTGAACAGCCCCTCCAACCCCACAGGCGCCGTCTACACCGAGGAGACGCTACGCGAGCTCCTTGCCTTTTGCGTGAAACATGACCTCTACATGATCTCGGACGAGACCTATGACCGCCTCGTTTTTGAAGGCGAGCACTTTAGCCCCGCACGCTGGGATGCCGACGGTCGGGTCATCTCCATCTATACCACCTCCAAGACCTATGCCATGACGGGTTGGCGGGTCGGCTTTGCGGTGGCCGAGCCCGAGATCGCCGCCGCCCTCACCAAGGTGCAAGAGCCGATCGTCTCGTGCGTGAACACGGTGGCCCAGCACGCCGCCATCAGCGCACTGCTAGGCCCGCAAGACTGTGTGGACGCCATGCGACGGGAATACCGCTCCCGCCGTGACCTGGCAGTGAGCCTGGCCCAAGAGGAAGGCCTCCAAGTCTCTTATCCGCATGGCGCCTTTTACCTGCTGGTGGATATCTCTGCCAGCGGCCAAGACGCGATTACCTTCAGCCAGGGGCTTCTCGAGAGCGAGCACGTGGCCGTGGCGCCCGGTTCCAGCTTTGGCTCGATCCTCGACGGCTATGTGCGCATCTCGCTCTGCGCCGGGCCTGACCAGCTCACCCAGGGTCTCCGCCGCCTGGCGCAGCATCTCCATAGCCTAGAGGCCGAACACACGGCACAGAACAGCGCCGCGCAGGCCCTTCGCGTCACGGCTTAGCGCTCGTTCCCGCTACGATCCTCGCGAGGGCCGTCCTGTGCAGGCCGGCCCTCGTCATGTGCCTCACCAGCCGGCAGCGTTGTAGCCACAAACTGACATCGGCGTAGGTCCATGCTATAATGCAGCGATCTTGATGCAAGCAAGGAGAGATGGCATGACCCTGCCAGCACAGCTAGATATGTATATCTCGGCCGCCCTCTTTGTGTTGGGCGCCTACCTGTTGGCTCTGTACGCTGGGTTGATCGTATGGACATTCCGTGACATCCACTCGCGAACGCGCGACGTCCTGGGCCAGATCATGGCGACGCTCCTGGTAGCCATCTTTACGCTGCCCGGCCTCTTGGTGTATTGGCTGCTGCGCCCTCGCGAGACCCTGGCCGAGCGCTACGAGCGTGACCTCACCGAGGAAGCGATCCTTCAGGATCTGGAACAGCAGCGCGTTTGCCCCCAGTGCCGTCGCAGAATCGAGCCTGACTTTGTCCTCTGCCCCACCTGCCGTCATGAGCTACGAGCCGAGTGTGCGGCCTGTGGGCGACTGCTGCAACTTACCTGGGACGTCTGCCCCTACTGCGGAACGGAGCGCACGCCACAAGAGGAACCGGAACAGCCAGAGGCCGCCGTCGCCGAGGCAGTAGCGGCCGTGGACTGGGAGCTCGATAGCGCACCGGACGAGTCTGAAGCCGAGGACTAGGCC
>CAZUZB010000057.1:11790-15215 GCA_964624695.1 uncultured Anaerolineales bacterium | reverse complement strand
CGGCCGCTTGATCGGCCCGCCTCGGAGGACTATAATAGGCTAGTATCCCACCGAGCGAGGGCTCGCCTACGCGGTGGGGTGTTTCTTTGGCGCCATGAGGGGGAATTCGCAGCATGACCGAGCTTGTCACCATCTACGCCGACGTCCTCGCCTATATCGGGCGCACCCTGCCCGAGGATCCCATCCAGCGCTGGGTCTTGGAAGAGACCATGCAGCGCGGGCTGCCCGCCATCCAGATCACCGCCGAACAGGGACGGCTGCTCCACCTGCTGGCGCAGCTCGTGGGGGCGCGCCGCATCTTGGAGATCGGCACCCTCACCGGCTATAGCGGCATCTGGCTGGCGCGCGCCCTCCGCCCCAGCGGCAAGCTCATCACCCTGGAGCAGAACCCGGCCCACGCCGCCCTGGCCCGCGAGGCCTTTGAGCGCGCCGGCGTGGCGGACCGCGTCGAGCTCCACCTCGGGGCCGCGCTGGATACCCTGGCCACGCTAGAGCTGGATGCGCCCCTGGACCTGGCCTTTATCGACGCCGACAAACCCAGCAACCGGGCCTACTTTGATTGGGCCTGGGCGCGCGTCCGCCCGGGCGGGCTCGTCATCGTGGATAACGTCCTGGCCAACGGCCGCGTGGTGGATGGCGGCGACGGCGACGCCTATGCCCATAGCATCGCCGGGTTCAACCGCTACATCGCCGACGGCTATGGCCACCTGGCCACCATCCTCCCCGGCTACAAGCTGGACGAGGACAACCTCGATGGCACGCTGATCGTGCGCAAACCGAGCGAGGAGGGCTAGCCTCTCGTGAAGACATCCCGCCCCGCCTGTACCTGCGCTCGCCGCAACGCCCGGCCCCTCCCACCGTTCCTCGTTTATACCACCATTCGAGAGGGAGCATGATGCGCACACTCACCGCCACCCACGTGGACCTACAGCGATTCGCCGAGCAGGTCGAAACTCTGGAAGCCGATCTGCGCGGCAACCCACCGGCGCCCGGGGGTATCCTGTTCTATGGCAGCTCCACCACCGTGCATTGGCGCGCCGATGACCTGTTGCAACGCCAGATGGCCCCGCTGCCGGTGCTCTCCACCGGCTTTGGCGGCTCCACCGCCGACGAGGCCCTCTACTATTACGGGCGCCTCGTCTTGCCGGTGCGGCCGTCCATTCTGGTCTACTATGAGGGCGATAACGACCTGGGGCTGGGCTATGCCCCCGACGAGGTGATCGAGCTGACCCACCGCCTGTTCGAGTGGGCGCGGCATGACCTGCCCGGGATCCGCTTTGTCATCATCCCGGTCAAGGACTATCCCGCGCAAGACGCGCCCAAGGACCAACTGGCCGCCCTCAACCGCTCCTTTACGGCGTATGCCGCGGCGCACGCCGATACCTGGGCCGTCGACATCGGCCCCGTCCTTGCGGACGATCACGGCCGCACGCGGCTGGATATCTTCAAGGAAGATAACACCCATTTCAACCTGAAGGGGTACGAGCTGCTGACGGCCCAGGTCAAGCCGATCCTGGAGCGGCTCGTGCAGAACTGACGCCGCGCCGCTGGCGACGGACCGGTCGCCGCAGCCATCTCCCAGGGGGCAGGCGCCCTTCGGTCACTTGACGCGCGGGAAAAGACAGAGTCTACTTGAACAAGAATGACTATTGACATGACCCATCACGAGCTGACAGATTACCCGAGGAGTTCTCACGCCTTATGAAGACATTCCGCTTTGTTGCATCGTACGCCGGCCGCTATACCAAACCGCTTGCCTTGGCCGTATTCGCCATGATTGCCCTCGTCGGGGTGGATCTCGCCGGCCCCTGGTTCATCCGTGAGCTGATCGGCCTCGTGAGCGCCGATCCGATCCAGCCGGAGACCCTGGCGACCATCACCCGACTGGCCATCCTCGTGTTCGTGCTATTCCTCGCCCAGTTCGGGTTCCAGTTCGTGCGCAGCTATATGGCCCACGTGGCCGGCTGGGGCGTGGTGGCCGACGCCCGCCGCGACGTCTACCAACACCTCCAGCGGCTATCGCTGGGCTTTTACGAGGACCAGCAGACCGGCCAGCTCATGTCGCGCATGGTCAACGACTCGGACTATTTCGAGCGGCTCATCGCCCACGCCATTCCCGATACCGCCGTCAACGTATTGATGCTCATCGGCGTGAGTCTGGTCCTGGGTGCGCTCAACTGGCGGCTGCTGCTGGTGACCATGATCCCCATCCCCTTTATCGTCATTGGGATGCAGGGCTTTGCCAAGTACGTCCGCCCGGCGTTCCGCCATCGCCAGAAGGAGCTGGCCGAGCTCAACGCGATCATCAATGACAACCTCTCTGGCATCCGCGAGATCAAGGCGTTCACCCGCGAGGAGATCGAGTCGTGCCGCGTGGGCTCGCGCATCGAGGCCTACAAGGACTCGCTGCTCCGCGCCCTGCGCCTGATGGCCACCTTTGGCCCCTTTGTGGGCTTCTGGTCGTCCATGGGCACCGTCATCGTCGTCTATTTCGGCGGGCGGCTGGCCTACGGCGGCACCCTGCCCATTCAAGACCTGGTCGCGTTCTTCCTCTACCTAAACCTGTTCTACCAGCCCGTGCGCGCCCTCACCGGCGCCTGGGAGGCGATCCAGGAGTCCATGGCCGGCGCCGAGCGCGTGGCCGAGCTGCTGGACGAGAGCCCCGACGTGCAGGACCGCCTCGATGCCATCGCCCTGCCCGACCGCACGGCGGGCCACATCACGTTCCACCATGTCGGCTTTCGCTATGAGCGCGGCGAGCAGGTGCTAGAGGACATCAACCTGGATATCTCCGCCAACTCGGTGGTGGCCCTGGTCGGCCCCACGGGCGTGGGCAAATCCACCCTGGCCAGCCTGATCCCGCGCTTCTATGACGTCACCGAGGGCAGCATCACCATCGACGGCCATGACGTGCGCGACCTGCAGGCCCAGAGCCTGCGCGCCCAGGTGGCCATCGTGCTGCAGGACGTGTTCCTCTTCCATGGCACCGTCCGCGAAAACATCCTGTTCGGCCGCGCCGACGCCAGCGAGGCCGAGATGATCGAGGCCGCCAAGATCGCCAACGCCCATCAGTTCATCCTGCAGTTGCCCGAAGGCTATGACACCATGATCGGCGAGCGCGGCGTCAAGCTCTCGGGCGGGCAAAAGCAGCGCCTGTCCATCGCCCGCGCCATCCTCAAAGATGCGCCGATCCTGGTGCTGGACGAGGCCACCTCGTCGGTGGACACCGAGACCGAGCTCTTGATCCAGCAGGCGCTGGAACGGCTGATGGAGGGCCGCACCACCATCATCATCGCCCACCGCCTCTCCACCATCCGCAACGCCGACCTGATCGTGGTGCTGGAGGACAAGGGCATCGTCGAGATGGGCACCCACGAGGATCTCATGGCCAAGGGTGGCCTGTACCGCCATCTGAACGAGGTGCA
>CAZUZB010000057.1:5294-11690 GCA_964624695.1 uncultured Anaerolineales bacterium | reverse complement strand
CCCACGAGGATCTCATGGCCAAGGGTGGCCTGTACCGCCATCTGAACGAGGTGCAATCGGTGCCGGCCCTGACCCTGGGGGGGCGTAGCTAGGAATCGGCAGATCGGCACCGGGGCTATGTCCTATCTGTAGACGCGGTATGGGAACCGCGCCAACTGGATGCCGTGCCTATGTGCTACCCCCTCCCCTGTCTCCCCTCTCCCCTTGGGAGAGGGGTCGGGGGTGAGGGCGCCGCCGACCCCCGACATCCCCCCCTCTCCAAACCTCTCCCCCTCAAGGGGAGAGGCTCGCGCCTCGCATCCCCAAGGAGACCTCTGCATCGCCCCAACGGGGTGGAGCTACCGGCGCTCTGATCATCTCCCACACTCTGCAAGACACGAAAGGCACAAAGCACGGCATTTTGTGCCCTATGTGCTGGCCCCAAACCCTTGACGCCCTCTCGCCCCCGGTCTATGCTCGCCTCATCACGATACAGGAGGCAAGCATGCGTATCCCTTGTGACACCAACCCCTTCCCCAGCCTGGAGATGCCCGGCGTCAACGAGACGGCCGATTTCCCGGCCCGCTGGGTCTGGCACCCCGACGTCCGTCCGGACGAGCCCACCGTCCTCGCCTTTCGGCTGCCTTTTACCCTAGACGCGGCCGAGACCGTCCGCCTTCACGTCACCGCCGACCACCGCTATGAGCTGTTCTGCGACGGCCAGCGCCTGGGGCGCGGCCCCGAGCGTGGCGACCCCGCCCACTGGTTCTACGAGACCTACCAGCTCGAGCTTGGCCCCGGCGACCATCTTTTGGCGGCGCGAGCCTGGTGGCTCCCCGAGGACGGCTCCCCCATGGCCCAGATGACCGTGGTCCCCGGCTTGATGCTCTACGCCGAGGGGCCGCTGGCCCGCACCCTCTCCACCGGCGCCGGCGCCTGGCAGGTGCTCAAGATCCCCGCCTACAGCCGCGAGCCCATCGAGATGCGCGCCTACTATGTGGTGGGCTGGTCGTTCGCCCTGGATGGCGCCCGCTACCCCTGGGGCTGGGAGAGCGATCCCGCCACAGCGGGCGATTGGGTCGCGCCCGCCGTCCTGCGCCCGCCGGTGGACGGCCTCAGCAGCCGCTACTATGCCTGGGAGACCCCCCAGCGCACCCTGGATCCGCACCTGATGCCGGCCATGCTCCCCCCCATGATGGAGGAGCCACGCAACGTGGGCCGGGTGCGCCACGCCACCTGGGCCGATCCCGCCGGCTTTATGCGGGTGGATCCCGCCGCCCACGATCCCGCCCTGGCCGACGCTATCCAGGCCATGCTGGCCGGCCAGGCGCCGCTCCAGGTGCCAGCCGGCCGCTCCCTTCGCGCCGTCATCGATCTGGAAGACTATTACTGCGGCTACCCCGAGCTAACCACCACCGGCGGCGCCGGGGCCGAGATCACCCTGGGCTGGACCGAGGCGCTCTATGAGATCAGCCAGGGACGGATGCCCTCCAAGGGCAACCGCGACGTCGTGGATGGCAAGCTCTTTTACGCGCCGCGCGATCGGTTCAACCTGGAGGGCGGCGAGAACCGCACCTATGACACCTTCTGGTGGCGGGCCGGGCGCTACCTGGAGCTCACCGTTCGCACGGGCGCAGCGCCCGCGACCATCGCTGCCTTGCGCATCCGCGAGACCCGCTACCCGCTAGAGCGCGAGAGCTCGTTCGCCAGCGTCGATTCGCGCCAGGGCAAGCCGCCTCTGGATTCGGTCTCGCCCATCATGGTGCGGGCCCTGCAGATGTGCTCCCACGAGACCTACATGGACTGCCCCTACTATGAGCAGCTCATGTACGTGGGGGATACTCGGCTGGAGGTGCTGGCTACCTATGTCACCACGTCCGACCCGCGCCTGCCCATCAAGGCCTGCCGGCTGTTCGATTGGTCGCGCAGCCCCGACGGCCTCACCAAGAGCCGCTACCCCTCGCAGATCCCCCAGGTGATCGCGCCGTTCAGCCTCTGGTGGGTCGCCATGGTGCACGACTTGTACCAGTGGCGCGATGCCGCGGCCACCGTGCGCGAGCTGCTGCCCGGCGTGGATAGCGTGCTGACCGCCTTTGCCGGCTACCGCGATGAGGACGGTTTGGTCAGCGCGGTGCCCGGCTGGAGCTATTGCGACTGGGTGCCCGAGTGGCCCGCCGGCTGGCCGCCCGATAGCCGCCACGGCGCCAACGCCCTCATCAACCTGATCTATCTCTACGCCCTTGAGCGCGGCATCGCCCTGCACGAGGCTCTGGGCCAGCCCCATCTGGCTGCCCACTGGCGCGAGGTGAACGCGGCGCTGCGCCAGGCCATCGTTGCCGCCTACTGGGACGAGGGTCGCGGCCTGCTGGCCGATGACCGGGCCCATACGTGCTACTCGGAGCATACCCAATCCCTGGCCATCCTCACCCACCTGCTGGGGGGCGAGCGCCAGGCGCGGCTGGTGGATGGCCTGCTGGAGGCCGACGACCTGGCCCGCACCACCATCTACTTTTCCCACTATTTGCTCGAGGCGCTGCGCGAGATCGGCCGCGTGGACCTGCTCATCGACAAGCTGGACTTTTGGCTGGGGCTCCAAGAGCACGGCCTCAAGACCACCAGCGAGTCGCCCGAGCCCACCCGCTCCGATTGCCATGCTTGGGGCGCTCACCCCCTCTATCACTACTATGCGTCGATCTTGGGGGCCCGTCCCAGCGCGCCGGGATTCGCGCAGGTGCGCATCGCGCCGCAGTTCGGGCCGCTGACGGCCATCCGCGGCGAGATGCCCCATCCAACCTCTGACATGCTGCGCTTTGATCTGCGCCGTGAAGGCGAGGCGCTGCGTGGGGAGATCTGGCTGCCCGAGGGCGTCTCGGGGGACCTGGTGTGGGGCGACGAGACGCGCCGCCTCAGGCCAGGCCACAATCCGCTGGGGTAGCGCAACGGACTCCACAAGCAAAGCGGTGTTCCAACGTTCAAACGTTGGAACACCCTTCCGAGTGCCAACATACCCTAGCCATCGAGGAGGATCAGCCTTGAACCAACGCCAACGCATGCTCGCCGTCATCCGTGGAGAGCCGCACGACCGCGTGCCCTTTGTCCAGTACGACAACATGGTCGCGCCCAACGAGGTGGTGTGGGAGGCCATCGGCGACGATGCCATCGGCATCCTGCGGTGGTCCACCGTCCACCGCGTGGATCATCCCCACTGCCGCATCGTCACCGAGGACGCCCTGATCGACGGCAAGCCCGGCTGGCGGGATACCCTGGTCACGCCCCAGGGCACGCTGACCCAGGAACGCACCCGGGTCAGCGGCCTGGGCGTCAGCGCCTACACCAAGCACTATGTCACGTCGCTGGAGGACTATGCCGTGCTGCGGGCCTACCTGCGCGACGCGGTGATCTCGCTGGATATCGAGCCCGCCGCCCGCGCCCACCAGGAGCTGGGGGAGCGCGGCCTGCCCCACGTCTCGCTCTCGCGCACCCCCTACCAGCAGATGTGGATCCAGTGGGCGGCCCTGACCGACTTTGTCCTGCATCTCGCCGACGATCCCGGCATCGTGGACGAGTGCATGGAGCTGATGGGCGAACAGGTGTTCGAGATGGCGCGGGTGGCCCGCGCCGCCTCGCAAGAGGTGCTGCTCCCCTATGTGGACCTGCCCGACAATATCACCGCCGGGCCCATCGGCTCCAGCCAGTACCGCCGCTGGTGCCTGCCCTATTACCGGCAGGTGGCCGACATCCTGGCCGACGTGGGCGTGGGCGTGTACGTGCACATGGATGGCAACCTGCGGGCCCTCTGGCCCCTGCTGGACGAGTGGCCGCCCCACGGCATCGATTCGCTCGCGCCACCCCCCGACAACGACACGCGGGTGGCGGACGTGGTAGAGCGCTGGCCCGAGACGCGCATCCAGGTCAACTTTCCCTCGTCGGTGCATTGGGCGGACGACGCCACCATCTATGCCCAGGCCATGGAGCTGCTAGAGGAAGGCGGCCACACCGGCCGGCTGCAGATGCAGGTCTCGGAGGATCCGCCGCCGGGGCGCTGGCAGGTGAGCTACCCGGCCATCGCCCGCGCCGTGGCGGACTTCGGGCGGCCCTAGATCAGTCGAGAGGTTACCCGGAGACAACGGACACCTGGCAGGCAATGCTAACATGCCGTGGCGGGCATACGGCCCGTCACGGCATGCTCCTGTTCGCTGGCTAGTTCGCCCTAGGGTCGGCCGCCGGGGCCCGCTCCTGGACTGCCAGGTTGTGCTGGCGCACCGGTGTCGACCGGCGGGGCCGGAGGAATCTCTTCAGGAACGCCAGGCACCTCCGGAGCTTCTGGGGAAGGCAGCTCATCGGGCACAGTCCCTTCCGGAGGGCCAGCTGCATCATCCCCGCCCTCACCGCGTCGCTCACGCGCCTGGTACCCATTTCGCCACTGCTCGGTGGCCTGGAGCGCCTGCTCCAAGCCGAACTGGCAGGCGCCTTCCTCGCATTGCTCGATCTGAAGCTGCAGCCGCTCGCGGACTCGCTCCATGAGCTGCTCCATGGCCTCTTCGTCCAGCCCCTCTTCCTGGGCCTCGCGGATCATCGCCCGCACCTGATGCTGCAGCCGCGCCATCACCGCCGCCTCGGGAACCTCGTCCGGCCGGTTCTGCGCCGCCACCTGGAGCGCCGTGCGCAGTTGAGCCATCGCCTCGCCGTTCATCACCTGGGCCGGGGTCACGTCCGCCGGCGCGCCCGCCGCCGCCAACATGGTCGAGAGCGCCACCGCCACCGCCATCATCCACTGAAACATGCTACCTCCTCATCGTCGCCGCCCCGTGTGGGCATTCCGCTGATGAGACGGGCGAGGGGAGGAAAGGTTACGCGGCGCGGGCATGCCCAACCGTGTGTACAAGGCCGGACGAGCGAACAGCCTGGTAGAGCGGCTTGAACTGCGAAAAGAGGTGCGGGCAGCCGTAGGACGACTGCCCGCTGCGGGATGTGAGGATTTCAGCCAGGTCCCCCCTGCCTGACAACAACAGAGGGAAGCAAAGGCTACCGGAACTGCTCTGCCTGCATATCCTCCGGATAGGCGAGCGTCTTGTGCTCGGCGATATCGAGGCCAAACAGCTCAGCGTCGCGGCCAACGCGCAGCATATTGAACTTGTTGAGGACCCAGAACAGGGCCAAGCCCGCGACGGCCGCAAAGGCGGCGATGGCGAGCGCGCCAACCACCTGGATGCCAAGCTGAGACAGCCAGTCCGCCGTCTCCAGGCCATAGAGCGGGTGCCCTCCCAGCGCTTTGGAGCCAAAGATGCCGGTGCTGATCACGCCCCATAGCCCACATGCCCCGTGAACCGGGAAGCAGGCCGCTGCATCGTCCACATGCAGCACGTTCTCCATCAATCCTACCACCAGCGTCGTGATCAGGCCCGCTACCAACCCGATGAAGAACGCAGCCATCGGGTGCACCAACGCCGCGCCAGAGCAGATGGCCACCGCGCCTGCCAGCAGGCCTACCATGCTAGTCAACACATGCCCGCGCGAAGTGAGGGCCGCTCCAAAGAGCCCTCCCGCCATCGCCATGGCTGTGGTTAGCGAAACCCAGGCCAGCTCGACGTTGATCGTCTGCGGATCGGTGGCCGTGCTAGAGCCGATATTGAAGCCGAACCAGCCAAACACCAGGAACCACGCGCCGATCACCGATAGCGGGATGCTGTGCCCGAAAAAGGCTCGGGCGGTCTTTTTCTTGCCGACGAACTTGCCGATGCGTGGCCCGATGACGATCGCGCCCATCAAGGCGATGACCCCTCCCGTCATGTGAACCACCGACGAGCCCGCATAGTCGATATAGCCCAGGTCCGCCAGCCAGCCGCCACCCCACACCCAGTGCTCGATGACGGGATAGATGAATCCCGACATCACAGCCGCAGCGATCACCCAGCCCCAGAACTTGTCACGTTCGGCCAGCGCGCCCGGCACGATGGCCACGGCCGTGATGGCAAACATGGACATCTTGAACCAGAGCGCCAAGTCTCCCAACCCCGAAGGGCTGGCGGCGATGCCGTATGCCCCCGTTTCAGACAAGGCTGGCGGCAACGGGTTGGCGATGGTCGGCAGGAACTGGGGCCAACCGATGATGGGAGCGTCGCTATAGTAGGCCAGGGGGAACCCCCACAAAAAGTACACCAAGAAGGCCAATGTCCACCCCACGTTGATCACGAGGATGGTGTGACTGACGTTCTTTTTGCGCACCATCCCCGCATAGAGCAGCGCGAACCCCGCCGTGGCCATGATAAAGATCGCGACGGGCGCCCACCCTACGAGAAAGGTTTGCTGAAAGCCCGCAAAGAGGTCCAGTTGTTCTTGGTTCATGCCTGTTTCTCCAGCTCTTGCTCGTCCTAGATCTTGCTCGCAAACCAGACCGGCTTGAGCGCGATGGGAATC
>CAZUZB010000057.1:2807-5194 GCA_964624695.1 uncultured Anaerolineales bacterium | reverse complement strand
TTGCTCGTCCTAGATCTTGCTCGCAAACCAGACCGGCTTGAGCGCGATGGGAATCTCTTCGACCGAGAGCCCCTCCCTCTCGATATTCAGCTTCAGGATCTGAGGCTGGAGCGGGACGCTGCGGGATTTGCGCAGGATGAACACGCGGGTCCAGATCACGTCATGCTTGTGATAATCGAGATAGATCAGGTGATCCGCCAGATACTCGGTGATGTCGGGGGCCATGGGGATACCCTCGGCACTCAGCAGGATGGTTGCCCCGCGCTTTTTGGATTCGAGCAGCAGCCGCATAAAGAGCTCTCTGAAGTCGTTTTCGTCCGCCAGGCGGCGGCCCAGCGAGCTGAGCGAGTCGATCACGATCCGACTCGCGTCGGGCTGCAGGTCCAGGCCATCGAGCACGATTTGGAGCGCCTCATCCTTGCCCACCAGCGAGTAATCGCTGGCATACGTCGCCGTAATCGAGAGGTTCACAACCTGAATCTGCCCACTAGCGATCAAGCCCGGAAAGTCGTCCCATAGCTGGGCGCCAGTGCGCAGGATCGTCTCGGGGGTCTCCTCGGTGGTGATATAGATGCACTTTTCGCCGCGCTCGACGCCGCGGTGCACAAACTGCAGACAGAGGATGGTCTTGCCGGTGCCCGGTTCACCCCGAACCAGGATGGCGTCACCCTTGGGCAGTCCGGGGATGAAATCAAGCAATCCCTCCACACCAATGTCGATCCATTCGATGTTCTTGGCCTCTGCAACCATCTTGATGATCTCCTGTTCGAGTCAAAAGCCATCTTGGGTCTCCCAGTGAGATGGCAACCGTTTATTACGATGGATCTGCTTCCACGTCGGTTCGCTGCTATGCCGGTGCTGAAAGACGGGATGCTCCCTTGGGAAGCACGGCAAGGGCATCGTCAGCGGCAAGCCCTAGTAGGTCGCCAGATAGCGCTCCACCTCCCAGGGGGTGACCTGCAGCCGGTAGTCGTCCCACTCCTGGGTCTTGGCGTTCAGGAACCGCTCATAGGCGTGTCTGCCCAGCGCGTTCTGGATCACCTTGTCCTCCGCCAAGCAGTCGAGCGCCTCTTTGAGCGATCCCGGCAGCGTGGCGACGCCGCGCTGTTTGCGCCATGAATCGTCCAGCTCGTATAGGTTCTCCTCCACGGCCTCGGGCGGGGTCAGCCCCTTTTCGATGCCCTCCAGCCCGGCCCAGAGCATCGCGGCGAGGGCGAGGTAGGGGTTACAGCTTGGGTCTGGGCAGCGCAGCTCGACACGGGTGGCCTCGATCCGGCTCACGCGCGGCACACGGATCAGAGCCGAGCGGTTGATGCGTGCCCAACTGATGTATACCGGCGCCTCATAGCCAGGCACGAGCCGCTTGTACGAGTTGATCAGCGGCGCGACGACGGCACAGAGGCCGCGGGCATGGGCGAGCTGCCCTGCGATGAACTGCCGGGCCAACGCCGAAAGGCCGATCTCGTCATTGGGGTCAGCAAACGCGTTCTCCCCCGAGTCTGCATAGACCAGGCTCTGGTGCGTGTGCATACCGGAGCCATTGATCCCGGCAATGGGCTTGGGCATGAACGTCGCGTGCAGCCCATGGAACTTGGCGATCGCCTTGAGCACATACTTGAAGGTGATGGCGCTGTCCGCGGTCTTGACCGCATCGGCGTAGCGAAAGTCGATCTCGTGCTGCCCGGTAGCGACTTCATGGTGGCTCGCCTCTGGCAGGATCCCCATCGCCTCCAGGCCCGAAACCATGTCCTTGCGAACCCCGATGGCGGCGTCGGTCGAATAGTCAAAGTAGCCGCCAAGGTCATGGGGCTTGAGAGTCGGCAGGCCGCAGTCATCATAGCCAAACAGAAAGAACTCGAGCTCGGGGCCCGTATGGTAGATGAAACCCATCTCTGCTGCCTTGGCCACGGCTCGCTTGAGCACCCCCCGTGGATCGCCGGCAAAGGGCTCGCCCCCTGGGGTATACGCGTCACAGATCAGGCGCGCCGTGTTCGCGCCCTCTTTGTATTCCCAGGGAATGACCTTGAACGTATCGGGATCGGGCACCAGGTACATGTCGCTTTCGGCAATGCGCGCAAACCCTTGGATCGACGAACCATCAAACCAGACACCAGTGTCCAGTGCGTTCTCCAGTTCGTGGATGGGGATCGTGATGCCCTTGACGATCCCAACCACGTCGGTGAACTGGAGGTGAATGAACCTGACTTGCTGCTCTCGTGCCATCCGAAGAACATCTTGGGCCGTTACCTCTGCCACGTTTCCTCCTTTGCTTGTACTAGAAACTGGTCCCACTATAGGGGACCCAGAGTGGCGCATCTACGCGCATGTTCTACAAGGTTTGGAGTCATCTAGTGGACAGAATGCCCAAAGCGCCCCACGCCTCCATG
>CAZUZB010000057.1:1637-2707 GCA_964624695.1 uncultured Anaerolineales bacterium | reverse complement strand
GGCGGGTCCGGCTGGACGGGGCGCCCAGCCGGACCATACGCTAGGGCAGCCAGCGCTTTTCCAGGACGCATACCATGGTGAACGCGGGGTCGTACACGTTGCCCACCTCGTAGCGCACACACTGGCCCAGCAACGTGCTGGCGGCCGAGGCATCCAGCCCGTAGCCGGCCCCCAGCCAGCGCAGCATCTCGCTGGTGGCGTGCTGGAGCGCCTCCTCCATGGGGCGGGCGTTGCCCAGCGTCATGAGATGGGTGGCCGTCTCGGCACGGGGCCACCGGGCCTCCCAGCCGCGCACGATCCGCACCCGCAGCGTCACGTCCATGGACGTCTCCAGCCCCTGCCCCACGATCTCGCCGTCGCCCTGGGCAGCGTGGCCATCGCCCAGGAACAGCAACGCCCCCTCTTGGAACACGGGGAAGTAGAGGGTGGCCCCGGCCGCGGTGCCGCGCCAATCCATGTTGCCGCCGTGGGGCCCCGAGGTGGCCGAGGAGATCGCCTGGCCGCCCGCCGGCGCCACGCCCAGGCAGCCCAGCATGGGCGCCAGGGGCACGTGGAGCCGTTCCAGGCCGCGCGGCGGCTCTTGCGGCCAGGCCAGCCCCCGCTCCCGATCGAGCTGCCAGATGATCTGCTCAGCCGGGGGCAGGCCCCGCAGCGTCTCCGGCTCCAGGAGATGGTCGGCCACCATGGTCTTGGCGATGGCCGTATCCCGGCTGGCGGCGATGCGCTCCAGCTCGACCGCCAGCACGTCGCCGGGCGCCGCCCCCTCCACATAGAACGGCCCCGTCAACGGGTTGGGGCGCGCGTCGGTGGCGGGGTGGTCGCCGGCATCGTGGCCGCGGCAATCCAACGTCGTCGTTATGATCCGGTCGCCATCGCGGACCTGCGCCACCGGCGCATGACTGCCAAAGCTGTTGTGGTAACGGGTCGGCTCGAAGCGGTGGTCCATGGTTAGGCTCCTGGTTACTTGTTTGGCCCCGGCGTCGTCTCTACCCCGGCCAGCGCAACACCGCCACATAGGGCACGCCCGCCTCGTCCAACGTGCGGGCCACGGCCTCGCGCTCCTCCCAGGT
>CAZUZB010000057.1:0-1537 GCA_964624695.1 uncultured Anaerolineales bacterium | reverse complement strand
TTGCGGTTGCTATACCAGACGTGGACCGACTCGCGGGTGCGATACACCACATTGTTGCGCACCACCGTGTCGCGGGTCTCGCACCCCAAATAGATGCCCCACCCCGGCGTGTGCTCCCCGTACGAGTAGCAGTCGTGGATCAGGTTGTTCTCGATAAAGATGTTGCTATCCCGCACAAAGATGCCGGCGCCGTCGTTGATGGTATAGAGCAGGTCATAGATCTCGTTGTGGGCAATGATCAGCGGCTGCTCCTGATTGCGGCGCTCTCGCAGCTGGTGCACCGTGGCCCAGTGCCGCGCATAGATGCCCGACTGGGTGATGTCGTGGATCAGGTTATGGCAGAACGAGCCGCCGCCCTCGTCGATGTTGATGCCCACCGCGCTGGGGTAGACTGCCCCGCAGCCATGGATATGGTTGTAGGAGACCTCGTTGGGCGCGGGCCAATAGTTCCGCGTGATGATGCCGCCGCTGCCGGTATCGTGGATCTCGTTGCCCACCACGCGGCTGTCATAGCCGTCCAGCTCCAGGGCATAGGTGCCCACATGGGCGATGCGCCCATTCTCAAAGCTACAGTGGCGCACGCCATCGAGATGCACCGCCGAGGGCGGCACGATGTCACCCACGTCGCCGCAGCCGGGGTAGCCCTCGGGCGGCAGCGACCAATCGGTGTGGCAAAAGGTCAGGCCACGCAGATGCACGTGCTCCACCCAGGCGTCGTTCGCTGGGGATCCCTGTAGATGCACCAACTGGAAGAGCGCCGGCGCGACGATCTCGGCCGTGGCCAGGTCACAGGTCGGCCACCAGTAGAGCCGGCCCGCCTGGCGATCCAGGTACCACTCGCCCGGCTGCTGCAAGCCCTCCAACACGTTCTCCACCACATAGCGGTTGGGCCCCTGCCACCCGAACCAGTGGCTGGGCTCGGGCGCGCCGGTGAACGTCACCACCCGGCGTGCGGGATCCACCTCGGCCACCCACAGCCAAGAGTCGTTCCACGAGTGATAGACCCGCACCTCGATGTCACGCAGGTTGTGCCAATCGGCGTCGAAATCGCCCTCGCGGTAGACAAAGGCGTTGTCATCGGCCTTTTCGACGATGGTATGGTAGGTGCCGCGCTGGCCGCTAGCGTTGGGCAGGCGCGCGCGCTGTTGCCGCCGCCCGTTCACGAAAAGCTGCCGGAACGGCCAGGCCCCATCGCGGGTCTCGGGGATGTCGCACACCACGATCTCGCCCTGGTACGGCCGCCACTGGCCCTGGATCCGCCGCCCGCCGCTGAACACCGGCTCCTCGCCGGGCATGGCCGCATAGGTGATGGGCGCATCCTCGCGGCCGCTATCGGCGGGCGTGAGCACCCACGGCTCATCCAGCGTGTAGGCGCCGCCCCGCACGTACACCGTCGCCGGGCCGGTCAGGGCGCCCTGGGCCTTGAGCGCGCGCAGGGCGTCCCGCGCCCCCGCCAGGCTGGCCAGCGGGCCATCGGTCAGATCCCGGTTCGGCGCCGGCAGCCTGCCCGACCAGCCGTCACGGCCGTTGGGGGCCA
>CAZUZB010000056.1:8446-15526 GCA_964624695.1 uncultured Anaerolineales bacterium | reverse complement strand
TGCAAGAGATGGATCTGCAGAGCACCCCGCCCGAGATCGGCGCGGCCGTCCACCGGCTGGTCCGCCAGGTGACCGGCGATGCGGACCCCTATCGGGCCATCAAGCGCACCTGCACCGAGCATGCGCTGGCCCTCTACCCCGCGCTGGCCGAGCGGGTGGCCGCCTCTGACGATCCCTTTGCCACGGCGGCGCGTCTGGCCATCGCCGGCAACATCATCGACCTGGGCATCCCCGATGCGCCCTATGACGGCGACGCCCTGCGCCTGGACATCGAGAACGTGCTGCGAGCGCCGCTGACGGTGGACGACCTGGAACTGCTACGCGGCGAGATCGGCGCGGCCCAGCGGGTGCTCTACCTGGGCGACAACGCCGGGGAGACGGTGTTCGATCGGCTGTTCATCGAGCAGATCGCCGCGCCGGTGACCTATGTGGTCAAGGCGACGCCGGTGCTGAACGACGCCGTTCTGG
Organism: uncultured Anaerolineales bacterium; assembly: GCA_964624695.1. Taxonomy (GTDB): domain Bacteria; phylum Chloroflexota; class Anaerolineae; order UBA1429; family UBA1429; genus DAIRUQ01. The sequence goes on along the minus strand of CAZUZB010000056.1, from coordinate 15,058 downwards.
AGGACGCCCAGCAGGCGGGGCTGGACCGGGTGGCCACCCTGATCGACGGCGGGTTCGATGCGCCGGGCACGCTGCTGGCGCACGCGTCCCCGGCCCTGCGCGAGGCGTGGCAAGCCGCCGACGTGGTGATCAGCAAGGGGCAGGGGAACTTGGAGGCGCTGAGCCAGACGCCCGGTCGGGTGTTCTTTTTGCTGCGGGCCAAGTGCGCCGTCATCGCGCGGCATTTGGGCCTGCCGCAGGGCAGCCTGATCCTAAAGCGCAGCGACGCCTGGGCAAACGCAAGCTAGAGCGCCCTACCCCACAAAGTACCAGTTGGCGTTCACCGTCACCAGCATGCCCAGCAGGATGGCAAAGGTGGCCAGCAGGGCGCGGTCCAGGGCGCGGTGCCGGGCCCAGCGCCCCAGCAGCATATAGACCGGAAACGCCACCAGGGCGAATCGGGTCATGGACATGGTGTGGCTCCAGATGGGCAGCAGCACGATGCTGAGGGTGTAGAGGGCATAGGCATCGCCGATCTGCTTCCAGATGAATGGCACCAACGCCACCACGCCAAAGAACGCGGCCAGATCGATGACCTCGCGCCAGGGGATCTTGCCCCGCTTGAAGCTGCCGGCGATGAGGCGATCCACCGCCCCACGGATGATCCAATACGGCCCCGCCATGTCGCGATCCCAGGTGCCTTGCGCCACGCGAAAGGCCCAGGGATCGCCGAACACGCGCGCGGTAAAGGCCATATAGCTGAGCAGGCCCAGGGGGATCAGCGCCATGGCCAAGAGCCCGCCCCAGTCGTCGCGCAGGCCACGCCAGAGGCTTTGCCAGGCCCGGCCGCGCCAGGCGGTGGCCAGGGTCCAGCCGTGGGCGCGGAGCCACTCCAGCCCCACCACGCCCAAGATAGCCAGCCCAGGCACCCGCGTGGCCGTGGCCAGCATCCCCCAGAAGGCCGCCCAGACCCATTGCTGGCGGCGGGCGTGGTAGGCCGCCGCCACCGTCACCAGCAAAAAGAGGCTTTCGGTGTACATGGAAGAGAAAAAGAAGGCGCTGGGAAAGGCGGCGGCATAGAACACCGCCCGCTCGGCCGCGTCCCGTTGGCCGATGAGGAGCTCGGTCAGACGATAGAGGTAGACCAGCGCGCCCAGCAGTGTCGCGTTGCTGATGAGCAGCCCGGCGGATAGCGCGTCGCCGGTGAGCCATCGCAGCGCCCGCACCAGGGCCGGATAGAGCGGGAAAAAGGCTGCCGAGCTCTGGGCGTCACGCGCAAAGGTGTAGCCTTGCCGCACGATGCTGAGGTACCAGCCGGCATCCCAGCGCGCCCACACGTCCAGGAACAGGTTGTCGGGGCGCGCATGCCACACCCAGCTTGCGTCCAGGCCGGGGATGGCGAGCTCGCCCAGGTAGGCGGCGGCCCAGAGGGCCGCCCGGGTGGCCAGGAACGCCAGCAGCGGATGAGCCAGCCAACCCAGGTCACGGCAGGCCCACCAGTTCCGGGTGCGCCCCCAGGCGCGCTGTAGAGCGCTCATGGGGCCGCCGGCGCCAGCTTGAGGTAGAGCACCAGGTTGAGGCCAACCAGGGCCAGCCCGGCCAGCAACAGGGGCAGCCAGACCTCCCACCAGACGCGCAGACGCTCTCGACGGTTCGGCTCGGGGGTGCTGTTCATCATCCCTGCCCCAAGGCCGCCCGCTCGGCCAGGGCGATAGCTCCCAACACGCCCGCGCGCCCTCCCAGCTCGGGCGGCACCACAAAGCGATCCAAGTCGCTGGCGATCTGCGGCACCTGCAAATAGTCATCGAGCAGCGCGCGCACGTGCCGGCGGATCAGGGGGAAGAGGTGCGCCTGGGCCATCACGCCGCCGCCCATGATGATCCGCTGCGGGGCCAGGGTCAGCGTATAGTTGACCGCGCCCAGCGCCAGGTAGCGGGCCTCCAGCTCCCAGGCGGGGTGATTGGGCGGCAGCGTCTCGCCGCGTTGGCCCCAGCGCGCCTCGATGGCCGGCCCGGCCGCCAGGCCCTCCAGGCAGTCGCCATGGTAGATGCAGGCGCCCTGGAAGGGATCGGCCGCCCAATCGTGGGGCACGCGGATGTGGCCCATCTCGGGGTGCATCATCCCGTGGAGCAGCTTGCCCTCCACCATGGCCCCGCCGCCGATGCCGGTGCCCACCGTCAGATAGATGAACGTGTGCAGGCCGCGGGCGGCGCCCCAGCGGTGCTCGCCCAGGGCGGCGGCGTTGACGTCGGTGTCGAATCCGACGGGCACGCCGAGCGCGCGCCGGATCTGGCCGGCGAAATCGGTGTGGGCCCAGCCGGGTTTGGGCGTGGTGGTGACGTGGCCCCAGGTGGGGGACTTTAGGTCTGGATCCACCGGCCCAAAGGAGGCGATGCCCACCGCATCCAGCTCGCCGGCGGCCACGTGCTCTTGGAAAAAGCGCACGGCCCGCGGGATGGCATCCTCGGGCGCGCCGGTGGCATAGCGCTCCTCGGCCCGGATGTCATCGGGCGCCGTGCCCACCGCGCAGACGATCTTGGTGCCGCCCGCCTCGATACCGCCATACACGCCCATCGGTTGCCTCCTAGGCTGATGCGAGTTACAGAATGTCCCAACCGGGATCGTGGCGGCCAGGCTGCACCAGCCCGCGCCCACCGTCCACCCAAAGCGTGTCGCCATCCTCGATGCTCTTGAGCAGCCCCTGGACGCCAAAGACGGCGGGGATGCCATACTCGCGCACCAGCACCGCGGCGTGATCCAGCAGCCCCCCGCGCTCGGTGACCACTGCCGCCGCCATGCCAAACCAGGGGCTCAGGTCGTACAACGGGGTGCGTGAGCAGAGCACGTCGCCGGGGCGCACGCGGGCGCCGTCGGAGAGCATCTGCACCACGCAGACGCGGCCTTGGGCCACGCCCGGCGAGATGGCGCGGCCACGGAGCACGCGGGCCCCATCCAGGCCGCCCTCGGGCTGGGGAGGATCGGGCTCCTCTGCGCCGCCCAGCGTGGCCGGTGGCGCATAGCGACGCCATTGGCGCAGCAGGCCACGGCGCTCGGCCACCACCTCGGCCACGTGCTGCGTGTCTAGCTCGCCGAGAAGCCAATCGAGCAGCTCCTCATCTCGCAACAAAAAGGCATCGGCGGCCTCGCCGATAGCGCCGGCGCGCTGCAGGCGCCGCCCAACCTCGGCGACGGCCACGTGCTCCAGCCAACCGCAGCGCAACACCGGCTCGTCCTTGTCGGCGCAGAGCAGCACATAGCGACGGGCCAGCCGCAGCACCCCCGTATAGATCCAACGACGCAGCCAGCGAATCTCTGCGATCGGCGGGGAGGGCGCCGGCTTGGCGGGAGGCTGGGCCTTGGTCGGATTCCGCAAGGTCGCATCGAGCAGGGCCTCATCCATCTGCCAACAGGCCAGATCGCGCTGCTCGCCCAAGGGGTCGCCGCCGAGGAACAGATGGCCGTAGCGTTGTCGCAGGTCGCGCACGGCCCGGTCGCGCGCCGGACCGGGCTCGGGGTGATCGTGAGCTACCTGGGCCGCGGCCGCATCGCGCCGTGCCAGCGCGTCGCCGGCAACGGGCAGCAGGTCGGGGGCGCGGCCATCGCCGATCCAGCGCTCGTGTAGGTGCGTAAAGAGATCGCTCAAGGCCTCGGCCGCGCCGTCCAGCCGGCCACGCTCCACGGTATACTGCTCATGAAGGCGCGCCAGATCCCGCAGATAGCCGGCCAGCGCGCGGTCATTCAGGGAAGCCAGGTCGCGCCGCGCCCAGGCCTCCAGTTGCGGCCGCCGAGCGCGCTCCAGCGCGTGAAAGGAGCGATCCAGCGAGCGTGCCGCCCAGAGGTGCCGCGCGGCCAACAACAGCCACAGGCCGCTCGGCAGGCGAGAGGCATCGGCTGCCGTGGCATCGCGCTGCGGCCGCTCATAGAGATAGCCGCGCAGGTAGAACTGGACCTTGCCGCGATCCTCGCCCAGGCCGGCGAGCCACTCGCGATAGTAGGCCGCGGTGAGCACCCCGCTGCGGCTGCGATGGTACCAGGAATAGGGCGCCGCCTCGCGGGGCGCGGTGCCAGGGGGCAGGATCAGGCGCAGCGGCTTGCGGTCGTCGCCGCCCCGCCGTAGGGAGACGGGCAGGTAGCCCGGCACGCGGCTGAGCGGACGCACCCGTAGCACCTGGACGGCATCGCCAACCAGGGCCCACTCCAAGGCCTGGTAGCCCTGATAGTGCTCATCCAGCAACAGGCCCAGCCGGCAAAGCGCAGCATGGTAGGGGGGCGCACCCTGCGGCTCGTCGTACGGATCCAGGCGGGTGAGCTCTGGCTGGCCGGAGCACCGGCACTCGAGCAGAAAGACGTCGGGATTGCCGGTGATGGGATCCACGGTAAAGAGCGAGCCTTGAGCATCCAGCGGCAGCTCGGGCTGGATCAGCACCGCCATGGCCGAGTTCAGCAGATCGACCTTGAAGCGGGCAGCATAGGCCAGGGCGCGCGCGGAAAAGAGGGACATCCAGCAAGCCACCACGGCCTCGACGGCGGCATCGAGGCCCTCGACGCCCAGCAGGGTATCGTGCTGGCCCACAAAGCTCTGGCGGGGGCTGTCCTCGCTCAGCGCCGAGGAGCGCACGGCCAGGGCCGGCGCGCCCAACTCGTCCAGCGCGGCGGCGACGGCGTCGCGGACGTCAGTAGGCACCCGCCGCACGGCAAAGGCCGAGCGGATGGCCCACTCGGCGGCCTGGAAATGGGCCATGGCCGTCGGGTGCATGGCGCCCAGGATCGACGCGATCTCGCCGGCCAGCCCGCCCTGCCGCATGAACCCGCGATAGAGGTCGGTGGTCAGCACCACGCCCGGCGGCACGGGGCAGCCCAGGCGATGGGCGTCTCCCAGGCGGGCGGCCTTGCCGCCCACGGCCGCCAGGTCATCCAGGGTGACATCGGCCAGCCGGCGAGCGATGGCCGGCCTGTGGGACGACGGCTCAGGCATAGAGCAAGTGGCTCCTCAAAAAGGCGAGAACGTCCTCCCAGAAGGCGACGATGGTCTCTCGCTGGCGCCAGCCGTGGCCCTCGCCAGCAAAGGCGCGATAGGTGTGCGGGACGCCCCGCTCCCGCAAGGCGGCCACCAACGCCTCGGCCTGCGAGGGCGGCACCACCTTGTCCTCCTCTCCCTGAAAGACGGCCAGCGGATCGCGGATGCGCTCGGCATGGCGGGCCGGGCTGCGCTCGCGGTAGGCGGCCGCCGCCTCGGGCAGGGGACCCACCAGGCGGTCGGTATAGCGGGCCTCGAACTTGTGGGTCTCCTCGGCCAGGGCAAAGAGGTCGGTGACGCCGTACATGCACACGCCCGCGGCAAAGACGCCCGGATGCTGCGCCAAGGTCTCCAGCACGGTATAGCCGCCGGCGCTGCCCCCCATGATGGCCATGCGGTCGCCGTCCACCAGGCCCGTCTTGGCGCAGTGCTGCGCGCCGCTGACGGCGTCGGCCACATCCAGCAGGCCCCAGTTGCCGCGCAGGCGGTTACGGTAGGCGCGGCCGTAGCCGGCGCTGCCACGGTAATCCAGCGCCAGCACCGCCCAGCCGCGCGTGGCCAAGAACTGGGCCGCCGGATCCCATCCCCGCCGGGCGCGGCCGGTGGGGCCACCGTGAACGGAGACCATCAGCGGCGGCCGCTGGTCTGGCGGGCCGCCCACGGGCTGGTAGAGCAGGCCGTAGACCTCCTCGCCGTCCTCCCCACACCACGCCAGCGACTGGGGCGCGACCAAGGCGGCCGGATCCAGCCGCTCGGCGGTGGCGCGCGCGTGGACGCGCACCGAGCCGTTGCGCGGATCCCATACCACCAGGCGGGGCGGCGTGTCATGGTTGGAGGCGATGCAGGCCAGACGCCCGCCGGCGCTGACCGTGGGCTGCTGGATGGAGGCATAGCCAGCCAGCGCCTGGACCGGCTCGGGCTGGCCCCCGTCGAGGGGCACCCGCCAGAGCGCATCGCGCGCCGCGCCGCGCTGTACGGCATAGAGGGCGCTGCTATCGGCGGCCCAGGCATAGCTGCGCAGGCCCTGCGCCCAGGCCGGCTGGCCATAGTCGGCCCCGCCTGGCGTGAGGCGGCGCGTCTCGCCTCTGGACAGATCGCGCAGGTAGAGATCGTCCCAGCCGTCAGGATCGCAGATATAGGCCAGCCAGCGGCCATCGGGCGAGAAGGATGGCTCGGTGGCGGCGGTATCGTCGTCGCCGGCGACGTGGGTGGTTTCGATCAGGGAGGGGAAACACCCCTCCCCCGGCCCCTCCTCCAATGCGACGTCCGCGTCGCCCGGGGGAGGGGTGCAGGGGCCGGGCTGGCGATGATCGGCAGCGCCCACCGTCGCCAGCACCAGCCGGGTGCCATCCCAGGGCATGTTGGGATGATCCCACTCCACCCAGGCCAGGTAGCGCCCGTCGGGATGCCAGGCAGGCGTGGTGTAGAAATCGGCGCCGGAGGCCAGCTTTTGCGGCCACCGCCTGCCGGCGGCATCGACAACGGCCAGCAAATCCTCGTTACCATCGGAGTGGACGTACACGATCCAACGGTCGTCGGGCGAGGGCGTGGGCGACGCGATAGCGCCATAGGAGGGGGTCAGCGAGCGGGGCTGGCCGTGATCGTAGCGCAGACGC
>CAZUZB010000056.1:0-8346 GCA_964624695.1 uncultured Anaerolineales bacterium | reverse complement strand
AGCGCCATAGGAGGGGGTCAGCGAGCGGGGCTGGCCGTGATCGTAGCGCAGACGCTGGAGCCGCCCCTCGCGGCAAAAGACCACGCCGTCGGCCATGGGCGCCATGGCGCCGCCGCCATAGCCCACGCCCCCACGAGCGGAGCCGTCGACGGTGAGGTCGCACGGGGCGCCGTCATCGGTGGCCGCCACCAGCGCGTTCTTGCCCGAGCGGCCCTCCAGCCAGATCAAGCGGTCGCCGGCGGGGCTCCACGCCACCTCGGAGAGGCGGATCTCTTCCGCCATCATGCGCGGCGACAGCTCGCTGCGCCACCAGCCGTAGGGCCCCTTGGTCATGCTCTCCTCCGCATACCAGCGGCGCGCGCCCGCTGAGAATTGCTGCATCACGGGCGCAGGGTAACACAAAAGAGAGGGCCCCTCAAGGCCCTCTCGTCGATCTATGGCGACCAGTGCATGGTGCGGGCGCTAGCGACTCGCATCGCGCAGCCCCTTGAGCTGCGCGTAGAGATCGGGGGTCAGGTTGGCCATGATGCTCTCGAGCTCGTCGTCGCCAAAGGCGGTCACGCGGCCCTCGTCATAGCTGCGCTGCACATAGGCCACCAACTGGTCCACGCGCGGGTCGCGCTTGTCCAGCTCGAAATCGGCTGGCGCGCGGAAATGGGAGCGGATCCAATGCAGCAGCCCCGCAGCACCAGAAGTCTGGCTGATGACCACCCGTGGCCCCCGGCCCAGCAGCTTGGTCGTGTCAAAGATGTTATAGATCTCTTCATCCTTGAGCAGGCCATCGGCGTGGATGCCGGCGCGGGTGGTGGCAAAGTCTCGGCCCACCAGCGGCGTCATGGGCGGCACGGGATAGCCCAGCTCGCGCTCATAGTAGTCGGCGATGTCGCTGACGATGGTGGTATCCATGCCGTTGGTGGTGCCACGGAGGGCGGCATACTCGAACACCATGGCCTCCATGGGCGTGTTGCCGGTGCGCTCGCCGATGCCGAGGAGGGTGCAGTTGACGGCCGAGATGCCATAGAGCCAGGCCGTGGCCGCATTGGTGACGGCGTGGTGGAAATCGTTGTGGCCATGCCACTCGAGCAGCTCGCCCGGGAAGCGGGCATGATGCCAGAGGCCGTAGGCGATGCCACACACCGAGCGCGGCAGGGCCACGCCGGGGTAGCTGACGCCAAAGCCGAGGGTATCGCAGGCGCGCAGCTTGATGGGGATGCCGCTCTCTTGCGATAGGCGGCGCAGCTCCAGCGCCAACGGCACCACAAAGCCGTAGAAATCGGCGCGGGTGATGTCTTCCAGATGCACCCGCGGCCGCACTCCCACCGCAAGGGCCTCCTTGACCACGCCCAGGAACTGGTCCATGGCCTGGCGCCGCGTCATGCGCAGCTTGTGAAAGATGTGGTAATCGGAACAAGAGGCCAGGATGCCCGTCTCTTCGATGCCTATCTCTTTGACGAGCTGGAAATCCTCTTTGCGGGCGCGGATCCAGGCCGTGATCTCGGGGTAGCGGAACCCCAGCGCGCGGCAAGCTTCGAGAGCGGCACGGTCCTTTTCGCTATAGAGAAAGAACTCGCTCTGGCGGATCATGCCGTTGGAGCCGCCCAGGTGGTGCATAAAGGTATAGAGCTGGACCATCTGCTCCACGGTGTACGGCTGGCGGGCCTGCTGGCCATCGCGGAAGGTGGTATCGGTGAGCCAGATCTCGTTGGGCGGCCGCATGGGCACGCGCCGGTGGTTGAACGGGATCTTGGGCACCTCGTCATACGGATAGAGCAAGCGATACAGATTGGGCTTTTCGACATCCTGTAACTTGTACTCGTACTCGGTCTGTTCCAGAGTGTTGCTCTGTCGGTTGAATTCGAGCACCATGATCTTTCTCCTTACTCTCTAATAAGCTGCACTCTACCCGCCACAGCCCAAACGGTCGTACAAAAAAAGCCAGTCATTCCGGTCTAGGAATGCTGGCTCGTCACCCTTGAGCGCTGCCATGCAAGCCTAACCCGGAACCGCCCCCTTCCTGGCGGCGGCTGGTTCTGGCCTAGCAGGGTTGATATTGGCAGCGACCACGTGACGCACGACAGACCTCCGAGAAAAGCACAAGGGCACCCTTCCGGGCGCCCTTGCTCGTTGGGATTATGGTAGCATAGGGGATAAGCGGTGTCAAGTGTATCCTGCCGGCTGCACCCCCCACTCGCGCATCGCCATCATCTGTGCTATCATGCCCGCTCGTGCGCGGCAGAGGCCGCGCCACGCCTATCGTTGCTTGACGGAGTACGCCATGCCACGCAAGGGCCTCGCCGCTCTGCTCGTCACCGTCGCCGTCTGGGGCTCTACGTATGCCATCACCCGAGCCGCGCTGGCCGAGATCGGCCCGTTCGCGCTGAGCGTGCTGCGGCTGGCCATCGCCTTCATGGCGCTCTACCCACTGGCCCATCGCCGCGGCTATCGCCCGCGCATGAGCTTCCAGCCACGCTACCTGGGATTTGGGCTGACGGGCATCGCCGGCTATTTTGGCCTGCAGAACCTGGCGCTGGGCTATACCTCGGCCGTGAGCGCCGTGCTGATCCAGGGGCTGATCCCGGCCGTCACGGCGGTGGCGGCAGTGCTGCTGCTGGGAGAGCGCCTGCGCCCCTTGCAGTGGACGGGCATCGCCCTGGCGGTCATCGGCACGGGCATCGTCAGCCAGGCCCAGGGGCAAGACGCCGTGGGCGCCAACCCCCTGCTGGGCAACCTGCTGATGGTGGCCTGCGTGCTGGTATGGACAGCCTACACCATCCAGGGAAAGCGCCTGACCGCCCGCGAGCCGGCCGTGGTCAACACGACGGCGTCCATCCTGGCGGGCACGCTGATGCTGACCCCCCTGGCGGCCTGGGAGCTGCGGGGCGGCCTGCCGACGTTGAGCCCCCTCACCTGGGTCGCGGTGCTCTACCTGGGCCTCATCGCCTCGGCGCTGACCCTGTTCCTCTGGAACTATGCCCTGGAGACGGTCCCCGCCTCGCTGGCCACGGCCTACCTGAACCTGATGCCCATCGTGGGCGTGGCCTTTGGCCTGGCCGCCGGCGAGCCGTTGCTGCTGCCCCAGATGCTCGGTGGCGCCCTGACCCTGGCCGGGGTCTGGGTCGCCGACCGCTGCGGCCGCTCCGCTGCCCGCCGGGCAGCCGCGCAAGACGAGGCGGCGGGCTAGCCAGCCGTCCGCTCGAACCGCAGCCCCCGCAGCCCAGCGCTGGGCACCCGATAGACGAGATCGTCCCCCTCCTGGGTCCCCACCAGCGGGATCCAGGCGCCCGCGGCATCTTGCGCCACGGCCCGGTCATAGCGCGCAGCCACCCGCACGGTCCAGAGCTCGTCGCTGTGCCCGTAAAAGGTCAGTTCGGCCAGCGTCTGCGTCGCCCGCGCCGTGACGGACAGCCCCCGCCAGCGCAGCGGGCCGATGGTCAGCTCGGGCCAGTCGGCAGGCAAGCGGGGCCGTAGGCTCAGGCCGTCGGGCTGCGGCTCGAACCCAAGGAACCCCTCGACAGGCAGTCGGGCGATCATGACGCTCTCAAAGAACTCTTGCTGGATGCCCAAACCCCCGCCATGCCCCGCCCCCTGGAGGGTACCCTCGCCGCGCTCGCGATAGTAGGCCGCATAGCCGCCGGCCGCGTGGGCGCGGCGGTACCAATCCAGGATGGCCCGTAGACGTCCCCAGGCGCGGTTGGGGCCCTGCACCTGGAGGCGCGCCATCACGTCATAGAAGGAGAACCCCAGCACCGCCCCACCATCCTGCACCTGCCCGCCGAACGGCGTGGCTTCGGGGTGACGGTAGACCCAGCCATAGGTCTCCAGGTTACGCACGGTGGTGGTGCGCGGCCCGAACTCCCAATGGTAGATGTCCGCGCCTTGGGAGGTATCGCCCGCGACGATCCGCTCGCCATCCAGCCAGGCCAGGATGCGCCTGGCGTGTTCGGGCGTGGCCAGGCCATAGTGAATGGCCTCCAGGTTCACAAAGGTAAAGCCATAGTCATAGGCCCGGCCGTCGGCGTCGATCCAGCCGGCGAACCGCCCCTGCGGCTCCAGCCAAAACGCCTCGTTGGCCGCCTGGCAGACGGCGTCAGCGCGCTCTCGCAGGCGCGATGGCGCCTGGCGCAGCGGGCTTGACGGCGCATTCCACTGGGGATGCGCCGCAACGGCCTCTTCCAGGGTGGCCATCACCCGCAGGGTGTGCGCGTAATGGATGGCGGCATAGGCATCCAGATGGCCGAACGGCAGGATATCCCAATAGTTGCCGCCGATGCCGTGCCCCGAGCGCACCGAGATCGCGCCGTCCTCGTCGCGCACCAGGCCAGAGCGCCCTTCATGGCCAATCCAGCGCGTTACCGGCAGAGGGCCTTCTTGGCAGTGCTCGCTCTCGAACGCCCCTAGCGCGAGCCGCGCCCGGTTGAGGTTCCGCCGCAGAAAGGAGAGGTCGCCGGTCCAGGCCTGGAACAGAGCGCAGGCCCGGACATAGTTCAGGTTGTTGATGGTGTGCCGCGTGTCGTATTGGGTGAACAGCGCCTGCAGGCAGACATCGCCTCCCGGAGCAGCGTTGCCCAAGCAGAGGCGCAGCCGGGTGATGGTGCCCCGCCAGCCCGGGCAACGGTGCACCGGCACCATGGCATAGGTCATGGCCTCGCCCGGAGGATCCAGATAGATGCGGCGCTCGGGAGCAAAGGTCGGATCCTCCTCGGTAGCCCAGGCAAGGTACGGCCTGGCGCCGGGAGCCAGGCGGCGAGCAGACCAACGCACCTGGAGAAAGGGCGCCTGGTAGGCGTCGATGGGATGCTCGGGCGTCACCCAGGCAGCCAAGGGGCGATCCACCCGCAGATGCCAGCCGTCCTGGCCCACGCCCATGTCGGCCAGCCCCTCGGCCCCCCAGTCGGTCGTCGTAGCCAGCTCTGGCGGGCGATTCCCCCGCCCCATGGGCGTGCCGAGGGCGCCGATGCAGCCGCCCCAGGAAAAGTGCCAACCCCAGCCGCCCTGGCCGTGCGACCAGATGGGAAAGGGCCAGCCCGTCTGGTGCGCGTAGGAGGCGTTCTGGTGGGTGGCCACATAGCCCTCGTCGTCGATACCCCGGGTGGAGAGGGCCTGATCCCACCAGGCCTGCATGGCCACCGATTCCGCGCCCCGGTCGGGCGCCAGCAGCGGGGCGCAGAGCCATTCGTCCCAGAGCGGCGCCTTGGGGCCCGCGGGCAGGATAGGGTACATGGGGAAAAGGTCCGGCCCGCGCAGCCAATCGTCCCACAGCGGGCCGTCAGGGATATAGTGCTCCCAGTAGAGCGCGCGCAGGGCCTCCATCTCGGCCTCGCAGCCGGGCACCGTGAAGCGGATCATCGCATCGGGAACAGGCATGGAACCCCCTCATGTGCTCAGGACGTGCTGACTGGCCCATCATGGCACGGATGATCGCGTTGCGCCAGCGCCACGTTGGAATCGTGGTTGCCTTGGGGCTGGGAATAGCTGGCTCGCAAGAGGCGCCATTCGTGGCGGGGCGCCCCCCGGCGATGCCAGCCGAGCCGCTCACCGCACATCGAACTGGGCGATGACGGCGCCGTTCGCATCTGCCTTGGCGCCGGGCGACGCCGTGACATCGAGCTGCACGCCCGTCTCCAGATCGTACCAGACGATGACAACCTGGTAGGTGCCCGGCGCGAACTCGACGGGTTCCTCCAGCGTATAGGTGTCAGCCACATACTCGCCAGGGAGCCAGGCCGTCGTCGGCCAAGCGCCGTCGCCAGGGATACGGTCCTGCTGCGCCACGATCCTCCCCGTGATATCGGCAATGCGCACAGACACGGTATAAGAGACGTCCATGGTCTCCAACGCATGCCAGTATAGCGTCACCTTCGGGAAATGGTCCGACCCACCGGAAGCCGAGGTCGGATGCGATCCAACCACCTCGATGCCATCTCCGAAACAAAAGCTGGTGGCCCGCATGCGGAGAGGCTCGTCGAACTGCCGCGCATAGGGGGCCACGCTCACCGTCGCCAACACGGCCCCCGCAGAGGTCTGATCGCCCCGCTGCAGCGATGCCCGCAGCGCATAGGTTCCCGGGGCCGCCTCACGATCGACCGTCAAGCGGATCTGCTGGCGCAACAGATCCCCCTCTTGCCAGCAGATGGAGGGAGCGCTGCCGCCAATGGGCTCCGTCTGGCGGCCGGCAGAGCCTGACTCACCCAGCAGCTCGAGCTGTAGCAGGTCGTTGGCCAGGTCAGCATCGAGGCACCGCCACCAGAGGGATAGCTCGATGGCATCGCCGGGCAGCACGGTCTCTGGGACGGGCGAGATGCCGAGAAGCTCGATCCCGGGGGCCATCGCCTGCTCGACATGCGTGTGGATCGGCAGCTCGTCCTCGGCGTGAGGCTCGGAGGGGGGCAGCACGGTCACCGTCCCCAGGTCGACGTCGTAACCCTCTCGACGGCTGCTCGCATCCAGAACGGGGAGCCCATCCCAGCGATCGGCGGGGTGGACCCGAAGTTTGACGCGGTAGGTTCCCGGCGGGGTGGCGATGTCGATGGGCAGCTCGTGCACCTGAAGCGAGGTCTCGCCCACAGGCCACTGGGAAGTGGGGCGGAGCACCGCCACCTCGATGTTGTCGTCGCCGAGATAGGTCTCCGCGTCCATATCGGCCAGCTCTTTGCTGCCCAGCCCCCACTGGTGACCCTGGTCATCATAGAGCTGGAGCGAGGCGCTATAGTCGCTCGGCAGCGCCGCCAACGCATGCCACCGAATCAGAACCTCCAGGTTCTGGCGCGGCTCGGCCGCGGCGACCTGCCACTGATACCCGGTCAGCGCCAAGGCATGCCCAAAATCATAGTTTGTGATCTCGCCCGGCCACAGATCCTCGCGCACATAGATCTCGATAGGACGCGCGTCATAGTTCTGGCGGTCGACCAGTGCCAAGTGCGTCTGCACATACTGCTTCCACTCGGCATAGTCCACCAAGCTGACGAGATGATGCGCGCCCGGCCCCACGTTGAGCAGCACCACCTGCACATCATACGCCTCGATCTCGTCGATCAGGTCGCGGCCGGTGATCTGCCCGCTGTCGGTGGCGCCCTCGGAGAGCCCCGCCCCCAGAGGCGTGGTGAGACGTCTGGCGGCGAAATTGATGCCCGGGTAGTCAGACATGACATAGTCCGTGGGGGTGGTGATCTCTTGCAGGTAGGCCACCCAACGCGAGGTGTCCTGCTCCTCCCATCCGCCCACGCTGGCGTTGAGCCGCTGCTCGGGATAGAGGGCCAGGCCAACCAGGGCGGCGACTCCCACAACGCCCACCGCTCTCGCCCAACCACGGGGAGAGAGCCTCTCCGCCAAGCCGTCCAGGCCGATCCCGGCCAGGGCGGCCAGGGTGGGCGCCAGGTAGGTCAGATGGCGCAGCTGCACGTCGCGAGTCATCCCCACAAAGACCACGGCGGTGGCGACCTGGCAGGCCAACGCCAACCCCAAGGAACGCCGGCGGCGCCAGGCCACGACCAGGCCCCACAGGGCCAGCAGCGTGTAGACCGGCTGCGTCCGCCCAAACTCCCAATACATGGACAGGGCTTTGAGAACGACCTCCACCAGCGGCGTGCCAGCGCCCTGCTGCAAGTGATGGCCCAGCACCGCCCCCACAAAGCCCGGCGCGAGGAGCGAGAACAGCGCCACACAGCCACCCACCAGCAGCAGATATCCGGCGACGAACCAGCCATAGAGGCCGATCGCCTCGCGCCGATGGGAGGCCTGCCACACCCGGATGACGACCCAGAGCCCCAGCCCGGCGGCCATCAGCCCGCCGAACAGCTTGGTCATGGTGGAGAGACCCAGAGCGATGCCCGCCAGGGCCATCAGCCCCCTGCTGGAGCGGCGATGAGCCAAAGCAAACAGGCCGTACCCCACCACCCCCCAGAACAGCATGCCAGCCTCGGGGCGAAAGAACCGGGCGGCGAAATAGATCTGGTGCTGCGACGCAAAGAGGAGCAGGGCAAAGAACGCTGCGCGCCGGCCGGCCAGCGCGTGGAGCAGCAGGAAACCGGCCAGCCCCGCGAGCAGCACCAGCAAGATCATGCTGGCACGTAGGCAGAGAACCGACCCGTCGCTGAGCCACGAGATCAGCGCGCCGGGATAGAGGAATCCGGGAAGCTGCGGCGTGAGGAAATCCCGGTAGGGCGCCTCGCCCTCGGCGATGCGCCAGGCGGCATAGAGATAGCCGCCCTCGTCGTCATAGGCTTGATAGCGCGTCAGACCCCACGCATAGCCGAGGCCGGCCAGCAGGAGCAGCAGGAGCAAAAGCACGCGGGTGGTACGATCCAGGCGCGAACGGGCCAAAAGCGATACCCTCCCTCACCGAACTCG
>CAZUZB010000055.1:11018-15593 GCA_964624695.1 uncultured Anaerolineales bacterium | reverse complement strand
TCAGCGGCACCTTGAGCATGGCGGCCAAGTGTTCGGCATCCGGCCGCGGCCCGATGCCCACGCTGAGCACCAGCGTGTCGGCCGCGATGGTCAGGGTATCCTGCAACGCCGGATCAAAGGCCTCGACCACCAGCCCCCCATCGCGCTGCTCCACCGCGGGCAGGCTCTCGAGATCGTAGCGGACAAACAGGACGCCCAGGTCGCGCGCCTCGCGATAGTAGCGCTCGCGCAGGCCATAGCTACGGATATCCCGGTAGAGGATGATCACGTTGCTCTCGGGATCGCGCCGCTTGAGCGCGATGGCGTTCTTGAGCGCCTGTGAGCAACAGACGCGGCTGCAATAGGGATGCTCCGGCGTGCGCGATTCCACGCACTGGATCATGACCACGGTGCGCGTTGCCTCTGGCGCCAGGCTTCCTTCGGCCAACGCCTCCTCCAGCTCCCGCTGGGTGACCACCCGCGGATCCTGGCCATACAGGTATTGGCCGGTCTTGCGCTCCTCGGCGCCGGTAGCCACGATGAGAGCCCCGTGATCCACGGTCAGCTCGCTGGGACCGCTGCCGTTGCCACGGTGCAGGATCACGCTACGGAAATTCCCCACAAAGCCATCCACCTGGCCCAGCTCGGCGTGGGTGTGGACGGTGATGCGCTCGTCGGCGTACACCTGGGCCACCATGGCGTCTAGCATCTCTTGCACGCGGTCGTTGCGCAAGGTGGCGTGGATATGCCGCGCGTTCCCGCCCAGCTCGGCCTCACGCTCCACCAGGTGGACCGGATAGCCCTGCCCGGCCATCTGCAGCGCGGCCGCCATGCCGGTGACGCCCCCACCGACCACCAGCGCCGAGTGGGTGACCGGCAACGGCTGCCCGTAGAGCGGCTTGTGATGCACCGCGCGGCTGACGGCCATCCGCACCAGATCCTTGGCCTTGTCGGTAGCCCGCTCGGGCTCGTGCATGTGCACCCAGGAGCACTGATCGCGGATGTTGGCCAACTCGAACAGGTACGGGTTCAGGCCCACCTCGCGAATAGTCTCCTGGAAGAGCATCTCGTGGGTGCGCGGCGAGCATGAGGAGACCACCACCCGGTTGATCTGGTGCTCCTCGATGATATCCTTCATCGATTCCTGCGTATCCTGGGAGCAGGTGAACAGGTTGCGGCCGGCGTAGACCACATAGGGCAGCGAGGCGGCATAGGCCTCGACCTCTTCCACGTCTACGGTGCCGGCGATATTGATGCCACAGTGGCAGACGAATACGCCCACCCGCGGTGGCTCGCCCGTTATGTCACGCTCGACTGGATACTGCTTGCGGACCGTGAGCGAGTTGCGCGCCGGCGCCAGCAGCCGTCCGGCCTCGGCGGCCGCCCCGCTGGCCTGCACCACCGTCTCGGGAATATCCTTCGGGCCACTGGCCGCGCCACAGACGTACACGCCCTCGCGCGAGCTGGCCAGGGGACGGAACTCGTCCACATGGCAAAAGCCCTCTTCGGTATCTCGCAGGCCCAGCTTCTGGATCAGCTCGCGGGTGCCCTTGGACGGCTCCAGCCCCACCGAGAGCACCACCAGGTCAAAGGCCTCGCGGACATGATGCTCGTCCTCGGTCACATAGAGCAGGTCGAGCTTGCCGCCCTCGCCCTCGTCGATACGTGCCACCCGCGACCGCTCAAAGCGCACGCCATACTCGTCGCGCGCCCGCTCGTAATACTTGTCGAAATCCTTGCCAAAGGCGCGCATATCCATGAAAAAGATGGTCGGCTCGATATCCGGGCTGTGCTCTTTGGCGATGACCGCTTCCTTGATGGCGTACATGCAGCACACGGACGAGCAGTAGCCGTTGCCGCACTGCTCATCCCGCGAGCCGACGCACTGCAAGAACGCGACGCGCTTGGGCGCCTTGCCATCGGAGGGCCGCTGCACATGGCCCGCATACGGCCCCGAGGCCGACAGGATCCGCTCGAACTCGATGCTGGTGATGACGTCCTTGTGGCGGCCATAGCCCAGCTCGTGCTTGACCGACGGATCAAACTCGTCAAAGCCAGTCGCCAAGACGATGGCGCCCACGTGCAGGTCGCTGTAGCTGTCCTTGAAGCTATGGCGGATGGCGTCCGGCTTGCAGGCCTCGACGCAGCGGTAGCACTCGGAGCAGACGCCGCAGGCCAGGCAGCGCTCGGCCTCAGCGCGAGCCTCCGCCTCGGAGAAGGACGCGGCCACCTCGGCAAAGCCCCGCACCCGCTCCTCAGCGGGTAGCTCGGGCATATGCGCCCGTGGCCGCCGCACCGCCGTACCCTTGGCCAGCTTGTCCGCCACCTCAGCGTGGTCGAGCAACACCACGTCCTCCGGCTCGATCCGCTCCAAGAGCTCGATCTCTTCGCCCGAAAGATAGCGATGAATTGCCTCGGCGGCGCGGTGGGCCATCCCCACCGCCTCGATGGCGCTGCGGGGTCCGGTAGCAGCATCGCCGCCGGCGAACACGCCCTCGCGCGTAGTAACCAGGCTCGCCTCGTCATGGACGATGGTGCCCCACCGGCTGACGTGAACATCCTCGGGCAAGAAATCGACATCCGGCTGCTGGCCGATGGCCTGGATGACCGTATCGGCCTGCACGGTATAGTTGGAGCCCTCCACCTCCAGTGGACGCCGCCGTCCGCTGGCGTCGGGCTCGCCCAGCTCCATCCGCACCAGCTCCAGGCCGGTGACCTTGCCCCCCTCGCCCAGGATACGCACCGGATTGGTGAGCAGGCTCAGCTCGATGCCCTCAGCCTCGGCCTCCTCGATCTCAAAGGCGTAGGCGGGCATCTCGGCACGCGAACGGCGATAGGCGATGGTCACCTCGGCGCCCAGGCGCCGGGCGCAGCGAGCGGCATCCATGGCGGTGTTGCCGCCTCCCACCACGACCACGCGCTGGCCCACGTTGGGCCGCTCGCCGGCGTTGACGGCATGCAAGAATCCGATAGCCGACTGGACGCCATCGAGATCCTCACCCTCGATGCGCAGCCCGGGCGCACGATGGGCGCCCACCGCCACAAAGACGGCGTCGTACTGGGCCTGCAGCGCGTCCAGATCCTGCACAGGGGCGTTGGTGCGAATGTCTACCCCAAGAGCCTCGATGCGGGCGATCTCCTCGTCCAGCACGTCCTGCGGCAGGCGATAGTCGGGGATGCCATAGCGCAGCATACCGCCGGCCTTGGGCTGCGACTCGTACACCGTCACGGCATAGCCCAGAAGGGCCAGGTCGTGCGCGGCGGTGAGACCACACGGTCCGCCACCGACCACCGCCACCCGTTCCTGGCGGGTCACCGGCACGGGGTTGACCTTGGTATCGCCATGCTCGCGAGCCCAATCGGCCATGAACCGCTTGAGCGCCGCAATGGATACCGGCTCCTCGCCCACGAGCTGGCGATTGCAGGCCGTCTCGCAGGGGTGGTAGCACACGCGCCCGCAGATGGCCGTGAAGGGATTGGCTTTGCGGGAGAGGGCCAACGCCTCGGCATAGCGACCCTGGGCGATCAGCGCGATATACCCTTGAGCGCTGGTGCCGGCCGGGCAGGCCGCCTTGCAGGGCGAGGTGCCGCGCTTGTCGATCACCGTGACGTTGGGCACCGCCTGCGGATAGGGGCGATAGATCGCCTTGCGCACGGCCAAGCCCTCATCATAGGCGTTGGGCACCTCGATGGGGCACACTGTGGTGCATTCCATACAGCCGGTGCACCGGTCCGGATCCACAAAACGCGGCTTGTGACGGATCCGCACGGCAAAGTCCCCGGCCGCGCCCTCGACCGAATCCAGTTCCGACCAGGTCATCAGCTCGACGTTCAGATGTCGGGCGCACTCGACCACCTTGGGCGAGAGGATACACATGGAGCAGTCATTGGTGGGGAACGTCTTGTCGAGCTGCGCCATGGTCCCGCCGATGGCGGGAGAGTTCTCCAGCAAATAGACCTTGTACCCCGAATCGGCCAGATCCAGCGATGCCTGGATGCCGGCGATGCCCGCGCCCACCACGAGCACAGCGCCTACGGGTTGCTGACCGGACTCTAGCTCCATGGCTTTCCTCTGAATGCGTGCTATCAGCTAAACGGACGTGCCCTTGATCTTTTCGTCCACGATCGGCACAGCAGCCTCCATGGAGACCGGGCCGGCGTCGGTGCCGCCGTTGAGCGCTGCCCGCACCAGGTCGAGGCGAATGCTGTGCGCCAAGCGATCCACCCCGCGGATGCGCTGGATGAACTCGAGCGGCCAGTAGCCCTCTTCGACGGCCATCTCGCGCAGCGCCCCCATGATGTCGCCAAACTTGACGTTCTGGGGGCAATAGGCGGTACAGGCATAGCATCGTTCACAGTACCAAAGCAGCTCGCTGGATAGCACGGCCGCGCGCTGCCCCAGCAGCACCTGGCGGATGATCCGCCGCGGGCTGAAGCGCTCATCGACATCGGTAACCGGACAGCCGGCCGTACAGGTGCCGCAGGAAAAGCAGACCTTGATCTGGTCGCCGCCTGGGCGCGCAGCCACGTCGTATTTAAAGTTCGCATCATAGGTCCGGTTCCAATCAGCCATCAGTCTCCCCCTCACTCACGGTG
>CAZUZB010000055.1:8656-10918 GCA_964624695.1 uncultured Anaerolineales bacterium | reverse complement strand
TTCGCATCATAGGTCCGGTTCCAATCAGCCATCAGTCTCCCCCTCACTCACGGTGACGCGTCACTCGACGGAAACGGTCGGCCGTGGCAAAAGCCCCGCCTGCTCGGCGATGGGCTCGATGGCCTCTTCCCATTCGACGGCCATGACATGGACGCCGTGCACACCCTCGATCTCGCGCAGCTCCTGGATCGTCTCGGCACACATGCGAATGCCCTCTTCGCGGGCGGCCTTGCCCCGCCCAGCGCCTGCCATGCGCTTGATGATGGCATCCGGAATGCGGATGCCCGCCACGCTGGAATCCACATAGCGCGCCATGCCCGCTGACTTGAGCGGCATCACGCCAGCCAGGATATACACCTTTTCATGGAGCCCCAGATCGACGATGCGGCGCATCCACTCCCGAAAGCGCGGCATATCATAGATGCACTGCGTCTGGATGAAATCGACGCCCGCTGCCACCTTTTTCGCCAGGCGGATCACGCGCATCTCAAAAGGATCGCCAAAGGGGTTGGCCGCGCCGCCGATGAACAACGGCACCTCCCCCTCGATCTCCTCACCGCCCAGAAGATGCCCCTCATCGCGCATGCCCTTGAGCATGGCGATCATCTGCACCGAATCGATATCGTACACGTTGCGCGCCTGCGGATGGTTGCCAAAGGTCTGATGGTCGCCCGTCAGGCAGAGCAGGTTCCGCACGCCCTGGCTCACCGCGCCGAACACGTCCGCCTGGATCGCCAGCCGGTTACGATCCCGCGCCGTCATTTGCATCACCGGCTCTGTGCCGGCCGCAACCAGCCGCGCGCAGGCCGCCGCGCTACACAGCCGCACGATGGCGGTCTGATTATCCGTGACGTTGACGGCATCGCACACATTGCGCAGCAGCTCGATCTTGCGATCGACCACGGATACATCCGGCCCCTTGGGTGGGCCCAGCTCGGCCGTCAACGCAAAGCTGCCCTGCTCCAGCAGGCGCTCAAGCTTGGAGCCAGACTTCATGGGACGATATCCTCTCGCACCACCTTGCGCGGCCCTCCGTCTCGCGATGTCGTCCAGTCTTTGGGTGGCTCCACCTGCCACAAGCGCTCTAGCTGGCCGATGGCCACCAAGCGATCATAGACCAGTTGCCAGGCACAAGGGATGCTGGGATCCACCTCGCAGATGCCATCCTGCGAGCCCCCACACGGCCCGTTGAGCAGGTTCTTGGAGCAACGCGTGATGGGACACACGCCCCCGAACTTGTCCAAGACGCAGTTGCCGCACCCCAGGCAGCGCTCGGACCAGGTGCCCAGCTCTTCCGGGCGCCCCATGAACTTGGTGTTGAGCGCCGGGTACACCACGGCCGAGGGGTACTGCTCAGCCAAGGTCTGCACCCCCACACCGCAGGCCATGGAGAGGATCACGTCATGCTCGGCCACCAGCTCGGCCAACGGCTCGTTGAACTCGACCTCGCACTGCCGTTCGACGCAGGCTTCGGTGATGAGCTGCTCGCGCCCCTCCTGCCGAGCTGCCAGCCGCAGGGCGGCACTGAGCACCGCCACCTCTTTGGTGCCGCCAGCCATGCAGACCGCCACGCAGGTATCGCAGCCGACTACAGCCACGCTGGAGGCCTGTCTCAGATTGGCCAGGATCTCGGCGATGGGTTTCCTCTCGGCTACGATCATGCCTCACCCACGCTCTCTTCCACCGGGGCCACGAACGCATCCACCCAGCGGAGCAGGTCGGCGCCCATGTTCGGCGCCATGGTCTCGTACCTCAAGCGCCAGCCCTCGATGCCGATAGCCTCCAGCAGCTCTCGCGTCGCCGCCGTACGCCTCCGGGCGCGCTCATCGCCCACCACCGAGTTGCAGGCCCCGGCCGCGCAGGAAACCACCATCACCCGCTCGGCGCCGCTCTCAAAGGCTTCCAGGATCATCAGCTCATCGATGGTACCGCCGCAGGGGACACTTTGCCACTGGACATGAGCCGGCAGGGCGCGCCCCTCGTCAGCCAGCCGCGCCAACGCGGCCCCCGCGGAGCGCTGACAGCCGATCAGCACCAAAGGGGATGTGTCGCGCGCGTCGCTCACACCGCCTCCTGTTCCACCAACTCCGCCGCGGGCACCAAGGTGATAGCGCGCACAGGGCAGTTCGCCACGCACATGCCACATCCCCAGCAAGCCTCGGGCACCACGTGCGCGGCGGTGACCTCCTCGCTGGTGCGCAGCTCGATGGCGCCATGGGGGCAGGTGCGGATGCACGTCAAGCAGCGGATACACTCTTCCGA
>CAZUZB010000055.1:0-8556 GCA_964624695.1 uncultured Anaerolineales bacterium | reverse complement strand
GGCGTCCTCGCCCTGGCCGACCACCATCACCCGCGGCTCGATGAGACGTGGATCACTCACGCGTGGGCCCCTCGCAAAAAGCTGGCGCAGGCCTCCGCCGCCTGCTCGGCATGGAACACTGACGCAGCGATGGAGCGAGGCGCCTGGCAGCAGCCGGCGACAAAGACCCCCGGTGCCAACGTGCTCACCTCATCGTCACCAGTTGCCATGAACCCATACGAATCGCGCGTCATCCCAAACAGCCCAGCCACCGCACGGGCGTCGGGCTGCGGGGCGATGCCGTTGGCCAGCACCACCAGGCCAAAGGTCTCGCGACGTGTTTCGCCGCCAGTGGTGTCATCGATGAGGAACTCGGCCAGCGTGGGATCATCGGCCGCGCGTCGGATCACCGCCGGCAGGCCAGAAACAAAGCGAATGCTATCGCGGACCTCTTGCCACACCGTGAGAGTATCGCGCCCCGCCCGCTGCATATCCATCTTGAAGACCGTGATGGCCACATCGGGCTGGCGCCACCGCAGATAGCGCGCCAACCGCATGGCGTAACGGCAACAAACCTGCGAGCAATAGCCGCGTCCCGCGTGCTCGTCGCGCGAGCCGACGCACTGGATAAAGGCCACCCCGCGATCCAGCCGCCCATCCCAGGCATCGCGCCCCTGGGTCAGCAGAGCCTCCTCCATCTCGCGGCCGGTCACCACCATGTCATAGTGGCCCCAGCCATACGGGCCTTTGGTGCGCGCGTCCACATCCTGGAACCCCGTGGCCACCACCACGGCATCGGCATAGCGTCGCTGCTCAGCGCCATCGGTCGCATACACAAAACCACCGTCTCGGCGCTCCACGCGCGTGACGGTGGCGTTCGTCTCAATCTCCACCTTGGGGGTATCGGCGATCTCTTGCAACGCGTCGCCCACCAGGCAGCCGCCACAAAGTTGGCACTCGCCCTCGATGGCCTTGCAGCAGACTCGCAGGGCGTTACCCCCCAGCCTGGAGGCTCGTTCGACCAGGTGTACGGTGACGTCCCGTTGGGCCAAGGATTGGGCCACTGTGACGCCAGAGATGCCGCCGCCAAGGACCAGAACGGTGTGGCCAGATGCCATAGAGTCAGGCGCCTTTGCTGTGGGCAGGATGTTTGCAGTCAACGCGTACGTCCATCGCGACGGGTCTGTCCGAATCGCCCGAGGTGGCCTGCCTACCGTGACCGATGTACACAGATCCAGCTATGGTCCACCACGTGCACAGACAACTAGAGCCATTATACCAACCACGCGGAGTGCGTCAACCTGTTTTGCGCGAGGTCGGATCGCGCCTGGCCCACGTGACCGCTGGACGCAAGCATGGCTCGATACTATAGTGGGATGCATCGAGCGAAAAGGAGGGCTTTGCACCATGATTTCCGATCTCGATCGCTTTATCGCCTGCATGGAGTATCAGCCCAGCGACCGCCGACCGAACCACGAACTCGGGGTTTGGCCGCAGGCATGCACACGCTGGTTGAGCGAGGATCCCGATAGGGTCTCCCAGTTCCAGTGGCGCTGGTTCTACCATGAGGATGCCATCGGGCTCGACCGACGGGATTACATCCCGGTCAATTATGACCTCATGCCGCTCTTTGAGCATGAGGTGATCGAGGAGACCGAACGCTACGAGGTGTACCGCAGCAACAAGGGCATCGTGCATCGCGCCCTCAAAGAGGGCACAGAGTTCGGCGGGCGCATGTGCATGGACCAGTACATCTCTTTCCCCGTGGAGACGCCCGACGACTGGGCCAAGCTCAAACGGGAACGGCTCATCCCTGCGCTGGACGCGCGCTACCCGGCCGACCTTGACGAGCGCATCGCTCGCTGGAAACAGCGCGACTATCCGTTGGTGCTCGGCGAGAACTGTGCTGCCAACGGTTTTTACTGGCGCGCCCGCGAGTTCATGGGCACCGAGGCGCTTTCGCTAGCCTGGTATGACTATCCCGCCATGATGCACGACATGATGGAGTGGTTCGCCGATTTCATCATCGAGACCAGCCTGCCCGTCCTGCAAAAGATCGACGTCGAGTACTTTGTCCTCAACGAGGACCTTTCCATGAAGAGCGGTCCCCTGCTCAGTCCCGCCACCTATCGCAAGTTCATCCTGCCACGGCTAAAGCGACTGGTCGCCACCCTGAAGGCCAACGGCGTGCGCTACGTGGCGCTGGATACCGACGGCAACCCCACCGTGCTGGTCTCCCAATTCATGGACGCGGACGTCGACGTGCTGTGGCCGCTGGAGCGCGCTTCCGAGATCAGCCCCGTCGAGGTGCGGCAGCAGTTCGGCAAGGCCCTGCGGCTCTGGGGCGGAGTCGACAAGCGCGTGCTCCCTCTCGGCCCCAAAGCCATCAAAGAGCATCTGCTAGAGCTGGCGCCGCTGATCGAAGAGGGCGGCTATATCCCCACCATCGATCATACCGTGCCGCCCGATGTGTCATTTGACAACTTTATGTACTATATCGAGTACAAGCAGCACCTGCTGGCTGGCGAGTTCGGAAAGCTGGGGTGAGTCTGGCCATGACGACCGTCGCCGAGATCCTGGCATACGTCACATCCCGCAGCGGGCACCCGCTGAACGCCGACGAGGGCGTGCGCCACGGTGATGCCGAGACCAACGTGGAGAGCGTGCTGGTCTGCTTTGTCCCGTCAGTGCCAGCCCTGCAGTACGCCGGCGAGCATGGTTATAGCCTGGTCTTGGGCCATGAGAAGCTCTATAGCCCGTATGATCCGCTGGTCAGCCGCGACAGCCACCCAGACTGGGCCTCCTGGGCCCCGAATGCCGCGCGCCGCGAGCTGTTGGAACGCTACGGCCTGACCTATGCGCGGGTGCACGGCACGCTGGATGAGTTGGTGGTCTTTGACGCCTTTGCCGAGCTGTTGGGCCTGGGCGCACCCTGCTATGAGCAGGGATTCGCCAAGGTCTACGAGATCCCTCCGCGGCCCGTGGGCGAGCTGCTCGAGGAGGTCAAGCGCCGCACAGGGCTAGCGCAGGTGCGAGCCTCGCTGCCGCATGGCCCGCGGCAGATGGTCCATCGCGTGGGCCTGCCCTGGGGAGGACTGGGCCTCTTTGTGAACGTGGCCTACCAGCAAGAGCTGATCGCACAGGGCGTGGACGCTCTCATCGCGGGCGAGTCCGACGATTATGGGTTTCGCTTCTCGGCCGACCTGGGAATCCCCATGATCGAGACCAGCCACGTAGCGTCCGAGGGCCCGGGGCTGTGCCTTTTTGCCAAGGAACTCCAGGCGGCGTTCCCGTCACTAGACGTCCGCTACTATCCCAACGCGCCGGCGTGGGGGGTCTACTAGCGGCTCAGTGGCTATGATGCTCGTGGCCGTCGTGGTGATGATGCGCATGCACTCCGGCGGCCGCGAGCTTTTCGGTGGCCCGCTGCAGGTCGGCATCGGCCCCGCGCAACGCTGCCGCGGCCCGCTCCACGATCTCGGCCACCTCGGGCATCTCCATGGCGCGAGCTCGCTCCGCCCAGACGGCAAACTCGTCCGCGTGAGCCCGGTTGTGCTCGCGCCAGTGGGGGATGAGCGTCGCCAGCTTTTCCAGATCGTTCATGCCACCTGCTCCTGCGATGCCACCGGCTCGTCCGAAAGCAACAACACCCGATTCCCGCCGAGATCCACCGCCTGAATGCGCGCCTTGATCGTACGCGTCGGCTCGAAATAGCTGCGGATCACCACGCCATCGTCCGTCGGCTCGACCCAGGTCACGTTCTCGACCAGCTTTTCGCCGTTCAGATACGCATCCACCATGCACATACGAACCTCCGCCTCACTAGATCCGCTGTCGCCTTGTTGCATCCAATTGCAGTAACCTCATTGTAGCAGCCCCCGCCCTATCAATCAAGCCGGACGACCTTGACATGCCGTCAGCTCCCTGGACAATGCGTCTGCAGCCAACCAGGACAGTGAGGAGATGCCATGCGATTGGGAGGCCCCGTCTGGCCCGACGAAGCAACGCCCGTAGCCTGGGTTCAGGCGCTCCAGCGCGAAGGCTACACCGCCGCGTACTGGCCCACGCCCTCGGACGCGCCACCCGACGAAATCCGTGCGTACCGCGAGGCCGCCGCGGAGCATGGCCTCGTCATTGCCGAGGTGGGCGCCTGGAGCAACCCCCTTAGTCCCGAGCCTGCCGAGGCCAGGCAGGCCATCGAGCACTGCAAACGCCAGCTCGAACTCGCCGAACGCGCCGGCGCGCGCTGCTGCGTGAACATTGCCGGGTCGTGCTCCTCCCAATGGGATGGCCCCCACCCCGACAACCTGACCGAGGCCACCTTTGCCCGGATCGTCGAGGTCGTTCAGGAGATCATCGACGCCGTTGGTCCGGAGCAGACCACCTATACCCTGGAGACCATGCCCTGGGCCTATCCCGACTCGCCCGAGTCGTATCTGGCCCTCATCGAGGCCATCGAGCGGCCCCAGTTCGCCGTCCACCTCGATCCCGTGAACCTGGTGAACAGCCCGCAGCGATACTATGGCAACGGGGCGTTGATCGACCGCTGCTTTGACTTGCTGGGCAGACGCGTGCGCAGTTGCCACGCCAAAGATATTCGCCTGGCCCAGCGGCTAACCGTCCACCTGGACGAGGCGCCCCCTGGCGAGGGCGAGCTGGACTATGCCACCTATCTGCGCCGCTTGGATGCCTGCGATCCCGACACACCCTTGATGCTGGAGCATCTGGCTCGGCCTGAGCAATATCGGGCCGCCGCAGCCTACATCCGCAGCGTTGCCCGTGACCCAGGTATCGCCTTTCGGTAGCGACCGAACCTCTGGGCGTATGGGACAGAAAGGATCAGCCAAGACATGGATATCCAGCGCTATGAGCAAGAGATCGCCGCCACCCGCACAGAGCGAATGCGCTGGTGGCACCAGGCCCGCTTTGGCATGTTCGTTCACTGGGGCCTCTATGCGCAACTGGGCCGCCACGAGTGGGTGATGAACCGCGAGCGCATCCCTGTGGCCGAATACGAGCGCCTGGCCGACACCTGGAAGCCCGGCACCGACGAGACCCGCCAGGCCGCCCAACGGCTGGCGGCCGGCTGGAAGATCCCGCCGGCTCAACTGGGAGTCCCCTACGCCTGGGCCGAGCTCGCCAAGCAGGCCGGCATGAAATACATGGTGATGACCACCAAGCACCATGAGGGATTCTGCCTGTGGGATACCGCGCAGACCGACTATAACGCCGCCAAGCGCGGCCCCGGACGCGACCTGGTGGCCGATTACACGGCCGCCTGCCGCGCCTTGGGGCTGAACGTGGGGTTCTACTATTCGCTGATGGATTGGCACCATCCCGATGGCGCCCGCTGCGCCAAGGACGAGGCCGCCCGGCGGCGGTTCCTCGATTTCACCCAGGGCTGCGTCCGCGAGCTGTGCAGCCACTATGGCAAGCTGGATATTCTCTGGTATGACGTCTCCTGGCCGTTGCGCAGCCCAGAGCTCTGGGAAAGCGTCACGATGAATCGGATGGCGCGCCAGCTCCAGCCGCATATCATCATCAACAACCGATCGCAGCTAGACGAGGACTTTGGCACGCCCGAGGAGCACGTCACCGCTGAAAAAGAAGGCCGGGCCTGGGAGGCTTGCATGACCTTTAACGGGTCATGGGGCTATATGCCCTCGGCCATCGACTGGCGCTCGGTGCGCGAGGTGATCGATCTCCTGAACCGCGCCTGCGCCGGCGGCGGCAACCTCCTGCTCAACATCGGACCCGCCCCCGATGGCTCGATCCCGCCCGAGGCCGTGGAGCGGCTCCAGGCGGTGGGCAAGTGGCTGGCGACCCACGGCGAGGCCGTCTACGGCGACCTGGACCGAGCCGACGGCCGCATGGAGTGGATGCCAACCGGCGGCTGGAGCCTCAAGGGCAACACCGCCTACTACTGGTGCAACCGCTGGCCCGGCCGAGAGCTGGCCATCGGCGGGCTGCGCATGCCCGTCCGCGAGATCACCCTGTTGACCACCGGCGCCAAGGTCGCCTTCCAGCAAAGCGAGGATCGCCTGGTGATGCGCGGCCTGCCCGCCACCAGCCCGGACACCATCGCCGGCGTGGCCGTCTTCAAGCTGGCCTGCGACGCGCCGCCCCGCCAGGTGCTGGGGGCCGGCTGCGTGGTGCTTTAGCGATGATCAGATAGCCGTTCGCGACGGATCAGACACAGCACGGAGGTACCCAGTGAGTCAGACACACACGGCCACCCGCTACGGCACCGCCCGCTGCGTTAGCGAATGGACCTACACCAGCGGGAAACCCTACGCCGACCCCTTTAGCGAGATCACGCTGGACGTGCTCGTCACCACGCCCGATGGCGGCGAGCAGACCGTGCCAGCCTTCTGGGGCGGCGATGGCCTCTGGCGCGTGCGCTACACCCCCAGCGTCCCAGGCCAATACGCCATCCGCAGCATCTGCTCTGATGTCGCCAACCCCGAGCTCCACGATGTCCACAGCGCGCTAGACGTTGCGCCCTATCAGGGCTCGGACCCGCTCAAGGTGCATGGGGCGATCCAGGTCGGCGCCGATGGCCGGCATTTCTGCCATGCGGACGGCACCCCCTTCTTCTGGCTGGGCGATACCTGGTGGATGGGGTTCACGCGCCGGCTGCGCTGGCCGGACGAGTTCCAGCGCCTGACCGAGGATCGCGTTCGCAAAGGCTTTTCCGTCATTCAGATTGTGGCTGGCCTCTACCCCGATATGCCCGCCTATGACGAGCGCGGCTATAACGAGGCCGGGCACCCTTGGGAGCCCGAGTACGCCGCCATCCGCCCCTCCTACTTTGACATGGCCGACCTGCGCATCCAGTGGCTGGTGCAGCAGGGGCTGGTCCCTTGTGTCGTGGGCTGCTGGGGCTATCATCTCCCCTGGCTGGGCATGGAAAAGATCAAGCAGCACTGGCGCTATCTGGTGGCGCGCTGGGGCGCCTACCCGGTGATCTGGTGCTTGGCCGGCGAGGGCGCCATGCCCTACTATCTCTCCGAGGACAAGGAAGGCGAGCGCCACCGCCAACAGGAAGAGTGGACCGAGATCGCCCGTTACGTGCGCCAGATCGACCCCTATGGACGCCCCATCACCATCCACCCAACCGACTGCGCCCGCAATCAGGTGGTGGATGACAGCGTCCTCGACTTTGATATGCTGCAGACCGGTCACGGCGGCATGGACTCGCTGCCCAACACCACCCGCACCGTCCGCCGCGAGGTCGCCCGAGCGCCCCGCATGCCGGTGGTCCAGGGCGAGGTCAGCTACGAGGGCATCCTGGAGGGCAGCCGCGAGGAGGTGCAGCGCGCCATGTTCTGGGCCTGCATCCTCTCTGGCGCGGGGGGCTATACCTACGGCGCCAACGGCATCTGGCAGCTCAATGGCGAAACCGAGCCCTACGGTCTCTCGCCGCATGGCGCCTCCTGGGGCGATACGCCCTGGTCCGTGGCCGCCCAACTGCCTGGCTCGACGCAGGTAGGCATCGGCCGGCGCATCCTCGATCGCTACCCCTGGTGGCGCCTGGAGCCCCATCAGGAATGGGTCGAGCCCGCTGCCGATGAGGCCGATTACAGCAACGCCTACTGCGCGGGGATCCCCGGCCAGTTGCGCATCATCTACTTTCCGCGCTACCTCGCCTCCTGGTCTCCGCCGAGCTATGTGGTGGGTATCGAGGCTGACGCCGGCTACGAGGCCAGCTTTGTGGACCCCAAGACGGGCCGCACCAAGCCCCTGGGCGTCATCACCGCCGATGCAGAGGGGCGCTGGCAGGTGCCGCTACCCGGTCCCATGCAAGACTGGCTGCTGGTCTTGGAGAACCGCACCCAAGCCTGACGCCACAAGGAGAGCGAGACCATGACCATCGTCCACCCGTGGAACCAGATAGACCTCACCGGCGATTGGCAGTTCGCCTGGACCGAAGAGGCGCCCCCCCAAGCCACCGACGCGCAGGCCCTGGCCGCCGCCGGGCTGCCGCTACGCCCCTGCCGCGTGCCTGGCAATCTCGAGCTGGATCTCCACGCCGCCGGGTTGATCGACGACCCCTTTGTGGGGATGAACATGGCCAAGATCCGCTACCTGGAGCGCGCTCACGTCTGGTACGTGCGGCGCTTTTCCGTGGACGAGCGCCTCGAGGGGCGGGCCGAGCTGCTTTTCGAGGGCCTCGACTGCTGCGCCGACATCTACCTGAACGGGGTGCTGGTGGGCAGCGGCGACAACATGCTGATCCCCCAGGTGCATGACGTCGACGAGGCGCTGGCGCGTGAGAACGAGCTGCTGGTCCACATCCGCCCGCCGGTACAAGAGGCGCGGCGCTATGACTATCCGCCCAACGTCGCCGCCGGCCGCTGCAACTATGACGGGCTCTATATCCGCAAAGCGCCGCACATGTACGGCTGGGACATCATGCCGCGGGCCGTATCGGCGGGCATCTGGCGGCCGGTGACACTGCGCTTTCGGCCGCAGGAGCATCTGGAGAGCGCCTACCTGCAGACGCAAGCCATCTCGCCCGACGGCGACTGGGCCGACCTGGCGCTACACTATCGCGCCCACATCCTGCCCCAGGCG
>CAZUZB010000054.1:0-15661 GCA_964624695.1 uncultured Anaerolineales bacterium | reverse complement strand
AGCTTGTGCCCGGCGATGCTGAGCAGGTCCACCCCCAAGGCCTCGACGTCCACCGGAACCTTGCCGGGCGTCTGGGCGGCATCGGTATGGACGAGGGCTCCCGCGGCGTGGGCCAGCCGGACGATCTCGGCGATGGGCTGGACGGTGCCGACCTCGTTATTGGCGTGCATGATGGTGACGAGAATAGTGTCCTCACGAAGCGCGTTGGCGAGATCGTCTGGAGACACGCGGCCATGCTCATCGACGGGGAGGGTGGTTACGGCAAAGCCGAGCGATGCGAGCGCACGGCACGGCTCTATCACCGCCGGATGCTCGATGGAGCTGGTGATGATGTGACGGCCACGTTCGCCCAGGGCCTGTGCCACGCCGATGATGGCCAGGTTGTTGGCCTCGGTGCCGCCGCTGGTAAAGAGCACCTCGTCGGGGTTGCATCCGAGCATCGCGGCTACGTTGGCCCGCGCGCCCTCCACCGCCCGCTTGGCGGCGATGCCATAGCTGTGCGGGCTGCTGGGGTTGCCAAAGAGCTCTCCCAGGCAGGGTGTGATGGCCTCGGCCACCTCGGGCGCGATGGGAGTGGTGGCGTTATAGTCCAGGTAGATGGGCATCTGCATGGCGCCTCCTTCCAGACAAAGCTCCTCCATACATGATACGTCCGGGCGCACATGAGCGCAAATAGTTTAGGTTGATAGGTCGATCACTTGAGAATTGCATCGGCGGCGCAGCTATGCTATGCTCGCATCAGCCGAGAGCTGTTCGCAAGGAGTAAGTGACCATGCCTCCCATTCAGGTCAAGCCTGGGATTCACTGGATCGGCGTCAACGATCGCACCACCGACCTCTTTGAGGGCCTTTGGCCCATCACCAGCGAGGGCGTCTCTTACAATAGCTATCTGGTCCAGAGCGACAAGGTGGCTCTAGTGGACTTGGCCAAGGCGGCCCAAGAGGGTTCGTTCTTTGACCAGCTCGCGCAACTGGTAGACCCCACCGAGCTGGACTATGTGGTGATGAACCACATGGAGCCGGACCACACCGGATCGTTGCGGGCGTTGCAGCACCTGGCGCCTCGCGCCGAGTTTGTGGTTTCGCCCAAGGCCAAGGCGATGCTGGCGGCCTACTATGGCATCACCGACCGGGTGCGGGTGGTGGAGGACGGGGAGAGCATCTCGCTGGGCCAGCGCGAGCTGCGCTTTTACCACACGCCCTTTGTTCACTGGCCCGAGACCATGGTGACCTACGAGGCCACGCAGCGGGTGCTCTTTTCCTGCGATGCGTTCGGCGGGTATGGGGCGCTTCGCGGCACCATCTTTGATGATCAATGCACGGATCCCGCGTTCTATGAGCGGGAGGCGTTGCGCTACTATGTGAACATCGTGGCCAAGTACAGCCGTCCGACGTTGATGGCCATCGAAAAGCTGGGCGGGTTGGATATCGACGTGATCGCGCCCTCCCACGGGCTGGTGTGGCGCAGCGATCCCTTGCGCATCGTGGAGCTGTACCGGGCTTGGGCGGCTTACGCCACCGGGCCCGGCGATCCCGGCATCACCCTGGTATACGGCTCCATGTACGGGAGCACTGAGGCCATGATGAACGCCGTGGCTGAGGGTGCCTCGAGCACGGGCCTGCAGGTGGCCATCTATGATGCGGCGCGCGCTCACGGCAGCTATATTCTGCCATCGCTGTGGACCCGCCGCGGCGTGCTGATCGGCGCACCCACCTATGAGGGCAACCTGTTCCCGCCGGTAGCCGAGACACTGCGTCTGGCCGGCGCCAAGCGCATCCAGCGCAGACTGGTGGGTTACTTTGGCAGCTATGGCTGGAGCGGCGGCGCCCGCAAAGAGTGCCAGCAGCTAGCCGAGGATCTCAAGTGGGATTGGTGGGACGCCCTGGAGTTCAACGGTGCGGCGACCCGCGCGCAACTGGCCGAGGGCGAGGCTTTCGGGCGGCGGTTTGCTGAGGCGGTGGCAGCGGACGCCGAGTAACGCCTGGAAACAAGAACAGGGCGGGGATATCCCCGCCCTGTTACGGTCTAGGTAGCCGATCTAGCGCGTGCTGCCTTCGGTCTTGAAGGTAGTACGGCGGCTCTTGCGGAGCTTTTTGGCGGCTTTGCGCTTGCGCTCTTGCGAGGGCTTTTCGTAGAAACGCCGACGTCGTGTCTCGGACAGAACGCGTTCCTCTTGCACCTCTTTGCGAAAGCGGCGCAAGAGTCCCTCAAACGACTCGCCATCACGGCGAAGCACCTGTGTCACCTTGCTCGTGTCCTTTCTCAAGGTAGGGCGTGCCCACGGCACGCAGGCGGGGCCAAAGGCCCAGATAAACGGCGGCCGGGTCGGTTATGATCCGGTGTCGTTGCACAGGCACCCTTTGCAGCCAGATCCCACGGCGCTATGGTCGCGGCGTGTTGCTGCGTGTGCTTGTGCTCGCCTCACCCCCCTTCGAGAATTGCACGCGCATCGGCGTGTACCAGGCACTGTCCAGCTAGAGCGACCGAGACCGCCCTATGCCGAGATTCTACCATAGGTCTCAAGCGGCGCAAACTCGAGCTAGGAATGATCGTCGTCCAGCCGGATGTGCAGCTCTTTGAGCTGGCGCTCCGAGATGGGCGAGGGCGCGTCGGTCATCAGGTCCATGGCGTTCTGAGACTTGGGAAAGGCCATGACTTCGCGGATATTGGGCTCGCCCGCCAGCAGCATGACCAACCGTGCGATGCCCCAGGCGAGGCCGCCGTGGGGCGGCGCGCCGAACTCGAACGCATCCAACAGATGCCCGAACTGGGCCCGCGCTTCCTCCTCCGACAGACCGATGGCGCGGAACATGCGCGACTGGACGTCACGGCGATGGATGCGGATGCTGCCGCCGCCAATCTCGTAGCCGTTGCAGATCACATCGTACGCCTTGGCGCGGACGCGAGCTGGGTCGCTTTCCAGCAGGGGCAGGTCCTCGTCCAGCGCCGAGGTAAAGGGATGATGGGTCGCAGAGTAGCGTCCTTCCTCGTCATCCCACTCCAGGAGCGGAAAGTCGGTGATCCAGGCAAAGGCCAGAACGTCCTCGTCGGCCAGACCGAGTCGACGCCCCTGTTGCGACCGCAAACTTCCCAGGACAGTGCAAGCCGTCTGCCAGGCGTCGGCGACGATCAGAACCAGGTCGCCCGAACCTGCGCCCGTCCGCTCGGCGATGGCAACGAACTCGGCATCGCTGAGGAAACGCTTGGCGGAGGAGCGGATCTCGTCCTCGCCATAGGCGATCCAGATCAGCCCCTTGGCGCCGAGAGCCTGGGCGTCCTCGCTGAGCGCATCGATCTCGCGGCGGGAGTAGGCTGCGCCGCCGGGCACGCAGATGGCCTTGGCCACGCCACCCTCTGCCACCGTAGCGGAGAGCACGCGGAACCCGCTCTGCGCGGCAATGTCGCCCAGATCGGCCAGCTCTATGCCGAAACGAAGGTCGGGCCTATCGCTGCCAAAGCGTTCCATGGCCTCTTGATAGGTGAGCTTGGGGAAGGGCGCGCTCATGATCTGTTTGCTGCTGACGGCGGGGACCAGCTCGATGAGGAGATCCTCGCTGAGCTGCATCACATCGGCAGCGTCCACGAACGACATCTCCAGGTCGAGCTGGGTGAACTCGGGCTGTCGATCGGCGCGCTGGTCCTCGTCACGGAAGCAGCGCGCGATCTGAAAGTAGCGCTCAAAGCCCGAAACCATCAGGAGCTGCTTGAGCTGCTGCGGCGACTGGGGCAGCGCATAGAACTTGTGGCGGTGGATGCGGCTCGGCACCACATAGTCGCGAGCGCCCTCGGGCGTGCTCTTGATCAAGATGGGGGTCTCGATCTCGAGAAAGCCGCGGTCTGAGAGCCAGTTGCGGATAAAGCGTACCGTCTCGTGCCGCAGGATGATGTTGCGCTGCATCCGCGGGCGGCGCAGGTCTAGATAGCGGTACCGGAGCCTCAGGCTCTCGTCGACGTCGGACTCTTCGTTGATGTAAAAGACAGGCGTTTTGGCCTCGTTGAGCACGACCAGCTCGGTGGCGGCCACCTCGATCTCGCCGGTGGGGAGCCCAGGATTCTGGAGCCCCTCGGGGCGACGGCGCACCTCGCCCGTCACCTGCACGACGTACTCGTTCCGAAGCGAGGAAGCCAGGTGGTGCACGTCGACGTCGGCGCTAGAGTTGAACACCACCTGGGTGATCCCCCAGCGATCGCGAAGGTCGACAAAGATCAGGTTGCCATGGTCTCGGCGGCGGTGGACCCAGCCCGCAAGCTGGACCCTGCTGCCGATGTCGGTCGCGCGTAGCGCGCCGCACGTGTGTGTCTTGAGCATGGGCTGGCTCCTCTCGGCGGAGACGCGATTCTCCTCACTCGGATACACGATTATAGCTGCTCTTGGGGCAGCGGCAAACATCGCTTGCCGTCAGCTCCGAGGGCATTTGCAGCCCCCAAGGCGGCCGGGTATATTGCTGCCGTGCACCGCGTCACCCGCGACAGAGAGGAGAGGCCGATGGCTGCTGACGAACGCTGCGAGCGTCTGCTGGATCTGGACCCCGCCGTGCGCGAGCAGGCTCTGAACGAGCTGCTGGCGGACGTTGAGCGCGGTGCGTTGTCTTTTCCGGCGGAGCGACCGGTGGTCAACATGCACTGCCATAGTTTCTACTCGTACAATGGCTACGGGCACTCTCCCGCATCCCTGGCCTGGCTGGCCAAGAGCCAGGGATGGCATGCCCTGGGGGTGGTGGACTTTGATGTGCTGGATGCGCTCGATGAGACCTACCGGGTCTGCGATCGGCTGAACATGCGGGTGTCCTCGGGCCTTGAGACGCGGGTGTACGTGGCCGAATTCGCCGATCGCGAGATCAACTCTCCCGGCGAGCCCGGCATCTTTTACTTTGTGGGGATGGGGTTTCCGGCGCAAGAGCCGCCAGAGGTTGCGGCGCCTGTGCTCCAGGCGATGCGCGATGGTGCCGAGGTGCGCAACCGCGAGATGGCCGATCGGATCAACGCGTATATCGATCCTGTCGCTATCGATTATGATGCCGACGTGATCCCGCTGACGCCCTCTGGGAACGCCACCGAGCGGCACATGCTGGTGGCCTATGATGCCGCGGCGCGGCGGGTCTGGGCCGATCGGGCGGCGCTGGTGGCGTTCTGGGCAGAAAAGCTAGGTGTGGATCAGGCCACGATGGCGGGCAGCCTGGGCGAGGTGCCCGGGGTCAACGATCTGATCCGATCCAAGCTGATGAAGCAAGGGGGGGTAGGCTATGTTGCCCCCGGCCCGGCGACATTTCCGCCCCTGGCGACGGTGGCAGAGGCCATTCTGGCTTGTGGCGCGCTGCCACTGGCGGCCTGGTTGGACGGATCCTCGGCAGGCGAGGCGGCCCTGGATGAGCTGCTAGAGCTGAACGTTGCGCATGGCGTGGCCGGGGTGGTGGTGATCCCAGAGCGCAACTGGAACTTGAGCGATGTCGAGGTACGCCGGGCCAAGGTTCGCGAGCTGGATCGGCTGATGGCGACGGCGCGCGCTATGCACCTGCCCATCGTGGCCGGCACCGAGATGAACAAGGCCGGACAGCCGGTCCTGGACGACTTTGACGCGGCGCCCTTGGCGCCGTACCGGCGCGAACTGGTTGGGGGAGCTGACTGGTGCTGTGGGCACACCTTGCTGGCGCGAACTTGCGGCCTGGGCTATCAGAGCGAGTGGGCCAAGCAGTCTCTGCCGGAGCGTCAGGCCCGCAACGCCTTTTACCAGGAGGTGGGGGCGCGCGTTGTTCCCAGCCAGATCGGCAACCAGCGCCTGGCGGAGATCGACACGGCTTGGGAGCCGGGACGCGTTCTGGAGGAGATCCGTAGCTGGTAGCCGGGATTGCGGATGCGAGGGGCGGGCGCCTGAAGGAGCGCCCGCCTGGGTATCGGGCTACTGCTGCCGCAGATTCACGTGCTCAAAGCAGCCGCCTTGGGCCTTGAACTCGAGATCCTCATGGCCAACGAGCTCGACCTCCTCGCCCTCGACGACCATAGAGACGATCTTGACCTTGAGCCCCTTTTCGAGAAAGAACTCGTACCAGCCCGCCTCATTGCTGCGCGCCGGCGTGTCATAGGGCCAACCGTTCAGCGTGATCCACACGTAGGCATTGGCCAGGACGTTGCCATCGCGATCGAACACCTGACCCTTGACCGAGCCGATGTCAGATCCGTGCGGCTCGCACCCGAGATACTCGATGGCAAACCGTCCGGCCAATGGGCTGACCGTCTCGGTTGGTGTTACCGTCGCGGTCTCCTCTGGCGTGGGCGAGACGGCAGGCGTCAAGGTGGGCGCCAGCGTGGCCGCGGACGTGGCTCCCGGAGTTGCGGTGGCGGCGATGGATTGGGGCGTTGCGGTCATGACTAGAATGGTAGGCGGCGGCGTACCGGTGGGCGCAACCTCGGCGGTGGCTGGTGGTGCTGCGGTCTCAGTCGGTTCGGGCGTTTTGGCGGCTAGCAGCTCATCGAATGCGCCCATACGGTACAACACGAACACGCCAGCACATGCCGCGACGAGCATGATGGTGAGCGCCACCACGGCGATGATCAGGATCGGTCGCTGGCTCGGCTGCTGGTACTCGGCAAACTCTTCGCCGTCATGGCTCGGCATGGTAGCCTCCTTGTCACCCGGCACGCTCGGCAGGGATAAGCATCATGGTGCAGAGTGCACGCTACTCTGCGGGCGTTTCTGCGTAAGGTATACAGGCAAACATCATTGAGGGGACGGATATGTCCGAACTCGTCGATCTCTTTCGCACCAAGGCTGAGGATCTGATTGCCAGCATCAATCGTGCCGGTGGGCTCAAAGCCACTGTCGAGGCTCTCCGCAAGCAGATGGAGGTCTCCGACCGCCGCCGAGCCGTTGCCCGTGCCAAGGCGGATATCAAGCGCACGCACGAGCAGATCACTGATATGGTGACGGCCGTCGGCTTGCAGGTAGTCGCTCTGCACGAAGCGAAAAAGCTCCAGGTGGCCGAGCTGGATCCGCTATGCTCCCAGATCGTCGAACTGCGCAGCACGGTACGCGAGCTCGAGACCGATCTGGCTCGTTTGGAGGCGGAGGCCGAGGCAGCGGTGGCTCGCGATGCGGGCGACCATTGCCGGGCGTGCGGCAAGCCGATCCAGCCCGGGTTACGCTTCTGCCCGCACTGTGGCGTCACCCTCGCCCCTCCTGCGCCAACGTGTCCTCACTGCAGCAGCCCCATCCGGGCGCAAGCCAAGTTCTGCTCGCGTTGCGGTAGACCTATCGACGGCGCTGCCGGGTCAGCCTAACCGTGGTTGCTGGTAGATCGCGTCCAGATCCGCCGAGATGACGCCGCTCGCCAGACTGGCGAGCATGTTCTCGGTGACGATGAACAGCGGACTGGGGAGCTCATCCAGCGGGAACCATTCCCAGCCCTCGCATCGATCGGGCTCGAGGTTACGAGGTTCACCGTAGGGGGCCTCGCAGACCACGTCCACGTCCACAAAGTGTCGGTCGGGGCCCCATAGATAGCTGCCGACAGATAGCAGCCGGATGTTTTCGATCTCGAGGCCGCACTCTTCGTGAACCTCTCGGCGTGCGGTGGCGGCCAGGCTCTCGCCCCACTCGATGTGCCCGCCCGGCGCCGCATAGTATCCGGCGCCATGAGCCCCCTTGCGCCTGCCGAGCAGCACTCGGTCGCCACGCAAGACCAGCACCCCCATCCCAACCAGAGGACGGCGCTCGGTGCCTTGTGCGTTCCGCTCCACGTGACCTTTCCCCCCATCGCGGCCTGCCATACCCCACTATTCTAGCGTCTCTGCCCGGTCTGGCAACTGGTCAGCGGGCTCGGGAGAGCACGGCTCGTTGACGGGCAGGGTGGGGCTTGCTACTATCGGGCGTGTGTGAGGTGCTGTCGCTCTTGCTTGGATGTGGACCTGACATAAAAAGGATGGTTGACCATGGCGAGACTTTCCAACGGCCAGGCCTTGCCGGGCAAGCTATTCGTGGTTGAGGGCATCGATGGCTCGGGAAAGAGCACGCAGCTTGATCTGCTCCGCAAGTGGCTCTCGGCTTCGGGATACTGCATCGGGTTCTCCGAGTGGAACTCTTCGCCTATCGTCCGAGCGACCACCAAGCGAGGCAAGAAGAAACAACTGCTCACGCCCGTGACGTTCTGTCTGGTCCATGCGGTGGACTTTGCCGACCGGTTTGAGCAGCAGATCCTGCCAGCTCTCAAGGCGGGGGCCATCGTCCTGGCGGATCGCTACATCTATACGGCGTTCGCGCGAGATGCGGCGCGGGGTGTGGATCCCGAATATGTGCGCCAGGTCTATTCGTTCGCGGCCATCCCCACCGTGGCGCTCTATTTCCGGGTGGGGCTGGATGAGTCATTGCGCCGGATCATCACGGGAAGGCCCAAGCTCAAGTGGTACGAGGCGGGCATGGACCTGGGCCTGAGCGAGGATCCACTCGAGAGCTACCGTCTGTTCCAGGGGCGCATCCTGCGCGAATACGATCGTCTCGTGGACGAAAGCGACCTGCATGTGATCGATGCGATGTTGCCCATCGTCGATCAGCAGCGTCTGGTCCGCGATACAATCCTGCCCCACCTGGAGGGCGCGCTGCGGGCCGAGGCGAGCCCGTGGCGGCGCACGGTTTCGGCCGAAGGCTTGTCAGGACGATACTTGGATATGACCCCCACAACGGGAGCGTAGGCATGACAGAGGTCAAGTTCTATGGCAAGGGGTTGCCCGATATCGAGCGAGACTATTTGCCAGGGCGCCTGATCGTTCTCGAGGGGCCCGATGGGGTGGGGCGCTCGACCCAGATCGCCCTGCTACGTGAGTGGCTGGAGGCGGAGGGCTATGCCGTGGCGTTTAGCGGCCTGCGGCGTTCCGAGCTGGCCAGTGTGGGCATCGCCCAGGCAAAGGCGGGGCACACCATGGGCGCCCTCACCATGGCGCTGTTCTATGCTGCGGACTTTGCCGATCGCATGCAGCGCGAGATCATCCCGGCTCTGCGCGCGGGGTTCGTCGTGCTCACCGACCGGTACATGTACTCGCTGTTTGCGCGCTGCATCGTGCGCGGCGTCGATCCCGACTGGATCCGTTCACTGATGGGTTTTGCCTTGGTGCCCGATGCCATCTTGTACCTCCGTACTACCACTGGCGTGCTTTTGCCGCGTGTGCTCAATTCGCGTGGGTTCGATCATTGGGAATCGGGTATGGACTTTTTGGGCTACTCGGACTATTACGAGAGCTATATCGAGTACCAGACGCGCATGCTCAAGGTGTTCGATGAGCTGGGCCAGGAGTTTGGCTTCCGAGATGTGGATGCCACCAAGGATGTCCATGCGGTGTTCATCCAGCTGCGCGATGCGGTACAAGAGGTGGTTCGCGAGCTAAAACCTCCGCAGTAGAGGCCGTCGCCTCGGGCGCCAGTTGGGGGGAAGCGGGTTCATGCGGCGTCGGCGCGGCGCGGTTGGGGGTGGAGTGTGAGCCTCATCGGCGTGGACGTCGGGCTCTCGGGTTGCCGCGTGCTGGCGATCTCTCACGACGGCCGTCCCCTGGCGCAAGCGCGGGCAAGCTATGCGCCCGAGCGCGCTCAGAACGGCGATCTATCGCTGGACCAGGGCAGGCTGTGGGAGGCCGTTCAGGCTTCCCTGACCGAAGCGGTTCAGCGCACGCGCAGCGATCGTCCCCGAGCGCTCTGCATTACCTCCAGCTCGTTGGCGCTGGTGCCGCTGGGGGCCGAGGGCGGCGCGCTAGCCCCCGTCACGCTGAGCGCGGCATCCCTCCCCGATGAAGAGCCAACGGGCGGGTTTGGGGGGCTGGCCCTCGATGAGGTGGTGAATGCTCTCGGGGATCGCCCACCGACCGTGTCTCCCCTGCGCACCCTCGCTCGCTGGCGGCGTGAGCATTACTCGCTCTATGGACGAACCTGGCGGGCCGTGCCTCTGGCGACGTTGGTCTCTTTTCGGCTGGGCGGCGCTTGTTTGGTCGATCCCTCCATGGCGGCCGGGATGCACATGCTGGATGTGGCCGTTGGCGGTTGGTCGGGCCACGTCCTCCGAGCGGCGGGGCTGAGCGACGCCAAGCTGCCAGAGATCGCCCCCGCGGCGACGCCGATAGGCACCGTTGCGCCGCCATTGGCCGATCGCCTGGGGCTCGGTCGCGACGTCCGTATCGTGCTGGGAGGGGCGGACTATGCCTGCGCGGCGCTTGGGGTGGGGGCGCTGCATGCTGGCGTGGGTCTCCTGTCGCTCGATCGGGTGGTCTCGATCTTGGCGGCTTACGAGGCTCTCCCCCTCGTGGGGCTCTTGTACTCGCGGGGCTTGAACGCGGTCCCGCATGTAGTCGCGGACCGTTGGCTGAGCCGCGTGGTGACGCCAGCCGGCGGTAGCGTGCTGCATTGGCTGCGCGACGCCTGGCTAGCGCACGAGGCCCGTGATGCCGCCGCCCGGGGGCACGATTTCTATCGTCGTTTGATGGAAGAGATGCCTGCTGAGCCGACGGGCCTGGTGGCATTCCCCCCTGCGGAGGAGGCATTGCTGGGCGAGACGGTGGCCTCGACCGGCGGCATCTGGGGGATCAGTGGGCGAACCACGCGCGGCGAGGTGGTCAAGGCCTTTTTGGAGGGGGCGATGCTGGCCTGCTTGCCGGGCTTGGACGCGCTGCGCGAGGCTGGCGTCTCGCTGGAGACGCTACGAGCCACAGGGCCGGGCGCGCGCTCCGAGCCTTGGTTGCAGTTGGCGGCCGACGTGGTGGGGTTGGGTGTGGAGGAGACGGGCGTGTTGTACCCGGCGCCGTTGGGCGCGGCCATGCTGGCGGGCGTCGGTGGCAACGTCTACTCCAGCGTTCGTGATGCCAGCGATGCGGTGGTGCGCCCTCAGCGTCGTTACGAGCCGCGGCCAGCGCACACGGAGGCCTATGTGGCGTTGCGCCAGCGGTATCGCGCCTATGAGGAGGGCCTGCTCAAGCTTGACGGTCGCTAGGCGCACGCGCGACACGCGGTTCTTGCGGGCGCGGCCTTGCCACGGATGGTCCGTGGTGAGATACTGGCTGGGTGTGGGCGGATGCGGCTTGGTGGTGGTTGACGTGGAGAGGAGGTCACGATGTTCGTGCGGATTCTGGTAGGGATCGTGGGGTTTCTGCTGGCGTTGGCGATCGCAGCGGGCCTGATCTTTTGGCTGCGCAAGCCGCTAAAGGATCTGCTGCAACGGCTGGTTGACGACGAGACCATCGCCTCAGCGGGCGCGCTCTTTGTGGCGGTGCTCATTGGGCTCTATGGCCTAACCACCGCGTTCGAGTTCATCCAGGAGACTCACATCAACCGGTTGTTTGGCAATCTCTTTGGGATGCTGAACCAGATGGCCGGCGTGATCCAGTGGGTGGTGTATATCGCCGCGCTGCTGTTCATCGGCTGGTCGATTCGCGGCAAGGGCGCGTCGGGCGAGTAGCTCGTTGGGCGGAAAACCAGATAGCTCCCAACCCCGTGGGCAGTGCCAGGCGCTGCCCATGTTCTTTCTTGCCGCTAGACGCCCGTGGCTGCCAGGTGCTGGACCAGAATGCGGGCCCCGAGAGCGATCAGCAAGAGCCCTCCCAGCAGGGGAGCCCGATCGCGGAGCAGTGTGCCCACCCGCGCCCCAAGAAGGACGCCCACGTAGGAAAAGCTGAAAGCGACCAGGCCGATGACGAGGATGGGGACCAGGATGGCGTATCCAACAAAGGCATAGCTCATGCCTACGGCCAGCGCATCGATGCTGGTGGCCACGCCCAGAACCGCCAGCGTGGACCAATGGCTCAGGTTAATGCTCGAGTCGCAGGCGGGATGCAGCGCTTCATACACCATGCGCCCGCCGATGAACGCCAGCAGTCCAAAGGCGATCCAGTGATCGACGGCTGCGAATCTGTGAGAGAGCAGTCCGGCACCCAGCCAGCCGGTCAGGGGCATGGCGGCCTGAAAGCCTCCCATGATCAGCCCGGTCTGCCCAGCAACCCGCGCCCGTTGGCAATCCGGGCTCAGCAGGCTGCCGCCGCAGATTGAGACACTGAAGGAATCCATGGCCAGGGCGATGGCGGTCAAGGCGATGGTGACTGGGTCCAAGGGTTCTGGCTCTCCTGGTGTGGCGGGCTCGCGACTAGCTGCGATAGACGTGCGCCGGCTTGGCTCCGCAGACCTCGCCCTCGTACTCGATCTCGATGGTGGCGTGCTCGATATCGATCCCTTCCAGCGCCTCGCGGGCGGCGCACTTGGCCTCGATGGCCTCGGCCTGGGATGTCTCGCGCGGGACCACCAGGTGCGTGCTAAAGACATGGTGCTCGCCATCCATCGACCAGAGATGGGTATGATGCACGGCGGTGACACCAGGAACCTGGCTCAGGCGTCTCTCCAGGTCTGCCAAGTCAAGGCCAGGCGGCACGCGTTGCAGGAGCAGCTGCCCCGCTTGGTAGAGGTACCGCCCTGCATTGTAGAGCACAAAGAGGCTGATGACGATGGAGAGGATCGGGTCTAGGATGGGCAGCTCGGCAATGAGAAGCACCAAGCTGACCAGCAATACGGCCAGCCAGCCGAGTAGATCCTCGAAAAGGTGCAGGGCGGCCGTGCGGGCATTGAGAGAATGCTCGTGGCGCAGGCGCAGCGCGGCCACGCCGTTGGCAGCGATGCCCAGGAGGGCCAAGACCAGCATACCTCGGGCGTCGGGCATCTCGGGTTGCCAGAGGCGCGGGATGGCCTCGGAGAGCATAAAGAGGCTTCCGCCCACCAGCAAGCCGATGTTGACCAGGGCGCCGAGCACAGTAAAGCGACGATAGCCGTACGAGTAGCGGCCATCGCCCTCCCGCTCGCTATAGTGGGCCAGGCGCCATGCCAGCGCCAGGGAGACGCTATCGCCCAGGTCGTGCAGAGCGTCCGAGAGAATGGCCAGGCTGCCGGTCCACCAGCCGCCCACCAGCTCGATGAGGGTGAAGGATAGGTTCAGCCAAAAGGCTGTCTTTAGGTTGACCACGCCCTGGGGGGCGTGATGTTCATGATGATGATCGTGCATGGTCGTTTGACTCGGACTGTAAGCGTCGACGCCTAGGATAGGCGCGCCTAGGATAGGCGTGTCGACGCTCTGCGCCAAACGGCGTCGTCGGTGGGGATCAGGCTCGTTTGGCGTAGGAAGGGCGAATATCGACGCGGCGCAGCAGGTTGGCGTTGGTCACCACGGTCACCGACGAGCTAGCCATGGCGATCTCGGCCAGCAGCGGATGCATCCAGCCGATCACTGCCAGCGGCACCATGATGACATTGTAGAAAAAGGCCCAGAACAGGTTCTGGCGGATCTTGCGAAAGGTCACTCGGCTGAGGTTGACCGCCTCGATCAGAGCATCCAGATGACCGCGAACCAGGGTCACGTCGCTGCTCTCGATGGCGATGTCGGTGCCCGTGCCGATGGCGATGCCCACATCGGCTTGGGCCAGGGCGGGCGCGTCGTTGATGCCATCGCCGACGAACACCACGATGCCGTGCTGGTCTTGATAGCGCTTGACGGCTTCAGCTTTGCCGTCGGGCAGCACGCCGGCCGCCACCTCGCTGATGCCCAGGCGTTGGGCGACGGCGCGGGCGGTGCGCTCGTTGTCGCCGGTGATCATGGCCAGTTTGATGCCCATGCGTTGCAGCTCGGCCATGGCTTGCGGGGCCTCGGGTTTGAGGGCATCGGCCAGAGCGATGACCC
Source organism: uncultured Anaerolineales bacterium (assembly GCA_964624695.1). GTDB lineage: Bacteria > Chloroflexota > Anaerolineae > UBA1429 > UBA1429 > DAIRUQ01. Next base: position 1,976 of record CAZUZB010000054.1, on the reverse strand, counting down.
CGCGCAACTCTCCTCCCGCGCCGACCAGCACGGCGGTCTTGCCTTGCTCCTCAAGCTGCTGCAAGGTCTGCTCAGCTTCCTGGGAGGGAATTCCGTGCTCGGTCAAAAGGTCACGGGTGCCCACCAGCACGACGCGGCCATCGACTATGGCGGCAACGCCGCGTCCTCCCAGCGCCTCGAACCCCTGTGGGTCGTCCGGCTCGAGACCGAGGCTGCGCGCATGGTCCACGATGGCGGCGCCCAGAGGATGCTCCGAGCCCAGCTCGGCGGAAGCGGCTAGCTGCAGCAGGTCGTTCGGCGTGCCTGCCAGGGGCGCGACGTCGGTCACCTCGGGCTTGCCTTGGGTGAGGGTGCCGGTCTTGTCCAGGATGATAATGTCGGCGTCACGCAGAATCTGGATGGCGGCGCCCGTGCGGATCAGGATGCCATGCTCGGCTCCTAGCCCGCTGCCCACCATCAGCGCGGTAGGCGTGGCCAGGCCCAATGCGCAAGGGCAGGCGATGACCAGCACCGCGACGACGGCCACGATGGCCAGGGTGAGGGGGGTGAGATCCAGGCGCACCCAGGGCAAAAAGCTGCCAGCCGCCACCAGGCTGCGCATGCCCTGCGGCAAGGCTAGCCAGGCCAGGGCGGTCACCAGGGCGATGCCGAGGACGATGGGCACGAAAACGCCCGTCACCTTGTCGGCAAAGGCCTGCACCGGCACCTTGGTGGCCTGGGCTTCTTCTACCAGGCGGATCACCTGCGCCAGGAAGGTATCCTTGCCCACGCGGGTGGAGCGCACGCGCAGCAAGCCGGTCTGGTTCACCGTGGCGCCAAGCACGCCATCGCCGATGCCTTTGTGCACGGGCAATGGCTCGCCGGTGGCCATGGATTCGTCCACGGCGCTCTCGCCGGCGACAACCTCGCCATCGGTGGGTATCTTTTCACCAGGGCGGACGACCAGCACATCCCCGACGGCCACCTGCTCGAGCGGCACCTCCACCTCGACACCGTCCCGGAGCAGATGGGCGCTCTTGGCTCCCAGCTCGATCAGCTTGCGGATAGCTTGGGAGGCGCGACCCTTGGCGGTCTCCTCGATGTAGCGGCCGGTGAGATGAAAGGCCATGATCATGGCCGACACGCCGGCATAGTTTGCCACTGGCCACACAAAGGACGCTGGCCCGGTCAGGAACGATGCCACCGTGCCGAGAGTGATCAGGGTATCCATGTTGGCATAGCCGTGAAGGGCGGCGATCACGCCGCTGCGATAGGTCTGCCTGCCGGCCCAAGCCAACACGGGCAGCGCCAGCAGCACCATACCCAGATGGAACACCATCATGTTCGGCCAGGCGATGCCCCAGATCATCTCGGGGATCATCCAGGCCACGATGGGAATGGTCAACGCCCAGGCGATCAGCATGCGCCGTCGCGCCAACTGCACCTTGGCCTCGGATGGATCCACCTCTTGATCCTGCGCATCCTCGCGGGCGGGGATGGCCTGGTAGCCCGCATGGGCCACGGCCAGGCGGATCGCCTCGTCCGTGGCGCCCCCGGGTAGCCGCTGAACCGTCGCGCGTTCCGTCGCCAGGTTGACCGTGGCCTCGGTAACCCCCGGCAAAGCGCGGAGGGCGCGCTCCACCGCCGCAGCGCAGGCCGCACAGCTCATCCCTTCGATGCGGTACTCGGTCCGCTCGCTGCGAACGCCATAGCCGGTATCCTGAACCGCTGCTACCAGTGCTGGCGTGATGGGGTCCTCGGTGCTCAGCCAGACGCTGGCCCGCTCGGTGGCCAGGTTCACGCTGACGCGGTCCACGCCGCCAACGCGCTCCAGGGCCTTTTGCACGTGGTTCACGCACGAAGCGCAGGTCATGCCGGTGACGTCAAGCTCGATCTTTTGCTCGGCCATAGACACCCCTTGGCAGGTCTCACGCCTGCGAGGATATATCTTTAGTCAGTTTATCAAGTATACACCTGATGCGATATGGGCGCAAGCG
>CAZUZB010000053.1:4890-15958 GCA_964624695.1 uncultured Anaerolineales bacterium | reverse complement strand
TCTGTCGCGCGAGGCCATGCGCTGCACGCCTAGGACCATCGAGCACTACGACTACACCCTCGGCAGCTTCACCGCGTACCTGGCACACCGGGGCGGCGCCAGCGCCACGCCGCCCCGACCTCCATCACACCATCAGGTTGCGCTTACGCCCGCAGGTACGCCTCGCTATAGATGATCTTGTTCTCCAACACCTGCACCGTTTTCCAGATATCCGCCTGGGCGGGATCGTCCATATCCACATCGGAGGGCTCCAGCTCCTCCATGGCAGCCGTGCGGTCATGCAACGTCAGCAGCAGCGCTCCCACCGGCGTGCTATCATCGCGCTCCTCGATAATGCGGATCGTCTCCATCAGCTCCTGGTCCAGAGGATCCGCAATGGCCGCGTCAATCCCCACCGCCATGAGTTTGACCAGATACACGCGGTTCAGCAGGCTGCGGCCTTCGGCCGGCACGTGGTTGGAGACGTTGCTCAGCCCGCACACAGTCTGCGGCGCGGGATCCATGCCCTGCTTGATATACCGCACCGCCTCGACAGCATGGGGACAGTACTCCTGGCAACCCGCCACGGTCAGAACCAGGGGGTCTAGCAATAGGTCGTCCATGGGGAGGCCCACCTCCATGGCCCGCGGCACCAGTTGCTCGATGGCGATGGTCACGCGTTCCTCGGCCGTCAGCGGGATGCCCCCTTTGCCCATGGTCAGCGCGATCAGTTTGGCCCCGTAGGCGGCCGCCACCGGTGGCACCTTCTCGAGACGCTCGGGCTCGGCCGAGGTCGAGTTGATCACCGCCTGCCGCTTCACGAGCTTCAGGCCCGCCTCGATGGCTGCCAGGTTTGTGGTATCCAGAGAAAGACCCACATCCGTTACCTGCTGGACCGCATCCACCAGCCAGCTCATGACCTCGATCCCTTGGCGCTTTTGCGGGCCAATGTTGAGATCCAGCAGATGAGCGCCTGCTTCCACCTGAGACACCGCTAGCTTTTGCATGGCTGCAGTGTCGCGATCCTGAACGGCCTGTTTGACCCGGGGCGCGATAATGTGGATGTTCTCACCAATGATCAGCACGTCGTACCTCCTTTTTCGCGCATCCTTGGCGGCGCGCTAGGGTATAGTAGACTCGTTCGGCCCCGAGGCACGAGGCCCGCGTACCCATTCCCGTCACACCTGCTGCCGCTCGCCATCGCCGGTCCAGTAACGATCGATCAGCGCGGCCACAGCCCGGTAAATGGCTCCCTCCTCCGGCAGGCTAACCAGCGGCCGTCCGAGCGCGTCGCACTCGCCCACGTCCGGATCGTCGGGCAAGGTGCCCAAGAGCGGAACGCCCACTCGGCTGACGCGCTCGGCCAGCGCCGCCGGCAGCTCGCCCCGAACCCGGTTCACCACCAAGCCCGCGTTGGCGATCCGTGTTCCCAGCGATGCGATCAGGCCCACGATATGCTGCGCCGCGTCCAGACCACGCACGGTGGGATCGCTCACGACTAGGAGCCAGTCTACATCGCGGGTGGTCTGCCGGCTGATATGCTCCATGCCCGCTTCGTTGTCGATGACCACGCTGCGATAGGCGTCGCCCAAGGCGTCGATGGCTTGCCGGAGCATGTGGTTGGCAGCACAGTAGCAGCCTGGGCCCTCGGGCCTTCCCATGGCCAGCAGATCCACCGAGCCCAGCAAACCATCTCCCTCGCCTTCCTCCAAGCAATCCAGAATCTGGTAGCGGAACCAATCGGGCTTGCTGATCCCCGTGGCAAACGTTCCACCAGACACCTGCTCCTGCGTCTCCTCACGAATCTGCCCAACCGTTTGGTGCAACGGCATCCCCAGAGCTAGGTTCAGATTGGCGCTGGGATCTGCATCGATGGCCAGGATCGGCACCTCGCCTCGTGCCACCAGACGCTTGATCATCAAGGCAGCCAGGGTGGTCTTGCCAGTGCCCCCTTTGCCGACCACGGCCAACGTCCTGGTCATCTCGACCTCCCGTGCCTGCGTCCCGGGTCCCCCTGGGCTCGCCGCACTGACGGGAACAGCGTTTCGTCCGTATGCGGGATGAACAGCGCCGAGGTAAAGGCATCCATGAAGCGGTTGTCGGCGCTTAGTTCCAGATAGGTCATCTTTTGCGCTACCTCGTCCACCAGAGCGCGGTGTTCGCGGCAAGTCATCGCCAGATAGGCGCCCTGCACCGAGGTGTTGCCCAGATAGGTGAACCGGTCCCAGTCCATGTCGGGTAGCAGGCCGATCTGGATCGCCTTCTCGACGTCAAGATGGCGACCAAAGGCCCCCCCGATGATGACCTGCTCGACATCGGTCACGCCCAGGCCGACGCTCTCGGCCAGCACCGCCAGCCCAGCATAGACGGCAGCCTTGGCCCGCAGCAGATTCTCGATATCGGTCTCGGTAAGGACCACGTCACGCCCGCCGGCGGCCTGGCCCGTCTCCGCCGCCCAAGCCACCACATACTCCCGACCGTTGCTCCCTGGCCGGATTCGACAGCCCTCTGCCACGATGTGGCCGCCCTTGTCGATGACGCCCGTCGTTGCCATCTCGCCTAGCAACGAGATCATGCCCGAGCCGCAGATGCCCACCGGCGGCTTGGCCCCGATGGTAGTCCAGGTTGGCTCCAACGTTCGCGGATCTATCCACACTTCCTCGATGGCGCCCGGCACCGCCCGCGTTCCCGAGGCCGCGCCCGCCCCCTCAAAGGCTGGGCCAGCCGAGCACGCGCAGCAGATCAACCAGTCCCGGTTCCCGAGCACCATCTCGCCGTTGGTGCCGATGTCGATAAAGAGCGAGACACCCTCTTGCTCATGCAGCCCGGCACGGACCACGCCCGCCGTGATGTCGCCGCCGACGTAAGCGCCCACCACTGGCATGCAATCTACCAACGCGTCGGGGTGCGCGCGCAGCCCCACCTCGCCAGCTGGCACCAGCACATAGCGCCCGGCCGCGGGCACATAGGGCTCCAGCCGAATGAAGCGGGGATCGATCCCCAAAAAGAGCTGTGTCATGGTCGTGTTGCCAGCCACCGTCACCCAGCGTATCTCCTCCGGCGAGACGCACCGTCCTTCCCCAGCACCGCGATCAACCATCTCGTCCACCAGCCCGTTGATGGTGGCCACCACCCGGTCTTGTAGCTCCTGCTGCCGAGACGGCTCCTTGGCATAGATGATGCGAGAGATCACGTCATCGCCACAAGCGATCTGCCCGTTATAGGCCGAGGCATGGTCCAACACCGCACGCGTCTCCAGGTCTCCCAGATAGGTCACCACGCTCGTGGTGCCGATATCGATCGCCAGGCCCAACGCGTGCTCCGGCGGCTGGGCGGCAGTCAGCCCCACCAAACGCGTCGGCCCCACGCCGCCTGTCAGCAGACGCGGGCTGTCCACCGTCGCCGCGACCTGCCAATCGGCGTCGCGCACGACGGTCGGCAACCGACGCAGCAGCGAGGTGGTAGGAAGCGCATCGCGGACCCCGTGCTGGCGAGCCAGTTCGCGCTGCACACGCTCCAGATCGGGCGTGTTGTCGTCCAGCGAGGGCGGCGGTATGTCGAGCCCGTAACGGACCACCCAGGGGGCGACGTCGTGCGCACAGATCATGACGTCGGCGGCTTCTTTGGCAGGGCGCGACGCGCTTTCGGGGCGTTCGAGCTCCCCGGCCTCGGGCGGTACCCATACGGTCACATCGCCTAGCACGACCGTCTGGCACGCCAGGGCATAGCCACGGCGTACCTCCTCGTCGGTCAGGCGCGCCGTCGACCGCCTGCGGACATCGCCCTCGCGGATCACCACGACACACCGACCGCAACGCCCCTGCCCGCCACAAGGGAGAGCGAGGCGAATCCCTCCGGCCTCCAGGGCCTCGTGCAGCAACGAGCCGGCGACCACCTCCGCCACATGGCCGCTCGGCTCCATGCTCACACGGCATCGTCTCTCGATGATTGCCTCCCCTCAGCCCGTCAGGCTCTCTTCGCCATCGGGCTGGCCACGGCTAGGCGCCGCTCGTGATCTGCTTCAGATAGCCCGGAATGGCGATGGCCTCTCTCGGGCCGACCAGAATCTCCCAGTCAGGCAGCTCTTCCTCCAGCTCCCCTGAGATGGTGGACACAAAGCCCGGGATGACGATGCGTCGATGCGAGACCTGGTCCAGAACGCCCATGGTGTTGACAGCCTTGGCGATGCCCTCGGCGTCGAACTTGCCCGCCGCCCAGGCCGTGAGAACCGACATGCCCTCAGCGTCCGCGATGAGCAGCCACGACGGAATCCCGCTCCCCTCGACCTCGCCCGCGACCGAAAAGTAGGTGAGAGAAAAGTTCGTGGTCACCAGGAGAGGAGCTTCGGGCGTCGGATCGCCGATCGGATAGAGCCCAGGGCTCACCTGGATCGGCTTTTGCGGGTCCGTGTAGATGTTCTGCCGCAAGGTCAGCAACGAGTAGAGCGCCGCAGGGTCAAAGCTGTCCATCACCACAAAGCCAGCGTACTTGGCCACCTGCTGGGCGGCCAGCAGCGCCTCTTCCTCAGCGCTCTCGACGCCCTCACCTGGAAAAGTGATGGTGGGATAGCCTACCGCACGGAACCCCTTTCGAATGGAGGCCCGGCGGATGCGCGTCAGATGATTCAGCGTGTCAGCCCAACCACGCGCCCCGCTATCCAGCACCAGATCCTCAGCCCCCTTGCCTGCGACCTGCTGCGCCAGCTCCGCGAGCTGATCCAGATCGCCCGTGCCGCGCACCGCCAGGGGCACGTGGTGCTTGGCCGCCACAGCCGCCATCGCTTCCCAGTTATCAGCCGTAGCCGCATAGATCAACGGCTTGGCGCCGCCCAGCTCGGCACAGGCCGCATCGGCCGCCTCTGCGCTCTCGGTTTGTAGGATCACCAGCGCGCCGGCGTCCGCGGCCTGCTTGGCTCGACGGGCATACTGCTCCGGCGAGAGCGCTCCATCCGAGAGTGCCACACCCTCTGGTCGCAGCTCCTGGCCCACACGATCCACTCTGTAGCTGGCTATCTCGTGCAGGCGCTCACTGAATTCCTCGTCCGAGAGGCCTGCGTTCAAGCGGTAGAATAGGCCTGGCTGGTGATAGAACGTCTTTTCGTGGCGGTACAGCACGGTCTCATTGCCCACCTCGATCTTGTGGTCTTCGTTGCCCACGGTGATGAGGCGAATGGGGGGAGCCGATGCTCCTGCGAGCTGCTCCTTGGCTTCATCGGATACGTATGGGCAGTCACTGAGCTCCACCTGCAGGGCAGCCAGCTTCATAGCAAACGCCAGGCAAGTGGGGAACCCACACTCCTTGCAGTTCGTCTTGGGCAACAACTTGTAGATCGCTAGGCCACTCAATGCCATTTCATCGCTCCTTTATCAAGTGGCGTGCTCGAACGACACCAACCCCCCTCTAGGCATCTGTCATGAGCTGGTCGATGGCATCGCGCACCAGTGAGATCGACCGGGGATGGCGCATGGTGATCACATCCGCACCAGCCTGCAGCAGGGTCATCGCTGTGTTGGCTTCCCATAGCACGCCACGTTGGCGCCAATCGCCCCAAGCCTCCGGCACCCCTTGATCGGTGCGCGTCTCCTTGGACCGCCACGCCTCATAGCCCGCGGTCACCAGCATGGGGAGCTGAAGCACCTTGTCCCCCGTGAGGGCTGCCAGGCGCAACCGTTCCATGACCGAGTAGGTGTACTCGATCCCGTACCCGAGCGCACCAGTGGTCGGGTCCATCAGAATGCGATCGAGATCCAGACGCATGTCAGTGATGAGCACATTGAGCTGCTTGGCCAGGTTCACGTCGATGGGGCTTCGAGCCACCACCAGGTGGTGGCTGGCCAACGCTGCGGCCACGAGGGTGCGATAGTTGTCGTCCTCGCAGTTTCCTAACGCCACCCGCTCGCCTGCCGCCTCCTCGGCGGCGGCCACCAGCACCTGGTTGTCCTTTTCCGGCTGCCCCGGCCCCACGATGATCAGCGGAAGGCCAGTGGCATCTAGCACTGCACGCACCACGGCTCGCGCTTCGGCAGCCCCTGTATCGCCCCGTTCCGGGTGGGCGCTATCGAGCATCAAGTAGATCAGGTCCGCGCCCAGCTCCTCCGCACGGGCTGCCCAGGTGGCGGGGTCTCGGACCGCATCGCCCCACTCCTGGATGAGCGGGGGCGCCCAATCGTCAGGCGCTCGGTCGCTGATCTCGACCGCCACGACCGGCCGGTGCGGCATGGCGCTCTCGAAATGGGCGAACGCCAGTCCAGTCTCTCCGCCGACGGTCACCGTTTTGGATCGGCTGCCGCCTTCGCTGGACGTGGCACCCAAGACCACCTCCTGGATCGTCCCAACCCACTTTTCCTTCACATCAGGCATCGTGACAGGCATGCAGAGCCTCCTCTCGTTGGTGGCTGATCCGCTACAGGATCGGATCCATCGTCAAGGCCGGATGGCCGGTTTCCTCCAGGAAGGGCAGCAACTCCTCCACCGTCGTCACGCTACGCTCGTCAGCGATCTTGTCCAAGAGATCCGGGTCGCCTTCCCTCTGACAGACTTCCTCGAGCTCCTCCTTCATGGATTCCTTGAGGATGCTCGACATCCACACGACCCGCGTAAAGCCGCCCTCGGCGGAGATGAACTTTTTGCTGACGAGATAGTACTTGCCGATACCCATCATGCCCGGGGTCTGCAGCCCACCACCGGCCACGCCTGCCAGCGTCGAAAAGGTCATGCCTGCCGGCGTCATGCTGGGGTCCTCACGTGATACGACCATGACCCCGTTGGCCTCGGGCACCACCATCACGATGCACTCAAAGCACCCACACGCCGTCATGGGATCCTGCATGATCGAGTACATGGTGACCCGCTCCACCGACTGGTGCGAGTTCTGATAGACAAACTCGTTGGGCCCCTGCCACACGCCATAGTCGGCATCAACGCAGATCCCTTTCTGGATCGGCTGGTTGGGGCCCGTCGGATTGATCTGATGCGAAGCCTTGCAGTCCAACCAGTTGTACGCGCCACACAGGCCTAGCCGCTCCGGCGACACGACGCAGACATGGTTGGGAGCAAAGCTCTGGCAGAGTGTACACGAGTAAAACACCTCGACGGAGGTATCCACCATATCGGCCAGCCGCTCGTTTCGTGCCTGGTAGGCATCGCGAGCCCTGTCCAGCCACCGCTCAAAGGCCTCGCGCTCCGTGTAGAGCGTCACCTGCACTTTGTCAACGATGGCGCCAAAGTCGGCATGGAAACGCGCATACAGGATGTCTCCGAAATGCTTGAGCTCAAAGCCCTTTTCGACCGCACCCTTGGACACGCGTATCCAGGTGATATCGCGTTGGCCGATGTGCTGAACCCCCGAAGCCCCATTGACAAAGTAGTGAATCTGCCGCTCGAGCACGGGCTCGAAATCCTCTTGCATCTGACGCCCGGCCACCTCCACCACGATGCCAACATCCATGGCGCCGCCGTCCTCGATCTCGTCAAAGCTTGGACCTACGATCTCGATCTTGCCGTCCTCGACCTCGTCGAGATCAGCCATACGGAGGTACTCGAACGCCTGAGCGTCACGACCACCAAACTCGACGCGCATGTCAGCTCGCCGCACCCGCTCGCCCTCAAAGGCACTGCCATACGGCACTGGGATGGGCACCTCGGTGATCTTGATCTTGACGCCGCGTACCTCGATGCAGCGCTGTACCAGCCGTCGCGCTTTTTCCGAGTCACTCTCGCCGGGGATGTCGTCAAAGGGCATGCTGACCACGTGCTCATAGGCAGTAACGCCTGTGGGCAGGATCTGCGGGATGGCCGTATCAGCGATGGTGGGGAAACCATAGTTGATGGCTCCAGCCGCAGCCGCATACTTGAGATCGTCCACCTCTCCCAGAGCCAACACAAAGGCGAAAACTCGGAACTTGTTATAGAGCAGGATGTCACGGATCTGCCCGCCCGACATGCCGCCAAAGGTCAACGCCGACCTGGTGGCAAAGCCGAGGGCATAGATGGCCGAGAGCGTGTCGGTGCCAAAGGGCACGATGTAGGTATCGTACCCCATCTCGACACCCTCTTCTTGTAGCTGGTGGATGATGCTTCTGCCGTTCACGTTGCCCGAGAGGAACACCAGAATGTTGCGCTGCTGCAGCTCTCGGACGATGGCCACAGCGGCCTCGTTGCTCCGGGCCGCCCCCACCAGGGCGGCAAAGCCGGGCATGCGCCCATCCACGAGCTGGATGCCCCACGATCGCAACTGGATATCGTCGATGGGACCGTTGGCGTGCCCATCGCCATTTCCATCGCCGGCATCGGGGCTGGTAAAAGAAGTACCCGTGAGCTGCAGCCCCGGAACCGGCTCGGGTTGCTCTCCGCGAGCAAATCGGATCGCCTCGACGGCTTCCATGGCCAGCAGGGTGGCCGCGCCACAATCCAAAGTCTCACCCAGATAGGGAAGCCAGACGCTATCGCTGGGCACCGGATGCAGCAGCTTGTGGGCATGGGCCAGCACCGGTTCCAGCCCACCAAGCGTGTCCACCTCCATGCCAGTAAACCCGAGAGTCACCGGCAAATAGTAGGCGGTATTGGGGAATGCCACCGGCGTGTCTGGCCCCATCTCGTCCAGTGCGGACTTGAGCATCTCCTCGGCCTCGACGACGATTCGCTGAGCGCCGCGCGAGGCGGCCTTGGCAATGTACCTGGACATGTCTCAACCTCTCCTAGCTCTCTGCCGTGCCGGACGTCGTATGGGCGCCCGCCAGTGCCGCCTCAGCGACCCGGTCGCCCAGCTCCGCTATCAACCGATCGCCACTCTGCCCAAAACGAGCAGGATCATACTCGGCCAGCCCCAAGGCTTCGCGCTTGGCGTCGATCTTGTCCAGCGCCTTGGCGATGAGTGCAGCGATATCGGGTTCGAACTCGATACCGCCGCCAAAGCGTTTCATCCAGCCCTCGTTCATCAGCCCGACTACCTCCGGGCTGCCAGCCACCGGCGAGGGCAGCCCAAAGAGCACGTATGCCCCCGAGGCGGCGCAGTAGGTCCCAATCGAGAGAGCCTTCTCAGACATATACTCGGGGCACACCCCCACGGCGGGCAGATCCGAGATGTCGTCACCCAACCCGCCTTCGGTGGCGCATTCCGTCAGAATGGTCAGGATGCGCGAGTTGTCCACGCAAGAGCCCACGTGCAAAACAGGCGGTATTCCGATCGCTTCACACACCTCGCGCAGGCCGGCCCCCGCTTCGGCCATCAGCTCCGGCCGGAGATAGCCGTACTTGGCCGCTCCGGTCGCCGCGCAGCCGGTCACGACGACCAGCACGTCGTTGCGTATCAGCTCTCGCACGATCTCGGTAGTGCCCACATCCTGAGCCACACGCGCATTGTTGCAGCCCACCACCCCCGCCAAGCCGCGGATGCGTCCGGCAGCGACGGCATCGTTGAGCGGGCGGAACGAGCCCCGGTAGAGCCCACCCTGCATGTAGCGCACATACTCGTGCGAAAAACCCGCCACCAGCTCCTCCAGCGTATGCGGGATGTGCGCCCTCTTGCGCTGCGGGTACCTATCGATAGCGGCCTTCAGAATCCGCTTTGCCGCCGAGTAGGCATGGTGCTCATCAAACTCCATGTGTGTCGCGCCTTCGATCTTGGCCTTGGGTGACGTGGTGATGAGCAGCGTATGGAACTGGGAAGCCACGCCCGCCAGCGCCTGCATGATACACTGCACGTCGACCACCATGGCCTCCACAGCGCCGGTGGCAATAGCCAGCTCCTGCGACAAAAAGTTCCCAGCGGGAGGAATCCCGTGCCGCATGAGCACCTCGTTGGCGGTGCAGCAGATTCCTGCCAGGTTGATGCCCTTGGCACCCTTTTCCTGGGCATAGGCCAACAGCTCCGGATCGGTCGAGGCCGCCACGATCATCTCCGATAGGGTGGGCTCGTGGCCGTGCACCACGACGTTGACCTCGTCCTCTTTCAGCACGCCCAGGTTCACTTGGCTCTGAAGCGGGCTAGGGGTGCCAAACAGGATATCGCTGATATCGGTGGCCAGCATGGACCCGCCCCACCCGTCAGCCAACGCCGCGCGCACTACTTGGCCTAGGATGCTCTCGGCATCCTGATCAACGCCCATGTGCGTGCGATGCATGATCTCGACCACTTCTCGATCGATGCCGCGCGGGGTCACCCGCTGCTCTGCCCAGAGCTTTTGCCGGGCCGGCGTCGCTCGCTGCACGTACAGCAGCTCTCCCTCCTGCCGCCCGAACTCGGCTAGCGCGGTCTTGGCCACGTCCATCGCCAGCTCTTTGGTCGAACGCCCGTCAGCCTTGATGCCCAGGTAACCCGCCACGGCCCGCAGCTTGGCCTCGTCTCGAATGCGGTAGCCCTCTGTCTCCCCTTTGGCCACAGCCAGCAGAGCCAAAGCCAGCGAGCGACCATGATCCGAATGTGCTGCGGCTCCGCCGGCCACGGCACGCGCCAGGTTGCGGGCAACGACCGTGGCGCGCGTTGCTCCACATACCCCTCGCGTCACCTTGCCTACCAAACGACACGGTCCCATCGCACAGATACGACAGCAGAGCGAATCGGCCCCAATCGGGCAGGGCTTCATGGCGTCGGCCCGATCAAAGGCCGTCTCTACCGACCCCTCACAGCACGCAAGCACCTCCAACACCGCTTGATCCAGGCTCCTCGCATCGGTCATTGCGGCTCTCCTTACATCCTCACTATGACTACCATCGTTCCCGCGCGACCACAGCACGGCACCATCTAGTACCGGCGGAAATCGCCGGCCATCTCGCGATCCTTGATCTCTGTCGTCGTCGTGCGCCCCACCACCGCATACCAGGCAGAGCCGTCTTCATGGCGCCGTGGAAACGAGAGCTGCGGCGGCTCCACGCCGGGCTCGTAGCCTGCCCTGGTCAACGTCTCCGCCAGCTCGTCGGCCGAGACAGTGTCCTCTTCGAACACAACCCGCACCTGTTTGGCGGCGGCGCTGGCCAGCACCTCGCTCACCCCAGAAAGCTCGCCAAGAGCTTGGCGCACCCGGGTCACGTGATGATCGGCGTACATGGTCGGCAGATCGAACGTCGCTTCCTTCACCGGGATCCTCCATTC
>CAZUZB010000053.1:0-4790 GCA_964624695.1 uncultured Anaerolineales bacterium | reverse complement strand
AATCTGGCCAATGGCTTCGTAGGCAATCCCCGGGGCGGCGGCAACGCGAGCACACGGCATGGCCGTACACAGCGGCGGTGATGAATCGGCAGCCGTGTAACCGCACTCGAGACGACCCATAGACCTACCTCTGTCCCCGCTAGTACCCAGGTCGAGCAGCCCACGAGGGGCTGGTTCGGCACATGGAACCCGGCCGACAGCGTGCGACCTGCCTACAGCCTTTCGCTCTTGGCGAAAGGCTCAGGCCTGGCCGCATGCTTGCCTGCCATCACCAGGTAACAAGGCGGCGGGGCGTGAGCTCAGAGTTCAGCCCTCGCCCCGATCTGCAAGACGAGCCTTGGCGCATCATTGCTAGCTTGTTAATGGATCGATGAAGTTAGGATGATCCTGGTTGCTTGAGACCGAGTATACCGACTATGCCGCTCGCGGTCAAGGCATTTCCACCAGTTGCCAGCATGCTAGAGATCAATCTGCAAAAGCAGCTCGCGCACGCGGCCCACCAGCTCGGGAGCGGCGTCATAGATCGCCCGCCCGCTCATATCGGCGTCGATGACACGCTCATCCATCGGCAGCCACCCCACCAGTGGCAGATCTGGAAGCTGGTCGCGGATGAACGCCAAGTCCTTGTCACCGCGCACCTTGTTCGCCACCCCAAGAACTCTGGGTATGCCGAGATCCTGAGCCAAGCCCACGATCTCGGCCGTAACACCGACACTGCGTGTGCCGGGCTCGGTTACCACGAACATCACGTCGACTGACGCAGCCGTACCCCGCCCAAGGTGCTCAAGCCCAGCCACCATATCCAGCAATACCGTCTCGGTCTCGCGCAGCAGCAGATGCGTCACCAGCGCGCGCAGCAGCGTGTTCTCGGGGCAGACGCACCCAGCCCCAGCCCCACGAACCGACCCCATGCGAAGCAGATGCACCCCTCGGTGCGTCACGGAGAAACGGGCAGGGATATCGTCCACGCGCGGGTTCAGACGGAAATATGCGCCCGATTCGCCGGGGCGCGCGCCGGTCCGCTCCTCGATCAGATCCCTCATTTCGGCTACCGCCGCCAAATCCCGTAGCAGCAAGGACGGAAAGCCAAGCGCGAGGCCGAGAGTCGGGTTGGGATCCGCATCGATGGCATAGACCGCTTGGCCCCGCTCGACCAGCACATAGGCCAGCAGACTCGCCAGAGTCGTCTTGCCGACGCCTCCCTTGCCTACGACAGCGATCTTGGCCATCTCACGTCCCCTATCACCATCACGGCTGTCTCTGCCATCATGCCTACAGACGTCCTCGTCGTCAAGCCGTCCAGTAGCCCGAGAGAACAAGGCCCCTCTTTGCCTCGCTGAAAACGCCCAGGTCGAGCGCTGGCGTTTGACCCCACGCGATTCGTGCACTAGGATTGAACACAAGCGCCGACGGGGCTCACCGCGTCCCGGCGGCCGGGACGCGGTCAAAGTCGATCGGGGAACGAGGATGAGCGAATGCGCTTTCCCCCTAACGCTCTGCGTGTTGGGCACCTCGCAGAATAGCGGCAAGACCGTCACGTGTATCGGCCTCCTCTGCAAGCTCTTGGCACCTCCCTACAGCTTCCGCCTCGATGAGATCGGGTATATGAAGCCCGTAGGGCAACGCCTGGTTCAGGTGCGCGCCTCCGACGGCCGCATGATCGAGGCCGAAAGGGACGCTGCCCTGGTCACCGCGCTCATGGGCGTCCGCAACCCACGGTACGATCTCGTCAGCCCCATCGTCTGGACCCCCGGGCGCACCGGCCTATGCATTGATGACGCCTGTCGCCGTGGACCACGCGAGATGCGAGCCGACTATTTGCGCGTCTTGCAGCAGGCGTATGCCGAACTAGCGCGCGGCAAAAAGGCCGTGATCGTCGAGGGGACCGGACAGATCGGCGTAGGATCGGTCGGGGGAGTCTCCGCTGCGGACATTGTCTTGGCGCTCCGCGAGTGGGGCGTGCCCACCTGCGTCCTGCTGGTGACGCAAGGAGACCTCGGGGCATCCGTCGCCGAGACGGTGCCACACCTGCTCACCCTAGCCCGCTTTGGCGTCCGCATCGATGGGCTGATCGTGAACCGGGTGGACTCCACCCGGCTAGCGGAGAGCAAGGCGGCGCTGGCCACGTTCTATGGCCGGGCTCTACCCAAGCTCTTTGGGGGACACTGCGGCTTGGAGCGGGGCGTACCCATCGTTGGCGTCGTGCCAGAGATACCGGATCTGGCGCTTCCGACGATGCGCTTTGTGCAAGAGCACCTTGCGGCTCTGCCGGGCGCCAACCTGCAGTTGTATGCCTGGCCCCGCCAGCCAGAGCCAGAAGGGGTCTTTGCACGCAGGACGGTGGCTCTCAGCCTTCGAGAGCGCTACCTGCCCCTGCTACGCGATGGCGATCTGGTGGTGACCGGCATCAACGCCAATCCGCGCATCCTCTCGCTCCTGGATCATCATCGCTCGATGCAAGCCGCCGGAGGCGCCGGACTGGCTGGCATACTGCTCTCATGCCAGTCCGTAGGCGGGATGCTCCCTGAGACGCGGGTCGCCCTGGCCTCTGCCCGCGTCCCTGTGCTGGCCACCAGCCTGGACACGGCCCGTACGATCCATGCCCTGGCAGACATGACCGTCAAGATCCAGCCCTACGACGCCGGCAAACGCGACCTTATCGCTGGCGCATACTGCCGGCACACCGACGATCTCTCAACCCTGGTCCCAGAGGGGGAGCCCTTCCCACGGGCCGCCGCCGGGGCCGGCGCCTCGCCGTCAAGCGCTCCCCCGTGTACCTGCCCCGCGTGTCAGCGGGCGGCAATCCAGGCCCTTGCGCAAGCAGCATCGTGGCCATCCGAACCATAGGATGGCCACGGTCTGATCAGACGCCAGAAAAGATGGGCGAGACGCCGATTGCCGAGCCGTACCACCATGGATCAAGGCCTTGAACGCCATCAGAACGCCAGATGATGGCGCAAGACGGTTGCCGCGCCCTGGATCAGGAATACAATCCGATACGGTAACCTGCCCGACGCGCGCCGCCCCAAACACGCTTTGGATCACGCGCTCGCCTTTGACCCGAACCGCAAGGAGGACGCCGTGCCCGAACCCGCTCCCCGCCCGCCCTCGTTCACCGTGACCGTCCAGCGCGGAATCGAGATGCCGATGCGCGACGGCACGATCCTCCGCGGACACCTCTATCTCCCCACTGGCGATGGGCCCTTTCCCGCCCTGGTCGAGCGGGTCGCGTACGAGCTCGAGTCCCGCTGCAGTGCCGTGGGCAGCTACTATGCCGGGCGCGGCTACGCGGTGGTCGGGCAGAATGTGCGCGGCGCCCTCACATCCGAAGGCGTGTTTCAGCCTTTTGTTGACGATGCCTGGGGCGTCCATCGCGACGGCCACGACACCATCGAGTGGATCGCTTCCCAACCCTGGTGCGACGGCAACGTGGGAATGCTGGACGGGTCATATTCCGGGTTCACCCAGTACTATGCGCTTCCGACTCGCCCGCCGCACCTCCGAGCTTGCTACGTGCGAGAGGGCGGCAACGACTTTTATCACGATTGGGGCTATGACGGAGGTGCCTTCCGGCTGGCTTGGCTGCTGGAAAACGCGTTGGGATCTCCCGACGCCTTTGTTCAGCATGGCGCTGACTGGAACGCCTTGGAACCCATCAAGCGGCGCCTGGCCTCGGCGCGGGACGAGATCGAGCAGTGGTACCGTCACCTCCCCCTACAGTCGGTGCCCCCCCTGGAGGGAGTGGATCGCTCCTACCTGCAAATGCTGGCCCATCCCGATGATGGTCCGCACTGGTGGCCACTCTGCCTGTCCCTTCAGCTCGACGAGATCGACACCCCGGTTCTGCACCTGGGTGGGTGGTTCGACATCTTCTGCCAAGGTACCCTGCGCGGGTTCGCGGGGATTCGCAAGCATGGGCGTTCCGCCTTTTGCCGTGCGAACCAGCGCCTGATCATCGGTCCCTGGATCCATGGCCCCGGCAACGTGGGCAGACGTGACGTTGGCGAGCTGGACTTTGGCCCCCAGGCCGCCTTTGACCTCTTTGGCCATCGGTTACGGTGGTACGACCATTGGCTGAAAGGGATGGATACGGGCATCATGGACGAGCCCGTAATCCAGGTGTTCCTCATGGGCTCCAATCAGTGGCTGACCCTGGATGACTGGCCGCCTCCTGCAGCGTATACCGAGGTGTACCTGCGCGAGGGGGCGGGTCCGAGCGATGCCTCGCTGAATGGTGGGCGTCTCAGCGTTGAGCCACCCGCCGCGATCGAGCCTCCCGACGGCTATGCCTACGACCCAGAGGATCCCGTACCCAGCCTTCTCCTCGGCTTTGAGCTAGGCCCCCGCGATCATGCCCCCCTGGAAGGGAGCATGCTAACCTACACCTCCGACGTGCTATCAGAGGATCTGGCCGTGGTGGGCCCCATCAAGGCCGTGCTGCATGCCTCGTCCAGCGCGCCAGACACCGATTGGGTCGTACGGCTCTGCGATGTCTGGCCAGACGGCCGCGCCATGTCGGTTTGCGACGGCATCCTGCGAGCCCGCTACCGCAACGGGTTCCACCGTCCGGAACGCCTCACGCCGGATCATATTTATCAGTTCACGGTAGAGCTGGGCTCGACGGCACAACTCTTTGCGCGGGGGCATCGGATCCGCGTTGAGGTGACCAGCAGCGATTTCCCGCGCCATGACCGCAACCTGAATACCGGGGGGCCACTAGGCCAAGAGACCGCAGGCCAAGTGGCCCACAACGCCGTCTTCCATGACGCAGAGCATCGATCGCATCTGCT
>CAZUZB010000052.1:0-16226 GCA_964624695.1 uncultured Anaerolineales bacterium | reverse complement strand
CCCCACCAGGCGGTAGAGGCTGCCCAGCATCTGGCCCTCGGCCAGCGGCTTGCCGCGGCGCGAGAGGCTCCAGATGGTCAGCAGGGTGACCAGATCGAAAAGGGCCAGCACGCCCAAGACATAGGCGGCCAGCAGGAGGGCCGACATGCCCGAGGGCAGGGTTAGCAAGCTGGGCCAGGTGGCCTGCGCGGCGGCGGCCAGCGCAGCCAGGATGCCGCTTACGATCAGGGTGATGAGACGACGACGGGTGTAGGTGGGCACCATGTCTCCTCGATGCAGGCTAGAATGGCGTGAGCTTAGCACGGAGAGAGGCGGGACGCAATCGCCAGCGCTCGTTGGGTCAGCGGTGGCCGTTGAGGCGGCTGGCGGCGCTCTGAACCAAAGCGGGCAGGCGAATGCGCGTCACGATATCGAGCGTCGAATGGCCCATCTGGCGGGAGACCTCGACGCTGGGGAGGGTTTCGAGCGCCTGGAACATGCGCCGCACAAAGCGGCCGACCACATGGTCGGTGCTATTGATGGCCTGGCCCGCGATATCGCGGCAGGTGGCATAGGTAGCGTCGGCCTCGCGCATCTGCTGCATCACCTGGGCGATCTGCCACTGCTGGACGATGCCTTGCCCCTGGAACGGGTTCTCGGGCTGGGAATCCCAGGCGGCGCGGATCAGGTCGCGGGCCATGGCGGGGCGGAGCAGCTCGATGATCTCGGAGCGGGTGACGTGCCCAGTGCGCTGGGCATGTCGGCTGGCGACGTGCAGCAAAAAGGCCAGGATCTCGACGCGGAGGGCCAAGTCCTCCTTGGGGTCGGGCAGCTCGTCCTTCCAATCCGCATAGGCGCCGCGGACGATCTCGAGCAAGGCCCAGGCACCGGCGACAAGCGTGCTTCGTAGACGCTCGACGGACGGATGCCACGGACTTGCCTCGGTGGTACGGACGGGCGGCTGATTCTGGTTCATCTAGAGTTTGGTGTGTTTGGGTAGATCGCGCTGGCGATGGATGCCGTACGACGCATATATCGGGCTCTTCTCGGAAACGCTCTAGTTACTTTCAGAGCCTAGTTTACGCAACAGGACGGCACTGCGTCAAGGAACTGCGCCAAGTTCGCCGCGGCCGCAAAGGCTTGCATTATGGGCGGCTTGGTATAGGCTTGGAGGGGTGGTCGTGAGGCAAGGTAGGAGCCATCGCGCGGGCTGGAGGGATGACGTTGCGGCAGCGGGATGAGATGGCAGAGGCGCAGCCGATCGGCTCGGTGCGGGCGCGGCTGGCGCGCATCGCCTGGGTGGGCGTATTGCTGGTGGTGGCCGTGGTGGGGCTGTTGGCGTGGCTGGCCGTGCGCTATGCCACCACGGTGGATACCATGCGCGCCTGGGTGGATGAGAACGGCACGGTGGTGGCCGAGATCCCCGAGGGACAGGCTGGCCGCGTGGCGCCAGGGCAGGCGGCCCGGGTGCGGATCGAGGGGCGGTGGTACGAGGGCCAGGTGGAAGCCGTGGGGGCGAATCCGATCGTCGAGGACGATGAGGATGACCCAGGCGAGGGCCATCGCTATGTGCGGCTGCGGATCACGCTGGTGGGGGCTGTAGGCGGCCTGCCCGCGGGCGCCCAGGCTGAGGTGCGGGTGGCCGTGGGCTGGCCTGGGTGATGATGGATCGAAGGAGAGGCGGCTGGAGTAGAGCATGAGGCTGCTGTGGCGGGTTCTGGCGTATCTCGGCAGGTACAAGAGGCGGGTGGTTCGCGTGTCGCTGCTGCTGGTGGCGACGACGCTGCTGGGCCTGGCGACGCCCTTTATGATGCAGACGACCATCGACCTGGGGCTGGCCAGCGGCAGCCCCACGTTGCTGGGCCTGCTGGCCGTGGGGTTGGTGGGGCTGGCCTTGCTGGGCGGCGTCTTGGAGATGTTCCGCCGGTACAACACGGACCTGGTGGTGCAATCGGCGGTGCGCGATATCCGCGACGACCTGTACGCCCTGACCATGCACCATTCGTTCGGCTATCACGATCGGACGCGGACGGGGCAGTTGATCTCGCGCATGACCAGCGACCTGGAGCATATCAACCGCTTTCTGGCCTTTGGGCTGACGGGTCTGCTGGGCATCGTGCTGACCTTTGGCGGGGCGCTGTTCATGCTGCTGCGCATGAGCTGGCAACTGGCGCTGATGGGCCTGCTGATCGCGCCGCCGCTGGCCTTGGTGGCGGTGCAGGCCTCGGAGAGGCTGGGGCCACGCTTTTACGCGATGCGGCAGCAGTTTGGCAAGGTGACGGCCCAGTTCCAAGAGAACCTCACGGGCGCCCGTGTGGTCAAGGCGTTCGCCCGCGAGGAGCACGAGATCGTCAAGCTCAAGCGCGAGCTGGACGCGTTCTTTGATCAGCAGATGGGCGTGATCAAGATTTTCTCCACGTTCATGCCTGGGATGGGCCTGCTGACGGGCTTGGGGACGGTGCTGATCATCTGGTACAGCGGCAGACAGGTGATCGCGGGCAATCTCTCTCTGGGCGAGCTGGTGGCCGCGCAGGCCTATATGGGCATGCTCACGGGGCCGATTCGCCAGATCGGTTTCATGCTGGTGCGGGTGCGTCAGGCCACGGCAGCGGCTGAGCGCATCTATGAGGTGCTGGACGAGCCGCGCGAGGTCAAGGAGCGCTGTGATGCCAGCGATCTCGGGCCCGTCGAGGGCGAGATCCGCTTTGAGAACGTGAGCTTTGCCTACCGCGAGGGCGCCGAGGTCTTGCACGGCTGCGACCTGACCATCGCCCCGCGCGAGACGGTGGCATTGATGGGCGCTACGGGCTCGGGCAAGACCTCCATCATCAATCTGATTCCCCGCTTTTACGATGTGACCGAGGGGCGGGTGCTGATCGACGGCCAGGATGTGCGCGACGTCACGTTGCGCTCGTTACGCTCCCAGATCGGGACCATCTTTCAAGAGTCGTTCCTGTTTGGCGGCACCATCGCCGAGAACATCGCCTATGGGCGGCCGGATGCGCCGATGGAAGAGATCATGGCGGCGGCCCAGGCGGCCCAGGCCCATGGTTTTATCATGGGCTTTCCTGACGGATACGAGACGCGGGTGGGCGAGCGCGGCGTGACGCTCTCGGGCGGGCAGCGGCAGCGGGTGACCATCGCGCGGGCGCTCTTGCTGAACCCGCCCATCCTGCTGATGGACGACTCGACCTCCAGCGTGGATGTGGAGACCGAGTACCTGATCCAGCAGGCCCTGCAGGTCACCATGGTGGATCGCACCAGCGTGGTCATCGCCCATCGGCTTTCGACGGTCAAGAACGCCGATCGCATCGTGGTGCTGGATCGGGGGCAGATCGTCGAGATCGGCAAGCACGAGGAGCTGCTGGCGCTGAACGGTATCTATAAGCGGATCTATGATACACAGCTAGCCGACCAGGAGGAGGCGGCGGAGGAGGCTGCGCTGGCGGGGGCCGCGACGTCCGAGGAGGGGGTGTAGGATGGGTGGAGGACGTCACGGGTTCCGCTACGCGGCCGAGGACAAGGGCGAGTTCGACTGGCGGCTGCTAACACGCTCGTTCGCATTCATGGGGCCCTATTGGCTGGCGATGGCGGTGTCGATCGTCACGGTGATCCTGATCACGGCCACGGACCTGGTTCAGCCGATGCTGTTCCAGCGGGCCATCGACGTGGACATTGCGGGGCGCGATGCGGGCGGGCTGGCGCGGACCATGCTGATCTATGCGGGCATGGTGCTGGCGCACCAGGCTACGTCGGCGGTGCAGATCTGGGTGACCCACTGGCTGGGCCAGAACGTGACCCGCGACCTGCGGGTGCGGGTGTTCAGCCACGTACAGACGCTGTCGCTGCGCTTTTTCGATCGGATCGAGCTGGGCGATACCATCTCACGCTTGACCAACGACATCGACCTGCTGAACGAGCTCTTGAGCAATGGGCTGGTCACGCTGGTGAACATTGTCGTGACCCTGGGCGGCGTGCTGCTGGCCATGCTGACCATGAACCTGCGGCTGACGCTGGTGGCCTTTGCGGTGGTGCCGCTCATGTATCTGGTGACGGCGACCTTTCGCCAGTGGGTGGGCCAGGCCTACCGCCTGACGCGCCAGACGGTGGCGCGGGTGACGGCTCGCGTGGAAGAGGGCGTCACGGGCGTGCGGATCATCCAGGCCTTTGCCCAGGAGGAGCACGACGTAGCGGCCTTTCGCCGCATCAACGAGGAGAACCGCCGGGCCACCATGGAGGCGGCCTCGGTGCGGGCGGTCTACTTTCCGTCCATCGAGCTCACGGGCACGGTGGGGATGGCGCTGGTGGTCTGGTTCGGTGGCATGGCGATCCTGCGGGGCGAGCTGACGGTGGGCGTGGTGGTGGCCTTTGTGTCGTACCTGTTCCGCTTTTTCCAGCCGATCCGCAGCCTGACGGTGCTGTATGACCAGGTCTTGGCGGCCATGGCGGCCTCGGAGCGGACCTTTGAGCTGCTGGACGAGGAGCCCGAGGTCAAGGACGACGGCGACGCCCACGTGCTGGAGGACGTCGCGGGCCACGTTGCCCTGGAGCGGGTGCGTTTCGGCTACGAGCCTGATGTGCCCGTGCTGGAGGACGTCAGCATGGAGGTACACCCCGGCGAGATGATCGCTGTGGTGGGCGCCACGGGCGCGGGCAAGACCACCATCATCTCGCTGCTGCAGCGGCTGTACGAGGTGTGGGATGGGCGCATCGCCGTGGATGGCCATGATCTGCGCGATGTGACTATGGCGTCGCTGCGGCGGCATATGGGCGTGGTGCTGCAGGATGGCTTTCTTTTCTCCGATAGCATCCGTGAGAACATCCGCTACGGGCGGCTGGAGGCCACCGATGAGGAGGTGGCGGCGGCGGCGCGGGCGGTGGGCGCTGAAGAGTTCATCCTGCGGATGGACAACGGCTATGACACCGAGGTGCGCGAGCGCGGCGAAAAGCTCTCGATGGGGGAGCGGCAACTGGTGTGTTTGGCGCGGGCGCTGGTGGCCGATCCGCGCATCTTGATCCTGGACGAGGCGACCTCCAGCATCGACCCTTACACCGAGCTGGTGATCCAGCGCGGCCTGGAGGAGCTGTTCAGAGAGCGCACCAGCATCGTCATCGCGCATCGGCTTTCGACGGTGCGGCGGGCGGAGCGCATCTATGTGATGGATGAGGGCAAGGTGGCCGAGGTGGGCCCGCATGACCAGCTCCTGGCCCAAGGGGGGCTGTATAGCGCCCTGTACGAGATGCAGTTCAAGGCGCAAGAGGAGGCCGAGTAGCGCTCGGCCGGCCCAACCGAGAGAGCCCGATCGGGGCGTGCAGCGTGGCTTGCGAGCCGCCCGTGCGCCCCTTTTTACTGCCGCTGGCGGGAGCATATTGGGGCAGGTGGGCGCGAATTTGTGGCGAGGCGCCCCGATAATGGCGGCATTCGCCGCAGATATGGGGCGAGCGTTGGACAAAACGGCCCTGTTGGGGTATAATAGGGCTTGTTGTAGGGGCGCCAAGCAGGCGCTCTATTCGCAGGGCGCCACCACAGGGCGGACGTAGCGCTGCGGGGCGGAATAGTGGAGGTTGAGCGAGGGCGCTCGGAGACAATCGAACTCGGGTATGTCACCGCTATCGGGTCGAGCGCAAAGCCGAACCCGTAGGGCGGTGAGGCAGTTCTGTGGGCGAGCGACATCGATTCCACAGAATGATCGTTCAGCGGCGTGGCGTTAGCCCGTCGTTGAGGGCCACGTTACGTGGTTGCCCAGCGCAGCCGCGCCACGGATACACACCTCGTCTCTGAAATCCTGCTGCTGTTCCTGGTGCGCCGCCGTATCACCTCGCCATGGGCGAGCGGATACGCGGCGTTTTCGCATTCCGCTCAGCTAGGTCACGCTGTGACGCCGCCCTTTTCGTGTGCCTTGGTAGGATGTCTCGTTGGATAACGGATCGGATTCCCCAAGAAAGGAGATAGGCATGGTAACGGTGGAACGGCATGGGAACGAATCGCTGGAGAGACTGATGCGGCGTTTTCGCAAAGAGGTGCAGCACGAGCGTGTGCTGACGGTGGCCAGGCGACGTCGCTTTTTTGAAAAGCCTTCGGTGGCGCGCAAGCGCAAGGCGGCCAAGAAACTGGCCAAGAGCCGCAAGATCACACGCAAGATGCATCCCTTTTTGGATGACTAGCGGTCACCTGTCGGGTGACGGATACGGACGGGTGGACGTGAGATACGGGCTGGAGGAGGCTGAACGTGGGGCGTAAGGTAGATCCGCGCGGATTCAGGCTAGGCTATATTCGCGACTGGGATAGCAAGTGGTACGCCGAGGGCCAGGAATATGTGGATCTGATCCAAGAGGACGCCGAGCTGCGCGAGATGATCCGCAGCGAGCTGCCGCGGGCGGGGCTCGCTCGGATCAAGATCGAGCGCTACACGCGGACCATCTCGGTCGGGATCGAGACGGCGCGACCTGGCGTGGTGATCGGGCGCCGTGGCGCCACCATCAACGCGCTGAAGGCCAAGGTCGTCGAGCTGACGGACCTGGAGCCCTCCAAGGTGCGCCTGGACGTGATCGAGATCGAGAATCCTGATCTGAGCGCGCCCGTGGTGGCCGAGGCCATCGCTGAGCAGCTCGAGCGACGGATCTCGCCACGGCGGGCCATGCAGCGGGCCATCCGCTCGGCCATGCGCGCGGGCGCCGAGGGCGTCAAGATCGAGTGCAAGGGGCGGCTCTCTGGCTCTGAGATGGGTCGGCGCGAGTGGCACCTGGAAGGTCGGGTGCCCTTGCATACGTTGCGCGCCGATGTGGATTTTTCCCACGCCGAGGCCAAGACCACCTATGGGATGATCGGCGTCAAGGTTTGGATCAACCGCGGGGAGGTCTTCCCCGACGCAGAGGAGAACGAGGAGGGGGCTACCCATGCTACAGCCCAAGCGGCGCAAGTATCGTAAGGAACACCGTGGCCGGATGAAGGGCAAGGCCTATCGCGGCAGCGACATCCAGTTCGGCGAGTATGGCCTCAAGGCCATGGAGCCCTGCTGGGTCACCAGCCGTCAGCTCGAAGCCGGGCGGCGGGTGATCACCCGCAACCTCAAGCGGCAGGGCCAGGTGTGGATTCGGGTCTTTCCGCACAAGCCAGTGACCCAGCGCGCGGCCGAGAGCCGCATGGGCTCGGGCAAGGGCGAGGTGGATCATTACGTGGCCGTGGTCAAGCCGGGCCGGATCCTCTTTGAGGTCTCGGGCACGGACGAGCAGACCGCGGTGCACGCGTTGGAGCAGGCGGGGTTCAAGCTCCCCTGCAGATCCGAGGTGGTGGCGCGCAGCGTGGAGGGGGTGTAGCGCAGAGGCGGCTGGCGGCGAGGGAAGTTATAGTAAGGGGGCCGGCATGGCGTTCGACGTGGGTACCAAGGTTGTGCATCCTTGCTATGGAGCGGGCGAGATCGTGCGGATTCGCGAAAAGAGCATCGGCGAGATCTCGCATATCTACTATATCATCGAGGCGGTGGTGGGCAATATGGAGCTGATGGTTCCCGTCACGCGGGCCGGCGAGGTGGGCTTGCGCGAGGTGGCGCCGATGCTTGCGCTGGAGCAGGCGCTGGGCGTCTGCTCCGTACGGCCCGAGCCGGACGAGATGGAAAACGACTATCGTCGGCGCAAGGCCGAGCTGGGCGAGGCGCTCAAATCGGGCGACTATGCTGAGGTGGCCCAAGTGGCCCGTCGGCTGTTCTTTCGAGGCACCAGCCGTGTGCTGGGCGCCACCGACCGCGCCATGCTGAATCGCGCCAAGGATCTGCTGGCCTCGGAGCTGGCGTTGGCGGCGGGAAGCGAGGTCGAGTGGGCCATGGAGCGGGTCGAGTCATACCTGGCGGCCATGGTGGCCGAGGAGGCCCAGGTCGCCTCGTGAGGCGTCCGCTGTCGCTGGGCGGTTGGCACGCGGCCCGCGGCCGCGCCGGCGACGTTCGAAGAGGCATGGACGAGATAGGAGCATGGGCCGAGAGGGGGGAGCGATGACTGAGATCGGCGGAACGACGTGGCGGGTGGAGACGTGGCTGCTCGATGACGGCAAGCTGCATCGCGCGCGTTCCAACCAGGAGCTGACGCTCGAAGAGTTCGAGGAGCAGCGCGACGCCCAAGTGGCCTATGTGGTCTATCACCGCCTGCGGGGCAGCTATAGCAACAGCCGCGGCGGCCGTCCGCGGTGGCGTCGGATCAAGCGGCTTTCGTCGGTGTCGCGTTACGTGTAGCCCGGGAGACAAGTCGGCGAGAAGCGAAAACGGGTCGGAGGATTTCCTCCGACCCGTTTCTGGTGCCTGGGTAGTGGAGCTAGTAGCCCCAGCTATCCGAGGCCGACTGGCGCGGCGCGGACGAACCGCGGGGGCGCGCCTTGTCGATCTTCAGTGTGCGGCCCTCGAGCTCTTTGCCGTTCAGCTCGTCGATGGCCTTTTGCACGCCCTCGGGCGTGGCCATATCCACAAAGCCGAACCCGCGCGAGCGGCCGGTGTACTGGTCGGTGAGGATGCGGACATCCTGCACGTCTCCCGCCCCTGACATGAACGTACGAAGTGAATCGTTCGTCGTGTCATAGTTGAGGTTGCCGACATAAAGTGTGTTTGCCATCGTTACCCTCCGATGGTCCGAGCCAGGTCCTGGCTCGTGTAGGGCCACATCCCATGTTCTGCCAAGTGTAAGAGTGGCACGCAGAACGGGGCTGTGGCCGAGACACTTCTTGGCCGGACCCGAGACGTAACTGACCAGGACCGATCGGGGATACCGTACGGGGCTGGGAACGTCGAATCCACAAGAAGCTCGAATCACTAGCGGCATCAGCGATGCTGTGCCTTTTCACCACTCTGCGGTGATTCTACCACGGGACTCTTGTTTTGTCAAGTTAACGTGTCTGAGGGTTCTAGGCAAAGGGCACAACCCGCGCGAGGTGAGGGCCCAGGCACGGGGGGGCGTGAGGGGGCGTAGGACGAGGGATCAGGTTGAGCTTGAGGTGCTCGGGCGAACCAGCCCGCAGACGGGTTGAGGTTCGCCCGAGCGTTCTCCGTCTCAGGCCGCCGCGAACTGGCGGCGGTAGAGCTGGCTGTAGGAGCCGCCGCTGGCCATCAGGTCGGCGTGGGTGCCGCGCTCGACGATGCGGCCGTCCTCGATGACCAGGATGCAATCGGCGCGGCGGATGGTGCTGAGACGGTGGGCGATGATGATGGCCGTGCGGTCCTTGAGCAGGGTGTGCATGGCTTCTTGGATGGCGGCCTCGGTCTGGGTATCCACAGACGAGGTGGCCTCGTCCAGGATCAGGATGCGCGGATCGCGCAAGAGGGCGCGGGCGAACGAGATGAGTTGTCGCTGGCCCACCGAGAGGCGGCCGCCGCGCTCTTCGACCTGGTGTTCGTAGCCATCGTCGATTTTCTCGACAAAGTCGTGCACCTTGACGGCCTTGGCGACGGCGATGACGTCGTCCATGGTGGCGTCGGGGCTGCCGTAGCGGATGTTTTCGGCGACGGTGCCGGAAAAGAGGAACGACTCTTGCAGCACCAGGGCCATGCGCCGCCGCATGGAGGTCAGGGTCACGTCGCGCAGGTCGTGGCCGTCGATCCGCACGTGGCCCTCTTGCGGATCGTAAAAGCGCATCAGCAGGTTGATGATGCTGGTCTTGCCGGCGCCGGTGGGGCCGACGATGGCGATGGTCTGGCCGGGCTCGACGGCCAGGTTGATGTCGCGCAGCACATAGGGCTCGTCCTCTTTGTAGCGAAAGCAGACGTCCTCAAAGGTGACCGCCCCGGTGATGTCCTCCACCTCGACGGCATGGGGGCTATCCAGCACCTCGGGCATGGTATCGAGGTACTCGAAGATGCGCTCGGCGGAGGCCATGGCGCTGAGCACCCGCGAGTAGACCCGACTGATGGCGTTGATGGGCTCCCAGAAGCGCCAGAGATAGTCGATAAAGGCCAGCACATAGCCCACGGTGAGTACGTCCTGCATCACCATGCGGGCGCCGGTCAGGACGACCAGGCCGGTGCCGACGATGCCAAAGACGTCGGCCATGGGCCAGATCAGCCACTCGACCCTAATGGCGCGCATGAACGTGGCGAAATAGTCATCGTTGAGCTCGTCAAAGCGGCGGATGTTCTCGTGTTCCCGCACAAAGCTCTGGCTGACGCGGATGCCGCTGATGCTCTCGTTCAGGTTGGCGGTGATGTTGCTATTGGCCTTGCGCACGTTGCGCCAGCCGGTCTCCATGCGGGGGCGCAGGCGGGCGATGGCCAGGATCATGGGCGGCACCACCAGGAACGCCATTACGGCCAGGCGCGGGTTGAGCACGAACATGACCACCACGATGCCGATCAGGCTGACCGACTGGGAGACGATGGTCACCAGGCCAGAGTTGATGAGGTTGTTGATGGCCTCGACGTCGTTGGTGACGCGGGACATCATGCTGCCGACGGGCCGGCCGTCGTAAAAGCGCAGCGAGAGCCATTGGAGATGGTCGAACAGCTCGCGGCGCAGGTCATAGATGATGCCGGTGCCGGTGTCGTTGAGGATGCGGATGCGGACATAGGCAGCCAGGGCGCCCAGGGTTTGAAAGAGCAGCCAGAGCAGGGCCATCTGGGTGATGACCTGGGGTTGGTTGCCGATGATACCGATATCCACGGTGGTACGCAGCAGGTAGGGCTCGGTGAGCCGCAGGATGGTGCTGATGGTGATCACCACGGTGACCAGGAGCAGCTTGCTGCGGTAGGGCCGGGCATAGCCCAGCAGCCGCTTGAAGTGCCCATAGTTAAAGGGTAACTTTTCGACCTCGTCGAGTTTCTCGTATTGGGTGTCAGGCATGATCGACCTCTTCCGTGGCGGGATCGGTGTCGATAGGGAGCTCGTGTTGCGGGCGGAGCTGCAGGTCATAGATGCGGGTGTATTCGCCGCCGAGGGCCATGAGTTCCTCGTGGGTGCCTTGCTCCACCACCTGGCCGTCACGCAGTACCAGGACGGTGTCGGCGTTCTGGACGGTGGAGAGCCGCTGGGCGATGACCAGGCTAGTGCGCCCGCGCATGAGCTCGTCCAGCGCAACTTGGAGCAGATGCTCGGTCTCGGCATCCACGCTGGAGGTGGCTTCGTCGAGGATCAGGATGCGCGGATCGGTGAGCAGGGCGCGGGCGATGGCGACGCGCTGTTTCTGGCCGCCCGAGAGGCCGACGCCGCGCTCGCCGACGCGGGCCTGGTATCCTTCTTCGATCTCGGCGATAAAGTCGTGGGCCTGGGCGGCACGGGCGGCGGCGACGACCTCCTCGTCGGTGGCATCGGGCCGGCCAAAGGCGATGTTGTTGCGGATGGTATCGGAGAACAGAAAGGTCTCTTGGGGGACGATGCCGATCTGCCGGCGCAGATCTTGGACGGCCACGTCACGGATGTCGTGGCCGTCGATCAGGATGCGGCCCTCTTGCGGATCGTAAAAGCGGGGCACCAGGTTGATGAGGGACGACTTGCCCGAGCCGGTGCCGCCGAGCACGGCTACCACCTGGCCTGGCTGGACCTCGAGGCTGAGCCCGCGCAGGACGGGGCTGCCGTCGCCATCGGGGAAGGCAAAGGTGACGTCCTCAAAGACGATGTGGCCCTGGATGCGGGGCATGGGCGCGGCATCGGGGCGCTGAGGTATCTCGTCGGGGGCATCCAGCACCTCAAAGACGCGAGGGCCCGCGGCCGCGGCGCGACGGGCCATGCTGATGAGGAACCCCAGGAAGCGGATGGGCCAGATCAGGCCCCAGAGGTACCAGTTGAACGCCGATAGGGTGCCCAGGGTCATCTGGCCGTTGAGCACGCGGTGGCCGCCGTAGCCATAGAGCATGACAAAGCAGAGGCCGCTGAGGAACTCGAGGACGGGAAAGGTGCGGGCCTCGGTGGCGGCGCGGTCCAGGTTGGCGGTGCGCATGGTGAGGTTGCGGTCGCCGAACTTGAACATTTCGTCGCGCTCACGGGCAAAGGCCTTGACCACGCGGACGCCCGAGAGGCTCTCTTGGAGGGTGCTGGTGAGGCGGCCCATCTCTTTGCGGATGCGCTCCCACTTGGGGCCGACGATCCCGGAGAAGCGAAAGGCCACCAGCATGAGCAAGGGCACTGGCGAGGCGACAGCCAGGGCCAGGCGCCAATCGAGGGTCAGCAGCATGCCGAGGGTGCCCAGGAACATGATGGAGGAGGAGAGCATCTCGGCCAGGCCGAAGCCGAAAAAGTCCATGATGGCATAGAGGTCATCGGTGACGCGGGACATGATGTCACCGGTGGGATGGACGGTATAGTAGGAAAAGCTGAGGCGCTGGAGCTTTTGGTAGAGCTGGTGGCGCAGCTTGCGGATCACCTCCTGGCCCAGGCGGTCTTGCGAGGTGCCCTGGAGGTAGCGCAGGCCGGCGCGCGCCAGGGCGACGACCGCCAGCAAGGCGACATAACGCAATACGACGCCCATGGAGCCGGCGGTCAGGCCGCGATCGATGGTCCAGCCGAGCAGGCGCGGCAGGGTGAGATCGGCGGCGGTGCCGGCGAACATGCCGAAGAGGACCAGGGCCACGATCCAGGGAAAGGGTTTGATGTAGGACGCCAAGCGGCGTAGGGTTTGCATGCGGCATACTCCTGAGCGAGAGACGCGACGAGACGACATGGCAACGATGGATGCGAGCAGGCGGCGCGCCGCATGAGGCGCGTCAAGGGAGAGTGGATCTCTAGAGCGTGGTGTAGCGGATACGCATGGCAACCCCTTTATCCAGAAGCCGGGCGAGTATAGCACGGCGTGGAAAAACGGGCAAGCGGGGCAAGATGGTTTGGTTGGCGAGCCGCGCCGCCCCGTCGCTGGCGCGTGGGGCGGGCTGGGGCTATACTGTGGTGGGACGGATACCGGTCCTGTGTGGAAAGGATGGGGCGTGGGCGATGGCGCAAAGACGGCAGATCCGCCTGGGAACCCTGTTCGGTTTTCCTGTTCAAGTGGATCCCAGTTGGTTGATCGTGTTCTTCTGGCTGACCTGGTCTCTGGCGGCGACCTACTATCCGCAGATGTATCCGGGCTGGTCGGGGGCGATGCGATGGGCGCTGGCGGCGGTGACGAGCTTGCTCTTTTTCGGGTCGGTGTTGCTGCACGAGCTGGGGCACTCGCTGGTGGCGCGCAAGCAGGGGGTGGCGGTCAAGGATATCACCTTGTACATCTTTGGGGGCGTGGCGCAGATCGGCGAGGAGCCGCGTTCGCCCAAGGAAGAGGTGCTGATGGCGCTGGCGGGGCCGGCGGTGAGCCTGGGTTTGGGCGGGCTGCTGGTGGTGCTCTGGTTGGTGGTGGGGCCGGTGTCTCAGCCGGTGGGCGCGGTGGCCATGTATGTGGGGTTCAGCAATCTGTTCTTGGGGGCGTTCAACCTGATCCCGGGCTTTCCGCTGGATGGCGGGCGGGTGCTGCGGGCGATCCTGTGGGGCGCGCGCGGTGACCTGATGTGGGCCACCCGATGGGCCTCGCGGGTGGGGCAGGCGGTGTCGTACCTGTTCATTCTGGTGGGCATCGGCCAGGCGATGATGGGCATGTGGGGCAATGGGCTTTCGCTGGTGCTGGTGGGCATGTTCTTGCAGTCGGCGGCGCGGAGCAGCTATGCCCAGCTCTCGGTGCGGAACGTCTTGGCGGACCATGTGGTGGCCGAGGCCATGAGCGGCGTGTGCGCCATGGTGCCGCAGCAGGTGACGCTGGACATGCTGGTGGAGCACTATATCGTGCAGGGCGGCAAGCGCTGCTTTGCCGTCTCGGGACCCGAGGGGACGCTGGGACTGCTGACGGTGCACAGTGTGCGCGATGTGCCCCGCGACAAGTGGCGCGAGACCCATGTGGGCGATGTGATGATGCCGCTCAAGGACGCTCGATCGGTGCTGCCCGAGACCGACCTGGAGGAGGCGATGCGGCATATGGCCGCCGATGGCGTGAACCAGTTGCCGGTGCTGCGCGACGGCGAGCTGGTGGGGATGCTAACGAGGGAGGACCTGGTGACGTTCATCCGCGAGCGGATGAGCAGGCGGGACAACAAGGATGCGTGGTAGGTGGATGGCGCTGTGGGTGAGCGGAAGGTTCTGCCTCAGTGGGCGTCACGGGTGCAACAGAGCAAGATCCGGTTGCTCTATGAGACCGACGCCAAGGGAATCTATGACGACGAGCTGATCGAGGAGGTCGGGTACGCCCTGTTGGCTCGCTGTGAGAGCTTTCTACTGGCCAACGAGGCGACCAGTGGCCGGGCGCCGTGCCCGGTGTGCGGCTGTGTGATCACGCACGGCCGCGGTAAGCAAGAGATCCTGCAGTGTGCAGCGTGTGGCTGGGAGCTCTCCTGGGACGACTATTTTGGGACGATCCAGCACAAGCAGCTCAGCGGGGCGGCGCCCGTTCTGGATCTGTTTCGCACGTTTGTCGCGCGGTTTCCGTCGGCGCGCACGCCGCAAGAGGGGATGCTTCTGATCGACGCGCTGATTCATGGGTACCACTGGAACCTGACGCCTCCCTCGCCGACGCGACCGGTTGGCGTGAATCTGATCGAGGGGCGGTTGGGCGAGGTGATCGACTTTTTGGACGAGCTCACGTATGGCGCCGGCAGCACACCGGGCACCAAGGAGACGCGCGCCGAGTGGCTGGAGCGAAGCCGCATCGTCCGTTGCTGGGCCAAGACAAGACGCACCATGGTCCCGGTTCGGCGAGACGACAAGTCGACAGCTAGCTAGAGGGGAGCGCAATCATGCGGATTCTGTACCTGGACCTGGACACCTTGCGGCCGGATCATCTGGGCTGCTATGGCTATCATCGGAACACCTCGCCCAATATCGACCGGCTGGCGGCGGAGGGAATGCGCTGCGAGAACTATTACTGCAGCGATGCGCCCTGTTTGCCGTCGCGGGCGGCGCTGTTCATGGGGCGGTTCGGCATTCACACGGGCGTGGTGAACCACGGTGGCTCGTCGGCGGACCCACGGCCGGAAGGGGCACCGCGCTGGTTCCGCCAGTCGCGGGATTCGGCGAGCTGGATGGACGTGCTGCGGGAGGCGGGGTTCCACACGGTGTCGATCAGCCCGTATGCCGAGCGGCATTCGGCCTGGTGGTTCTATCGCGGCTTTTCCGAGATGGTGAACCCGGGCAAGGGCGGGCTGGAGCGGGCCGATGAGGTGGCGCCGCTGGCTCTGGACTGGCTGGAGCGGCACGGGCAGGACGACAACTGGTTCCTCCAGGTGAACTTTTGGGATCCGCATACGCCGTATCGGACGCCGCTGGAATACGGCAACCCGTTCGAGGACGAGCCGATCGAGGATTGGATCACCGAAGAAAAGATCAGGCGCGACTGGGAGAGCTATGGTCCCCACAGCGCCCAGGACGTGGCCGAGACGGGCCCCAACGACACCGAGCGGTGGCCGCGGCTGCCGCATGACATCCGCACGCTGGCCGATTACAGGCAGTGGATCGACGGCTATGACACGGGGATCCGCTACATGGACGACTATATCGGGCGGATTCTGGACCTGCTGGAGCGGCAGGGCGTGCTGGATGATACCGTGGTGATCGTCTCTTCGGACCATGGCGAGAACCAGGGCGAGCTGAACGTGTATGGCGACCACGCCACCGCCGATCAGATCACCAACCGGGTGCCGCTGATCATCCGCTGGCCGGGGTTGCCGGGCGGACGAGTGGATCGTGGGCTGCACTATAACCTGGACCTGCCGGTGACCATGAGCGACATGCTGGGGGCCCGTGTCCCGAAAAAGTGGGATGGGCAGTCCTTTGCGGAGACGTTGCGCAGCGGCGCCGAGGCGGGCCGGGAGTCTCTGGTGGTGAGCCAGTGCGCCTGGAGCTGCCAGCGGGCCGTACGGTGGGGGCGCTGGATCCTGATCCGCACGTACCACGACGGGCTCAAGGCGTTCCCCGAGGTGATGCTGTTCGAGGTGGACGAGGATCCGCACGAGCTGAACGATCTAGCGTCGGCGCGGCCCGAGCTGGTGCAGGAGGGGTTGGCCATCCTGGAAAGGTGGCAGGCCGATATGATGGCGACCTCGGAGAGCGACGCGGACCCGATGTGGACGGTGATGCGCGAGGGCGGGCCGTTCCATACGCGGGGGATGCTGTTTTCCTATGCGGAGCGGCTGCGGGCCAGCGGCCGCGGGGCTGCGGCGGAGCGATTGCTGGCCAAGCACGCCGAGGGAGCCTGGCGGGAAGAGAGGCGGCCGTAGGGCTGCCTTCGCTCCTCGACCTCTGGCGTGTGCACGACCGGACGCGGTAGGCGA
>CAZUZB010000051.1:11050-16275 GCA_964624695.1 uncultured Anaerolineales bacterium | reverse complement strand
CACGCAGGGTTTCCTTGGGCTCTGACCCTGTGCTATAATGGCCGCATGCGAAATGGACTGGACCTGAGCCACTGCGAACTCGCAGCCGAGGACGTGGCTCTGCTCGATCATATCGTGGGTGACCTGCCGATTCTGGCGGATCTGGGGCGATCTGACCTGATGCTCTTTTGCCGGGATCGGAAGGGGCATGTGCGTGTGGTGGCGCAGGCCCTGCCCCATTCGGTGACGCCGCTCTATGAGGGGCACCGCGTGGGGGCGGTGGTGCGCGCGGGCGAGTATGCGCACGTGGTGGAGGCGTTTGACCAGGCGCCAAGGCCCACGCGGGTGCAAACGGTCGAGGTCCGTGGTTCTTCGGTGGCCAGGACGGTGCATGCCGTACGCGGGCATGATGAGCAGATCGTGGCCGTGTTGGCGCAGGATTCGTACTGGCTGGCCTATGAGCGACATCGCCGGCGGACGCCCGCCTTTCGGCGAGCCTTGCAGATGTTTTTTGCGATGGTGCTGCGGGGCGAGCTGCAGGGCGGCGACGAGCTCTCGCCTTTTGGCGAGCATGACGGAATCCTGTATGTTGGGCTCGATCGGCGGGTGCGCTATGCCAGCGGCGTGGCGGCCGGCATCTACCGGCGGCTGGGCTACCGCGATGATCTGGTGGGGCGCAGGCTAGGCGATTTCGAGACGCCTGACCAGGACCTGATGTCCGAGGTGCTAGAGTCGGAGCGCTGCATCGAGCGCTCCGATGAGCGCTATGGGCGCGTCATGGTCCGCAAGGCGTTGCCTGTGATGGCCGCTGACGAGCGGCGCTGGTTGCTCTGGCCAACGCGGCGGACGGTGCCCCGGATGCGCGGCGTGCTGCTGCTGGTGCATGACGCCACCGAGGCGATCGAGACCCGGCGCGAGCTCGAGAGCAAACTGGCGCTGATCCGCGAGGTGCACCACCGGGTCAAGAACAACTTGCAGGTGATCGCTTCGCTGATGCGGATGCAGGCCCGGCGGAGCGAGTCGGAGGAGGTGCGTGGGGCGCTGGGCGAGAGCGTGAACCGCATCTTGAGCGTGGCAGTGGTGCACGAGTTTCTCTCGCGCAACGCGACGGGGAGCATCAACCTGCAAGACGTGGCGCACCGCATTCTGAGCCAGACGCAGCAGGGGTTGATCGATCCCTCCAAGAGGGTGGAGCTCTCGGTGGAGGGGTCGGATATCTGGTTGCCGGCCGAGCGAGCTACCCAGTGCGCGCTGGTGATGAACGAGCTGGTGCAGAACGCCGTCGAGCACGGCATCGCGGCGCGATCCAGCGGGCGGGTGTGGGTGCGGCTGGAGGACTATGGGGATGCGGTCAGCATCACCGTGATGGATGACGGGCAGGGTTTGCCCAGCGGATTCACGCTGGATGCCAACGCGAACCTGGGCCTGAGCATCGTGCGGAGCATGGTGGAGCGGGATCTTCGAGGGGAGTTTCTACTGGAGCGCGACGAGCACACGCGGGCGGTGGTCCGCTTTAGCAAGACAGTGGTGGGAGGAGGCTGAACCGTGGAGCGAGTTCGTGTAGTCATCGCTGACGACGAGTCGATCATCTGCATGGATCTCCGCGAGATGCTGGGGAACCTGGGCTATCTGGTGGTGGGCGAGGCTGGGGACGGCCGCAGTGCGGTCAATCTGGCGCGCGAGCTCAAGCCAGACGTCGTGCTGATGGACATCAAGATGCCGGATATGGATGGCATCGAGGCGGCGCGCGTTCTCACCGGCGAGCGGATCGCGCCGGTGGTGCTGCTCACGGCCTTTAGCCAGAAGGATCTGGTGGAACGGGCCAAGGACGCCGGCGTGGTGGGCTATCTGGTCAAGCCGATCCAAGAGGCCGACCTGGCGCCCGCCATCGAGATCGCGCTGTCGCGATTCCGCGAGTTCCAGGAGCTGGAGCGCGAGGTGGATGACCTGCAAGAGCAGCTCGAGACGCGCAAGCTGGTGGATCGGGCCAAGGGCATCTTGATGGACGCGCAGGGGCTGAGCGAGGCCGCGGCGTTCCGTCGCATCCAGAAGATGTCGATGAACACGCGCAAGGCCATGAAGGAGATCGCCCAGGCGATCATCCTGACGCACGAGGCGGGCGGCTGAAGCGCAGCGGCCTCTGCGGGCGCGCCGGACGGGGGATAGCAAGAGGGGACTGCCTACGCAGTCCCCTTCTGGTCCGTCTGGCAGGAGCGGGCTCTAGGCCTGCTCGTTGATATAGGCGTCGTATTCCTCTTGGGATACCAAGCTGCCGCCCTGGATATCGGCTTGGGCCACGGCATAGTTGGCATCGAACCATATCTCGGCCCGCAACAGCTCAAAGCAGCGCTTGCTGCCCATCACCTCTTTGCGGAGGAGGAAGGGCCCCGGCCCCCCGTCTTCGCGGTTCAGGTCGTTGCGTTTGTCCACGCGGACGGGGATGACCTCGCCACATCTGCGGCACTTGAAGTAGAGTTGTAGCCCGTGGGGGTCGCCGCCAGATTCGCGTGGTTTGCCCGACCCAAAGAGCTTGCTGAGAAAGCCCATTGCCCTCACCTCGCTTGTGCGCGTTCCTCGATGGGATGATTCTACCTTGCACCTTGCTCGGCGTCCAATCGAGACGGAATTCGCTCGAATTGGCCGGAAAAGCCTTGACAACAGTTTCTGGGTGTGGTAGGGTAACCCTCGGAACGGGAACTGAATAGCATCGCCGAATGCAGAGCGTCGCAAGCGTGGGCGCTCGGTAGCGGGGGAACCAGAAACGGGGCGAGTCGGCAGTTTGCCGTAGGGTCACTTCTTCGACCCGAGCCCGACAGCTAACCTCGTAGGCGTGGAGGAAGGACACCGTGCATCGGGCGGTGGCCTCTTTTTTTGTCCCAGGGGGACGAGAGGCGAGGCCCGTGCGCGGGCTCTCTGCGCAAGGAGGACGGCATGTCTGGCGAGAGTCACGAGGAAACGGACGAACATCCGATACTGCATGCCGAGGTGCCAACCTCGGTGCAACGGGCGTTGGGCGTTGATGGCGCCCGTCTGGAGGGGCAGCGCCTGGCGCTCATGGCCGACCTGGGGCCCGATGGCCAGTTCGGCGAGCAATGGCTTCTTCTGGATGACCACGATCTCCGCGTGGTCGAGCGGCACAACGGCACGGCCCATCTCCGCTACAAGTATCCCCTGGACACGATCCAAGGTGCGCGGATCGAGCGGTGCGTCGGCAACGGCCTCCTCGAGGTCACCGTCGACGAGCAACCGCGGGTGCTGGTGCACTATACCAACGAGCTGACGGACCGCTTTGGCCGCGTGGCGCACTATTTGAACGAGCGCGCCGAGATGGGCGAGGCGGCGGATCTGCCCGACCCTTACGCCGGCAGCAATGTATGCCAGGTGTGTGGGCGACCATTGCTGGACGCCTCGGCCAAGGTGTGCCCGGGCTGTGTCCAGCGTGGCAAGACGCTGAAGCGGCTGATGGGGCTGGCCAGGCCCTATTGGGGCGCCATGGCGGGCATTGTGGGGCTGCTGGTATTGGGCACGGCGCTGGACCTCACGCCGCCTTACCTGACGCGCATCCTGATCGACGATGTGCTCAGCGTGGACGGCCGCCCTGACTGGCTGGCCTATGTGGTGCTGGGGTTGTTGGTCATCGGGCTGGTCCGCGTGGGTTCGCGCGTGTTGATCAACTGGATGACCGTGAACGTGAGCGCGCGGTTCACGGCGGGCGTGCGCGATGAGCTCTTTGCTCACCTGAAGGTGCTGCCGATCGACTTTTTTGACAAGAACCAGATCGGCCGCCTGATGACGCGCATCAACCAGGATACCAACGAGCTGCAGGGCCTGGTGGCACAGATGACCACCTTTGCGCTGAACATTCTCCTGGTCATCGGCATCGGCGTTGTGCTGTTCACCATGGCGCCATCGTTGGGCCTCTATGTGTTGATCCCAACGCCGTTCGTGATCGCCGCCACCTATTATTTCTACCGAAACATGCGCCCCCATTTCAAACGGATGTGGCTGGCGCGTTGGCGGCTAAACGCCATGCTGAACACGTTCCTCTCGGGCGTGCGGGTGGTCAAGGCCTTTGCCCAGGAGGATCTGGAGGAGCAGCGTTACCAGAACCGCAACCATCGGCTGCTGGATACGCAGCTCCAGGTGGATCTGGCCTGGTCCAAGTTCTTCCCGTTGGTCTCGTTCGCGTTCTCGGTCGGCGGGTTCATCATCTGGTATACCGGCGGCCACGCCGTGCTGCGGGACGAGATCACGCTGGGCACCCTGATGGCCTTTGTGAGCTACCTGAGCATGTTCTATGCGCCGCTCTCGAACCTGACGCACGTCAGCCAGTCGCTCAACCGGTTCGCTACCATCTCGCAGCGGACGTTCGAGCTGCTGGATGAAGAGCCGCAGGCGCAGCCGAGCCAGCCTGTCAGCAAGGCGCATCTGGGCGGACGGATCGAGTTCGAGAATGTGACCTTTGGGTATGACCCGTACTATCCGGTGATTCGGGATTTCACCTATACCATCGAGCCGGGCGAGATGGTGGGCGTGGTGGGGCATTCGGGCGCCGGCAAGACCACGCTGGTGAACCTGCTGTGCCGGTTCTATGACGTGCAGCGGGGCTCGATTCGGATCGACGGCGTGGATCTCCGCGACCTTTCGATGCAAGAGATTCGCCAGCAGGTGGGTATCGTCCTGCAAAAGCCGTTCCTGTTCCGCGGCACCATCGCGGAGAACATCGCCTACGCCCGGCCCGACGCCACCCGCGAGGAGATCATCACGGCGGCCAAGGCGGCCAACGCCCATGACTTTATCACCATGCTGCCCGAGGGGTACGACACCATCGTGGGCGAGGGTGGCTCCGGGCTGTCTGGCGGAGAGTTGCAACGCGTGTCCATCGCGCGGGCCATCCTGCACAACCCGGCCATCCTGATTCTGGACGAGGCGACGTCGTCGGTGGATACCGAGACGGAGCGCCAGATCCAAAAGGCGCTGGATACGCTGGTGCAGGGGCGCACGACCATCGCCATCGCGCACCGCCTTTCGACGCTTTACAACGCCGATCGGATCATGGTGCTCAACCACGGCCGGCTGGCCGAGGAGGGGCCGCCCAAGCGGCTGATGGATGATCGCGGCATGTTCTATAGCCTGGTCAAGATGCAGAGTGAGTTTGCCACGCTGGAAGGCGTGCCCACAGTCTAGGGGGGAGCCATGAACCAGCGACCGTTCGATATTGTCTATCTGGAGCCAGAGCAGATCCG
>CAZUZB010000051.1:0-10950 GCA_964624695.1 uncultured Anaerolineales bacterium | reverse complement strand
GGCTTTCTCTACTGGGATGTCGAGACGGACAAGGGGCCACTCCAGTTCACCATGCGCGATAGCGTGGCCCACTTTGCGCGGGAGGTCTCTCCGACGCGCTGGCTCCTGATCGACATCAACCAGGCCCGTTACGAGATACGCGATCTCGATGCCCTGGATGAGCGCAGCCAACGTCTCATCGAGCGCGAGCTGCGACTCTGACCCCTCTCCACTCTTCTCCCGTGTCGAGCCGAGGCCGCAAGGTCTCGGCTCGATGCGTTCTAGCGTGCGCCGCCTTGACGCAAGGGCGGCGCGGCCCTACAGTGACGGGAGATGAACCGAGCGCGAGAGCGCTGCAAAGAAGGAGTATGA
Organism: uncultured Anaerolineales bacterium; assembly: GCA_964624695.1. Classification (GTDB taxonomy): domain Bacteria; phylum Chloroflexota; class Anaerolineae; order UBA1429; family UBA1429; genus DAIRUQ01. Next base: position 10,599 of record CAZUZB010000051.1, on the reverse strand, counting down.
CCCGATGCGCGAGAATCAGCTCAAGGCCAAGCTGGCACGAGGCGAGGTGGTGTTGGGGCCCTTTATGAACTGTGCCTATCCCGCCTTTATCGAGATCGTGGCGCTGGCGGGGTTTGATTATGCCATCATCGATATGGAGCATGGGCCGCTCTCGGTGGAGACGGCCGAGGATCTCTGCCGGGCGGGGCAGGGGGCCGGGCTGAGCCCCATCGTGCGGGTGCGCAAGAACGACGGCCCGCAGATCCAGCGGGCGCTGGATATCGGCTCGGCGGGCGTGCAGATCCCGCAGATCGAGAACCGCGCCGACGCCCTCGCCGCCGTGCGGGGCGCCAAGTACCAGCCTTGGGGGATGCGGGGGCTCTCGCTCTATACCCGGGCGGGCGACTATACGGCGCTGGGCCTGGAGGGCATCACCGATCGGCTGAACCAGGAGCAGTTGGTGATCGTGCATGTGGAGGGCAAGACCGGCCTGGAGAACCTGGACGAGATTTTGGAGGTCGAGCATCTGGACGTGATCTTCCTGGGGCCTTTTGACATCTCGCAGTCGTACGGGATCCCTGGCCAGGTGAACGACCCGCGGGTGGTGCAGGGGATGATCGAGGCCACGCGCAAGATCCGTGAGGCGGGCAAGTGGGCGGGCACCTTTGCCGGCAACGCGGCCACGGCCAAGCGGTGGATCGACGCGGGCGTGCAGTATATCTCGCTGGGCGTGGATGTGGGCATCTTTGCCGACGCCTGCCAGGCCTTGGTGCAGGGCGTTCGGGGCTAGAGAGGATCCGCCATGAGCTATCAGATCGGGATCGACGCGCTGCATCTGCGGCCGACGCCGCGGCTGGCGCATACCGAGTATTGCAGCAACGACGCCCTCAAGCGACGGGTCACCGGCATGGCCGAGCCCAGCGTGGAGCGCGAGCGGGCCTTTATGGCGGCGTGGGAGTGTGACTTTATCTGGTCCACCAACGAGGGGCCGGAGCCGTGGTCCGCGCGGGGGCGCACCACCGATATGGGCCATGCGGAGTTCTTGGAGCATGGCGTGGATCGGCGGGAGCCCCAGCCGAGCCCCTTTGGCTCGGTGGAAGAGGTGCTGAGCTTTGACGCGGTGGCCGAGTACGGGTTCACCGACATGGACAAGCTGGTGCGCCATTACGAGGAGCTGTACCAAAGCGCTCGGGCCAACTATCCGGATCAGGTGTGGACGGGCGGCTACTATCAGACCATCGTCTCGGGCGCCATCGCGGCCTTTGGGTGGGACCTGCTGCTGGAGGCGGCCGCGGACCAGCGCCGCTTTGCCAAGGTGCTGGATTCGTTCTATCGCCAGGCCGAGCATCACTATCGCGCCTGGGCGCAGACGCCCATCGAGGTGTTCATGTGCCACGATGACTTTGTGTGGACGCAAGGGCCCTTTATCCGGCCCTCGTTCTACCGGGCCGAGATCCTGCCGCGCTACCAGGCGCTCTGGTCGATCATGAAGGATGCGGGCAAGCTGGTGGTGTTCACGTCGGACGGCGACTATACGGCGTTCGTGGATGACATTGTCGAGGCGGGCGCCGACGCGCTCTGCTTTGAGCCGATGACCGACCTGGACCTGGTGGTGCAGCGCTATGGCAAGAGCCACGCCATCCTGGCCAGCAAGGTGGATGCGCGCACGCTGACCTTTGGCTCGCCGGAGCAGATCCGCGCCGAGGTGGATGCGACCATCCCGCTGGCGATGGAATGCCCTGGGTTCATCTTTGCCGTGGGGAACCATATCCCCAGCAACGTGCCGGTGGAGAACGCGCTGCTCTATATGGAGCATCTGCGCTCTCGGTGGCAGCGGGGGTAGGGCCTTGGCCCGAGAGGGCGGAATCAGCATGGTCGCGGAGGAGGGGGCACGGTTGACCGTGCCCCTGCTGATCTGGGCCAGAGAGGAGGGGTGATGAACAGCAAGGAGCGGGTGCGGCGGGCGCTGACGCGGTCGGGGCTGCCCGATCGGGTGCCGATCCAGTTCGATCTCTGCCGGCCTCTGCTGGAGGCGTTCTGGGCCCAGTATGGCCTGGAGCCAGACTATAGCCCGGCCTACTATGAAGACTTGAAGTACCGCATCTCGGCCAACGCGCTGCGCACGCGGATGGGCAGCGATGTCGTGGTGGTGGGCGCGGGGCTGGCGGCGGGGTTCGCGCTGGTGGAGGACGAGGACGGGCTGATCACCAACGAGTTTGGCATGAAGATGCGGCAGGGGCCGCTCTATATGGAGGTGGTGGCATCGCCTTTGCGCGGCGCCACGCCCGAGGACGTGGCGGCCTACACCTTTCCCGATCCCCATGACCCGGCCCGCTACCTGCGCGCCGAGCAGGATATCGCCCGGTTTGGCGCGGACTATTTCGTCATCGGCGATTGCGAGCTGACCATGTTCGAGCTGAGCTGGCACCTGGTCGGCATGGAGCAGTATATGCTGGACCTGGCCATGGGCGCCGACTATATCGAGCTGCTCTTGGAAAAGGCCCACCACTGGAGCCTGGGAGTGGCCCAGGAGCTGGCGCGGCGGGGCGTGGACGCCATCTGGTTCGGCGACGACTTTGGCTCGCAGACGGGCCTGATGATGTCGCCGCGGATGTGGCGGCGGGTGTTCAAGCCGCTGTATGCCGATATCTTTGCTGCGGCCAAGGCCGAGAATCCAGAGCTGCTGATCATCTTTCACAGCGACGGCGCGGTGGCCGAGCTGCTGCCGGACCTGATCGAGATCGGGCTGGACGTGTTCAACCCGGTGCAGCCCAACGTGCCGGGCCACGATCCGCGCACCCTGAAGGAGCGCTTTGGCGACCGGCTGTCGTTCTTTGGGGCCATCGATCAGCAGGATCTCTTGCCCAACGGCACGCCGGAAGAGATCGAGGCCGATATCCGCGAAAAGGTTGCCATCTTGGGCGAGGGAGGCGGCTATATGGTGGCGCCGGCGCACATCATCCAGGCGGATACGTCGCCGGCCCAGGTGGAGGCGTTCATCGCGGCGGCCATAGAGCACGGTGCGTACTAGGGGGCAAGGTATGCAAAAGCTACGGGGCATCTTTCCGGTGTTACAGACGCCGCTGGACGAGCGGGGCGAGATCGACGACGGCGCCTTGGCGCGGCAGGTGGATTTTGTGGTGGCGTGCGGCGCCCATGGGATGGTCTACCCGGTGCTGGGCAGCGAGTTCCAGTACCTGACCGACGGGGAGCGCCGACGTTTGGTAGAGCTGGTGGTCCGGCAGGCGGCGGGGCGGGCGCCGGTGGTGGTGGGCGTGGCCGCGACGACCGGCGTGGGCGCGGCCGAGTATGCCGCCCATGCCCGTTCGGCCGGCGCCGATGCGGTGGTGGCGCTGCCGCCGTACATCGCGGCGGCCAACCGCGAGGAGCTGTTCGCCTACTATGCCGGCATCGCCGAGGCGGCCCAGTGCCCGGTGATGATCCAGCACTCGTTCGCGGGGCTGGATAGCGCGCTGCTCTCGCGTCTGCTGACCGAGATCGAGCATGTGCGCTATGTGAAGGAAGAGATGGCGCCCAGCGCGCACCATATCAGCGGTGTGGTGCAGGGGGCCGGTGAAGAGTGCTGGGGGGTGTTCGGTGGCGCGTTGGGGCGTTGGATGATCTCGGAGATGCGGCGCGGCGCGGCCGGGTTCATGCCGGCGGCCGAGGTGATCGACGTCTATGTGCAGATCTGGGACGCCTTCCAGGAGGGCGACGAGAACACGGCGCGGGCCATTTTCAACCGGCTGCTGCCCGAGATCAACCTGGCCGGGATGCTGGGCATGCAGGTGTGCAAGGAGGTGTTGGTGCGGCGGGGCGTGATCGCCACGGCGCGGATGCGCCAGCCGGGCTGCGCGGCGCTGGATGCCGAGGACCAGCGCGAGCTGGATCGGATCTTGCAGGACTTGCAGGCGCTGTTCCGCGTATAGATGACGCACGACAGAGGCCGGATGCTCTCCTCAACGAGGGGCATCCGGCCTCTTGGTGTCTATGGGCTATCTAGGCTGGCCTAGCTAGGCGACCTGCTGGACTAGCTCCTTGCGGGTCTCCTCGCTGACCTGCTGGTAGCGCTGGAACTGCATGGCAAAGGTGCCGCGACCTTGGGTGAGCGAGCGCAGGGTGGTGGCATAGCCGAACATGCGCGCCAGCGGCACGTCGGCCAGGATGGTTTGCACGCCCGAGGCGCGGGGTTCGATGCCCTGGACCGTGGCGGCGCGGCCGCCCAGGTCGCCGATGATATCGCCGACAAAGTCCTGGGGGGCCACGACCTCGACGCGCATGACGGGCTCGAGCAGGACCGAGCCACCACGGGCCAGCGCCTCGCGCAGCGCCATGGAGCCGGCGCCCTCAAAGGCGCGGTCGGACGAGTCGACGTCGTGGTACTTGCCGTCGATCAGGGTGGCCTTGATATCCACCACGGGCATCTTGGCCAGCAGGCCCTCGCGCATGGCCTCGCGGATGCCGCGCTCGACCGAGGGGATGTACTCGCGCGGGATGGCGCCGCGGGTGATCTGGTTCTCAAAGATAAACCCGCTGCCGGGCTCGCTGGGCTCAAAGGTCACCTGAGCCACGGCGAACTGGCCATGGCCGCCGGTCTGTTTGACCAGCCGTGCTTCTATGGTGACGGTGCGGGTGATGGTCTCGCAGTAGGCCACCTTGGGCGCACCGACCTGGACCGACACGCCAAACTCGCGGCGGATGCGATCCACGATGACGTCCAGGTGTAGCTCGCCCATGCCAGCCAGGGTGGTCTGCGAGGTCCGTTCGTCGGTGCGGACGACCAGGGTGGGATCTTCTTCGGTCAGGCGATGGAGGGCCTTGGCGAGCTTGTCGCCATCGCTGCGACTGGCGGCCTCGATGGCCAGCTCGATGACGGGCGTGGGAAAGCTGATCTCTTCCAGGGCCACGGGGCGATCTTGGCTGCAGAGGGTGTTGCCGGTGACGGCGGACTTGAGCCCGAGGATGGCGCCGATATCGCCGGCGCGAATCTCGCTGACCTCTTCCCGGTGATCGGCGTGCATGCGCACCAGGCGGCCGATGCGCTCGGTCTGGCCGGTGGCGGGGTTCAGGACGGTATCGCCGGTGGCCAGGATGCCCGAATAGACGCGGACGAACGAGAGCTTGCCGACGTACGGATCGGTGCTGATCTTGAAGATCAAGGCGGCCAGCGACTCGGACGGATCTGGCGGGCAGACGACCTCAGAGTCGTCCAACAGAGACACGGCCGGCATGGGGTCCACGTCCAGGGGGGACGGCAAAAGAGCGACCACAGCATCGAGTACCTGGCGCACGCCGATATTGCGGAATGCCGAGCCGCAGAGCACGGGCACGGCGGCGCCGCTGCAGGTGGCCTGGCGGATGGCAGCGGTGAGCGTGTCGGCATCCAGCTCCTCGTGCTCCAGGTAGCGCAGGGCGATCTCGTCGTCGACATCGGCCAGGGCCTCGATCATGGCCTCGCGGCGGCGGGATGCCTCGTCGCGGAGCTCGTCGGGGACGGGCTGGGCCGTGTCCTCGACCTGCTCGCCGCTGGCATAGTGGGCCTCCATGCGGACCAGGTCGATCACCCCGGCAAAGTCGGATTCGCGGCCGATGGGCATCTGTAGCACCAGGGTATGGGCGCCCAGCCGTTCGCGGATGCTCTCGACGGCGGCGTCCAGATCGGCGCCGGCGCGATCCATCTTGTTGACCAGACAGAGGCGCGGCACGCGGTAGCGGTCGGCCTGGTGCCAGACGGTCTCGGACTGGGGCTCGACGCCAGAGACGCCATCGAACACCACCACGCCGCCATCCAGCACGCGCAACGAGCGCTGGACCTCGGCGGTAAAGTCGATGTGGCCGGGCGTGTCGATCACGTTGATCTGGTGATCGCTCCAGGTGCAGGTGATGGCGGCGGACTGGATGGTGATGCCGCGCTCGCGCTCCTGGGGCATAAAGTCGGTCACGGTGTTGCCGTCATCCACGTTGCCGAGGCGGTGCGTCAGCCCCGCATGAAAGAGGATCCGCTCGGTGGTGGTGGTTTTGCCCGCGTCGATGTGGGCGATGATGCCGATGTTTCGGGTGTTTGCGAGACGATTCGTAGCCATGTAAGCCGCTATCCTTTATCCTATCTGCGCCTGGGCCACGCTGCTCCGCCACGGGGCGGCTGGGGCCTGGCGATCCATCATCGGTGTCGGGTGTGCGCCGTGCCTTTACAAGAAACGGCGCGGGTGATGTGCCGCGCCGGAGGATGCAATCGCACACAGCCTTTTAGTATAGCACGGAGCCGCCAGAACCCCAAAACAGTGGCTTGGGTGGCCCAAGGCCGTGGCACGCAGGGCTGGCGCCGTTCAACGCGCCGAGGGCAGGTGGCTGGCCAATTAAGAGAGCCGCCGCGGCACTGCCGCGGCGGCTCAGCCAACAGGGATGGTCCGGGGGAGTTTGTCCAGCCCGCCCCTGGTTGACTCGGACGCTCAGTCCGCGTCGGTATCGGTGTACGAGATCAGGTCGTACTCGAAGAGGTAGCCGGCGGGGTTCCAGCCAGTCATCTGGTCGCCATCAAAGTCGTCGGCGTATACCAGCCAGATCTTGGCATCGGTCAGGCTGCCGTCGAGGTCCATAGAGCCCTTGAGCAGCAGGCTGCCATACTCGTCGGCCACGCCGGTGGCCAGCAACACGCTCCCCGTGCCGGGCCAGGGGTCCGTGTAGATGATCAGAGCGTACTCGGTGCCGGGCGTTAGCAGGTGCCCGTTGAAATGGTAGGCGAACTCGGGCCCTTCCAGGCCATAGCGGAGCTTGCCCCAGCCCTCTCCCAGGCGGATCTCCCACGTATCCGGGTTCTTGCTCCATAGCTCCATGAAGGCATTGTTCGAGTTGCCCGCGCGGCCGATGATGCCGCGCTCTCCCTGCTGCGGGGGCTCTCGATCCACGTCGGGAGCGCCGTTCCCGGGAAAGCGCTCCGGATCCTTGGTCTTGATGCCGTCCTCGAAGCAGACATGAGAGTTGCCCGCGCAAAAGGTCTTGTCATGCCCGACGGGTTTGTCGGCCAGGACGATTAGCTGCGCCAAAAGGAATAGGGCCAGCACCAGCATCGCAGTAGCTTTGTACCGCATCGCGTCCTCCTCACACATGGGCTAACAGCCACACCAAACCAACGCGGCGTGGATGTCCTCCTCGTCTAGTAGGACGCGAATTGGGGCGATTGGATACGGGGGCGCCATGGGCGCGCCGCCCGGGGGCAGCCTAGTCGGTGTGGTTCATAAAGTGTCGCGCCCAGGCCTCCCATCCGCAGCTATCCACCGTGAGGCCGATGCGGCGGCGGCTGGCGCGCAGCGGGAGCGCCTCGATGCGGACATAGCCATGCCGGTCACACAGCGCAAGCTGGTGCTCATCCTGGTGGGTGATCCGCAGCCCCAGTGTCTGAAAGTAGAGGCGCGCCAAGCTCAAGAGCTCGTCGGGGGTCGTGCGCGGTCGCTGGGTAAAGACGGCCATGTTGCTCCTCCTACAAAGACGCTGGCGGGCGCGGCGCAAAGGCGGCTGAGAAACGTTCCCGTGGCTGGTGATCGCTCCAGCAGGGCTTGTTCCGGCGCGGGCAGATCGAGCAAGCGGCGGAGATCGTCTCGGCTCTGGAGGGCCGATGCTGCTCGCACAAAGGCGCTGAGGCTGGGACTGGTGGCGCGCAGGAGCTTGATCTCCTCATAGATGGGGTCCACCGCGGCCGGGCCATAGGTGTAGGTGCCGTGGAAGGCAAAGTAGGCCTGGTTCAGTTTGCGGATGGCGTACCCCCGGTCGACCAAGGCCTGGCGGCGGCTCTCCATGTAAGCCTCGGCCGCCTCCACCTGACCCTCCTCGAGCAGGCGATCGACGGTGACGCGGGTCTCACGCATGAACGCGGTATAGTCAAAGCCATTGCTGACCGTCTGGACGGGGGTGGAGACGTCACCCCCATAGTAGCGGTTGAGCACCTCGGTGGCCACCTCGCTGGCTACGAACCCGGCGATGGTCTCGTTGATGCGGGCGATCTCGTAATCGGGGCGGAACCCCAGCAGATCCAGCACATAGAGCCCGCCCAGTGGGGTAAAGGCCAAATACTGATGGAACCACTCTTCCGTAGCCGTCTCGATGGTCCAGCGGAGCGAGCTGCTCTCGGCCACAAAGGTGGGAACGGTGCCGCCAAAGCCGCCGATCTCGGTGACCAGGGCCGAGTAGCCCAAGGACTCTACCTGCTGCTCGATGCTCAACGCGGTGGCCAGATCCAGCTCTTGCACCAGCATGATCTGCTGGAGGCTCTCGATGCGTTCTCGGGAAGATACGACCAGCAACTGGGGCGGGTTCTCGATGCGAAAGGTGATGGGAGGGAAAAAGGGCGTCAGCATCGTCCAGCGGTCGGCTGGGCTGCGGATTTCCAGGGCGACCAGCGCGGCGCGGATCTGCGCAGCCAGGATGCGTTCGACGTATGGCTGCATGGCGCGCTGTTCCTGGCGCCAGGTCTCCAGCGTTTGGGTGATCTCGGAGGGGATCTGGCGGGGGTTGCTGGCCGCGGCCACGTCGCGCTGGCGCTCCAGCGCCTCGATGTCACGGGTGAGCGCCAGGTAACGGAGCACATACGCCGAGGGAACCTCGTCGGCCAGGCTACCAAAGGGCCGCGGCACCAGCAGTTGCGCGGCCATCCAGCGGGTGGCATCAAAGCGGTGCGGGGCCGCGATGGCGGCGATGGCATCGGCCGGCTCGCTGGCTGGCGCAGCCGCTAGGAGAGTCAGCGCAAGGCAGACCAAGAGGGCCAAGCGCTGCCCGGCAGGATGGCGCTTGGTCTGGCGACGGATCTGCGGCATGACCACCCCTCACACCGGCTGCTAGCTGCGGAACAGGATCTGCATCCGGCTGCCCAGGGCCTCCTCGTCGCTCATCTGGAGCAACCGGTTGATGGGCGCCAGCGTGTAGCCGCTGGAAGGGATGCAGTAGCGCCCCTCTCCCAAGGGACGTGGCGGCGCGGCGGGCAGTTCCACGGGGCCGCCCAGGTTCTCGATGCCCAGAATCAGGGGGCCGTGGCGCAGGGTGTAGAGATCCGGGTGGCGCGATGGGTCTCTGAGCAGCCCCTCGTGGCGCAGCCCGGTCTCGAACGTCAGTGTCAACGCGTCGCCGGGCGCCCAGCAGCGGGTGATGGAGGCCAGCCCGCGCTCCAGGCGGAGCGGGGTGGCCTCTCCGTTGATGGTGAGCGAGAGCGTTGCGCGCGGCGCCCAGGACGGCACGTATAGCTTCAGGGTGGCCGCGTCGGCGTCGGGGGCCTCCTGGATGGAGCAGGTGACCGCGCCGCTGACCGGATAATCCGAATGCACGGTCAAGGCCAGCGTGCCCTGCGCCAGCTGCGCTCGATAGTGACCGGGATGGTAGAACGGCAAGATGATGGCGTCGCCATCCTGCCAGGCCGCCAGCCGAATGGCCTCGGCGAGGCCGACGCCGCCCCGCATGGTGCAGCACCAGGTGGCCTCGTACAGGCCAGGGCTGTGCACGGCGAGAAACGCGCCGTCCGCGGCCTCCGCCGAGGTGCAGGTGTCGCAGCCGAAACCGCCGTTGGGGCGCTGGCCGTGGCCGATGGCGTTCCAGTAGATGTGATGGGCGTCATCGAGGTAGGCGACGTCGCCCGTGTATCGCCACAGGTCGATGGCCACCAAAAAGGAATCTATCACCGCGCACGGTTCGGTCCAGGTAGGGCGGTTGAACCAGTTGTCGTTGGCATAGTTCTCGGTCATGGCGTGGGCCCGATAGACGGCATAGCGCTGAGCGGCGGCCTGGAGGAGTCGCCGCTCGCCGGTGGTGCCATAGTGCTGTAGCACGCCACGGAGGGCCGAGAGGGTGGCATGGGTCTGGAACGAGAGCGCGCGGACGTCGATGGCCAGGTAGCGGGCGATCATCTCGTCGATGAGCTGGCCCAGCGCCTGGCGGTCGGGGCCATCGGGCAGCACCTGGTAGGCCGCGGACGCTCCATCCAGGGCGATGAACGCACAGCCCACGTCGGTGGAGGGCAGCCAGGGGCCGATGGGATGCTCCAGCCGCGATCCGGCGGCCGCGCCCTGGGGGATGGCGGCGCGCTGGGCCGGGTCGGCCGGGTAGGCGGCAAAGGCGTCGCGGGTGGGCAGCAGCAGGCCGACGACCACGCGGCGAATGGCCTCCAGCGTGGCGGGCTCGCCACGCCACCGGTAGAGGGCGACCAGGGCGCTGAGGAACCAGTTGTGGCCAGAGATCTGTTGCTCGTCTACGATGCCATCGGTGCGCACAGGCCCGAGGTAGCCCTGCTCGTTCAAGTGCGACGGCAACGCCTCCAGCACGAGCGCCAGGTTCGCGGGCTCTTGGCCCAGGGCCTGCGCCAGAAGGATCAACGCCAGGAGGACGCGGCCCTCATAGTCACCGGGCCAGTCATAGTCGGCCGGACGGTAGATCTCGTCGGGGCGGTAGGGCTCTTGCTGAAGCCGAGCCAACGAGCGCTGGGCGCGTTGCAGCAGATCGCCCGAGGAAAGCTGGACGGAGCCGAATCCCAGCGGTTTCATCGCACCTATCTCCTATCTAGCCATGATCCGATGAGGCTATGGGTGGGCGCATCGGGCGGTAGCCTATTGGAAAGAGGCCCCGCAACGGCTCGCCCGTCGA
>CAZUZB010000050.1:7727-16424 GCA_964624695.1 uncultured Anaerolineales bacterium | reverse complement strand
TCATCAGGCTCGCGGGTGGTCAATCGCTGGAGAGCCAAACCTGGGGCCGCCAGCACACGTACCAAGGCGCTCTGGTCATAGAAGCGCGCCCCCAGCTTGAGCATCTCATAGGCGATACCAGCCACCACGGGAATCAGCAGCAAGCGTGTGGCTAGGCGCGTCAGCAGCGGCGGCCGGCCGAGAAGCGTCGTAAGCAACACCATGATCACCACCACGCCCAGCAAAAAGCCGGTGCCGCAGCGCGTATGAGCGCGGGAATGGGCGCTGACCGCCTCGGGCGTCAGCTCGGCGCCAGCCTCGTAGGCGTTGATGGTCTTGTGTTCCGCGCCGTGGTATGCAAATACCCGGCGAATCTCGGGCATTCTCCCGATGACGGCCATATAGCCCACCAGCAGGGCCAGACGAATGGCCCCCTCCAGCAGGTTGCTGGCCAGATTGGACGTGATATGCTTGTCGGCGAGGCCTGAAAGAAAGGCCGGCAGCAGCATGAAGAGCCCCAGCCCCAGAGCCAACGACACCGCCATGGTGCCCCAGGCCATCGGGCCGCTCAGGCTCTCGCCCTCTTCCTCCAAGGACACGTCCGCCGACCAGAGCAGCGCGTTGAGGCCGAGGCCGAGCGAATCCCACAGCGAGGTGAGCCCACGCACAAACGGGAGCTTGAGCACGCGGCTGCGATACACCGCCGCCGTGAGCGGCTCGCGGCGCACCACGATTTTGCCCTCTGGGTCGCGCACGGCCACGGCCCAGTCGTGCTCGCCCCGCATCATCACGCCTTCGAGGACGGCCTGCCCGCCATAGTTGAAACTGGGCATGGCGCTCCTTTTACCCGATCTCGTGGCACTTGCGGCAGCGCGCTTCATAGACCTCGCTGGCCCCCACCAGGATGACGGGGTCCTCGAAACGCGCCGGCTTGCCATCGATGAGCCGCTGGGTGCGCGTCGCTGGCGCCCCGCAACGCATGCAGATCGCCTGTAGCTTGGTGACAAACTCGGCCCGCGCCATCAGGAGCGGCACAGCGGCGAACGGCTCTCCTCGAAAGTCGAGATCCAGCCCCGCAACGATGACGCGCAGCCCGCGGTCGGCCAGCGCCTCGGCCACCTCACCGATGGCCTCGTCAAAGAACTGGACTTCGTCCACCGCCACAACCTCGGTCTCGGGAGCGACGGCACTGAGCACCTCGTTGGACGAGCCGACCGGCGTGGCCCCCATTGATGCGCCGGAATGCGATGCCACCCGCCGGTCGCCATAGCGTTTGTCGATCCCGTGCTGAAACACCTGAACCCGCTGCCGCGCGATCTCGGCGCGTTTGACGCGTCGGATGAGCTCCTCGCTCTTGCCGCTGAACATGCAGCCGCAGATCACCTCTATCCAGCCGCCATTGTACCGGTAGAAGCTCATGCGTCCCTCCACCGCCCTGATGGCAAAAAGGGCAGAGTGTCGCCACTCTGCCCCTCAGATGCGAGTAGGAGCCGCGACCTAGGCCTCAGTGTCACCCTCGTCCTGCCCGTCGAGGAGGTTCTCGATGGACGACACCTCTTCGTCCTCATCGACCAGCTCGACGAGCTGGCGGGCCTTTTCGCGCTCCCGCCGCGCCTTGTCGCGAACCTGGGCCTCGGCGCGTAGCTTTTCGGCCGTCTCTACCTTGCGGGTAAAGCGCTCGACCTGGCCAGCCGTATCCACGATGCGCTGCTGCCCGGTAAAGAACGGATGGCACTGGCTGCACACATCCACGCGAATCTCTTCCACAGTGGAACCGGTGGTCCAGGCATTGCCACAGGCACACGAGACCTTGACTTCAGGATACCAGGTGGGGTGAATATTCTTTCTCACGCTGCCGCCACCTTTTCGGGATACACCGAGACGCGCTTCCGCCCCTTGCGATGCCACTCGAACTTGACATAGCCGTCAACGGTGGCAAAGAGGGTAAAGTCGCGCCCGAGGCCCACATTGGTCCCCGGGTGAATGCGGGTGCCCCGCTGCCGCACGATGATGGATCCTGCGGTCACGGCCTCGCCGTCAAAACGCTTGACGCCCAACCTCTTGCCGGCGCTGTCACGATTGTTGGCGGTGCTTCCGCCACCTTTTTTGTGTGCCATGCTATCAGCTCCTAGAAAAGCGCTCAGGCCGCCGCAATGCGCTCGATGCGCAGACGGGTGTACGGCTGCCGGTGCCCCAGCGTACGCCGATAGCGCTGCTTGGGACGATACTTGAAGGCAATCACTTTGGGGCCCTTGCCATGCTCGACCACCGTCGCGCTGACATGGGCTCCCTCCACCAAGGGCTGCCCCACCCGCACGGCCTCGTCGTCCGAAACCAAAAGCACCTTTTCGATATCCAACGTGGCGCCCACCTCGGCATCGAGAAGTTCAACATCAATGGTATCTCCGACGGCCACACGATACTGCCGGCCACCGGTTTCGATCACAGCGTACACACGCCACCTCCGACGCTACAACACGGGGATCGCCGCGGGGCGACAAGATGCGCCCCTGACCCTGCCGAAGAGCCATTATAGACGGGACACGCCCGGCTGTCAAAGACGCACTCGCCGCCGAATTCAGGCACTATGTCAGGTGCCGAGCGCTCTGCGCCATGGCAGCTTGGATCACCTCCACCGAGGGTATCATGGCCGTCTCCAAGGCCTTGGATACGGGGTAGGGCACATCGGCCGCCGAAACCGTGGCCACAGGGCAATCCAGGTCGTCAAAGAAGCGTTCCTGGATCTCCCCCGCGATGCGAGCCCCCAGGCACATGCTGCGCGGGTTCTGCTCCACCACCAGCACGCTGCCCGTCTTGGCCACCGACGTCCCGATGAGCGCCCAATCCATCCCCCAAGAGTCGAGGGTGCGCAGATCGATCACCTCGGCGTCGAGGCCCTCGGCGGCCAACCCCTCGGCAGCAGCCAGGCAGTCGGGCACGCCCGTCAGGTAGGTCAGCACGGTCACGTCGCTGCCGGGCCGCACCACTTTGGCGCGGCCGTACGGGACGAAGTAGTCCAGGTCGTCAGCGGGGATCTCGGACTTTAGCGCGTACAACTGCCCGTGCTCCAGCATGAGGACCGGATCCTGCAGATGCATGGCGGTATTGAACAGACCCACATAGTCAAAGGCGGTCGAGGGGGCCAGGATGCGCCAGCCTGCGAACTGGGCAAATAGCGCGGCCGGATCCGACGAGTGCTGCCCGCCATAGCCGAACCCGATGGCCACCCGGGTGCGCAGCACCAACGGGAACGACACCTGACCGCCATACATGTGCCGCAGCTTGCCGATCTGGTTGAAGAGCTGGTCGGCGGCCACCAGCGCAAAGTCAGGGAACATGATCTCGACGACGGGGCGCAGACCGACCGAGGCGGCGCCGCCAGCCATTCCCACAAAGCCGGCCTCTGAGATGGGCGTGTTGATCACCCTGGAAGGAAAGGCGTCCGCCAGGCCCTTGGTGGCCTGATAGGCGCCCCCGCCCAGGTTCGCCACCTCTTCGCCGAGAACGAACACCCGCACGTCGCGCTCCATGGCACGGCGGGTCACGGCGGCAATGGCCTCCACATAGCTGACGGTGCGTGCCGCCCCCATCTCCTCACGCTCAAGCACCCGCGCATCGGCGGGCAAGTCGTCGGGGCCACGCAGGTCACGCTCCAGCGTGGCCGGATCGGGCCAGGCGGGCGCGGGGATGCTCCACGCATCGCCCTCTTCCACGGTGCAAGCCCGTCGCGCCGTCTCCACCGAGGCGACAGCCGCCTCGCGGATCCGGGCGTCCTCCTGCTCGGTGAGCAGGCCGGCCTCGATGATGGCGCGCGGCAGGCGCGCCAGCGGATCGCGCTCCCACCAGGCGGCCTCCTCCGCTTTGGTGCGGTAGCCATAGGCGCTGCCAGGGATACGCCCCGCGTGATGATAGTGCCGCCACGTCTTGGCCTCGATGAAGAACGGGCCGGGCTTTTCGCGCATGCGCGCTGTGACGTCCTGCAGCGCCCAGTAGAGCGCCACGGGGTCCATCCCATCGACGATGTAGCTGTTGATGCAATAGCTCAGGCTGCGCAGCCCCAGGTCCTCCAGGCATGAGGCCTCCTCGGTGCTGGTGCCGACGGCATAGCGGTTGTTCTCCACAAAGTAGAGGATCGGCACATCCCACAGCCGCGCCATGTTGGCCACCTCGTGAAAGCAGCCCTGGTTGATGGCGCCATCGCCAAAGAACGAGACCACTACCGTGTCACGCTGGCGCATCCGCTCGGCCCAGGCGGCGCCGGTGGCCAGGGGAATCCCCCCACCCACGATGGCGTTGCTGCCCAGGTTGCCCGAGCGGCCATCGTAGAGGTGCATGGAGCCACCGTGGCCGCCACACCACCCCTCCCTCAAACCCATGATCTCGGCCAGAGTCTTGGTGACGTCCTGCTGCATGGCATCGGTGTAGGGGTCGGTCAGCGGGTCAAAGTCGTCGGGCGCGTCATAGATCACGGCCTTGGCGACAAAATGGCCGTGGGCGCGGTGGGTAGAGGCCACCATGTCCCCCTTGCGGAGGACGGCGGCCGTCGCCGCCGCGATCGCCTCCTGCCCCACGCTGGTATGAGCGGGACCGTGGACCAAGTCGCGCTCCTTGAGATCGAGCACCGCCGTCTCGAACTCGCGCACCAGATAGAGCAGCATGAGCATGCGGGCCAGATCCCGCCTGGGAATGCGCGCCAGATCATCTGGCGTCGCCTCAAAGGATTGGCAGCGGGCCGCCAGCGCCCGTTCGACCAGTCTAGGCATAGCACACCTCGGGTTTCTCTTGCCGCTGCGGACTAAGTCGGAGACGGCGCGGCGGGTTGGGCCTGGATCTCGCGGATCTCGCAGACCTCGTATTCGACGCCGCGAAAGTAGGCCACCCACACGCCAGGACGAATCTCCACGGGCTCCCCCAGGAAGCTGATCCCGCGATCGACCAGCGCTTGGTAGGTGCCGTGGAAATCCTCCACCATAAAGCCGATGTGGATCAGCCCCAGGTCGCTCTGCAGCGCGTCGGGGCGCGGCTCGCGGCCGTGCGGATGCTGGTAATAGAACAGCTCCAGCACGCTATCGTGAAAGCGCATGTGGACGATACGCACCACCGTCCCAGGCACGCCGATCAACCGCGCCATGGGCTCGTCAAAGGTGCGATCGAACACCTTTTCCATGCCCACCACGTCCTCGTAAAAGGCGATGGCGCGCTCCATATCGCGCACGCTCATGGCGACGTGGTCCATGCGAGTGAACATCTAGGCCTCCATGTCGAGCAGCGTCTTGACGACCTCGCCACGACGCAACTGGTCAAAAGCCTGCTCCCACCGATCGAACGGCTGCACCTGCACCAGTTGGGCCAGCTTGGGAGCCTCATCACGCTCCGCCGCCAGCGCCTTCTGCCAACTGCTGGGCGGCGAGCTAAAGCAGCCGAACAGGTCCAGCTCTTTGTAGAGCATCTGGTTCCAGGGGATGGCGATGGTCTCGGGGCCCACCAGGCCGATGAGCACGCAAGTGCCCGTCTTTTTCGTCAGGCGGATGCCCGCCGCGATGGCCGACGGCGCCCCCGAGCACTCGATCCAGGCATCCACGCCTTGCGGGCCCACCACGCGGGCCACCACCTCGTCCAGGCTCTCCTGCTGGACGTTCACCAGGTGCGTGGCCCCCATGGCACGCGCCAGCGGGAACCGTCGAGGGACGTCCTGGTCGGTGCCCGATAGGATGATCGTCTCGATCCCCAATCGGCTGCACCAGATGGTCGCCAGCAGGCCCATGGTCCCCGAGCCGCTGATCAGCACGCTGCGCGCGCCCTCGATCCGGCCGCGTTCCAGGAGGCAATGCGCGGTGATGGCGAACGGCTCGGTGATACCAGCGATCTCCCAGGGGACGCCCTCGGGGATGCGGTGAGCCAGCCAGGCCGGCAGGGTCAGGTACTCGGCAAAGGCGCCGTCATAGCGGCTGCCCAGCGCCAGCTTGCCATCGCAGATGTGGGGCTTGCCGGCCAGGCACAGCTCGCAGGTGCCACAAGCGCCCGTGTGCAGCTCGCCCACCACCCGATCGCCCACCGCCCAGTCGTCGGCAACCGTTTCGCCCACCTCCACGATGGTGCCGCAATACTCGTGGCCCATGATGACAGGCGGGTCGTTGGGGAACTCGTCCGCATAGATGTGCAGATCGGTGCCGCAGACGCCGCAGTACTTGACCTTGATCAGGATCTCGTCGAGCCCGGGCTCTGGAACAGCGACCTGGCGGATGGCTACATTCCCCACGCCAGGGGCCGTCTTGACCAGAGCGCGCATGCTGCGTTGCATCCGAGTAGCTCCTCTCCCTAGGCGGGAAATCCAATCCCGAACCGATGGCCCAGCTCGGTCAGCTCGTCGCGCAATCCGGGATCCAGCGGCACCCCTTGGCGGCGGCGCTCCTCGCGGCGCAGGCCCTCGATCTCGCCCGGATAGTAGACCTGGCTGAACCCCTCAGCGGGCGGCAGCGCGTGGAACTCGTCCACCACATCGTGCATCCGTTCGACAAAGCGCTCCAGCGGCATCAGGCGGCGCACATCCCAGATGCAGATAAAATGCCCCAGCTGGCGCGGTTGATCCATCTCACCATACATCTGGTTGATATGCGGGCCAAACGGCATGCCAGAGAGCACGCTGCACAGGAGATCGATCACCATGGCCAGGCCGCTTCCCTTGGGGCCGGCGATAGGATGCAGCCCGGCGATGCGGTTGGGGTCCGTGGTCGGGTTACCATCCTCATCCAGCCCCCAGTCGGGCGGTATCTCGCGCCCCTCGGTCTTGGCCAGAGCCACCTTGCCATAGGGGATCGACGTGGTCGCCATATCCAGCACCAGCGGGATGCCAGGCGTGGGAAAACCAAAGGCGATGGGGTTGGTCCCCAGGAACGGCTTGCGCGCCCCAAAGGGGATCAAGAAGGCGTCGGTGGCCGTCATCATCATGCCGATGAACCCTTCCGCGACCAAGCGCAAAAGGTAGAACCCCGTCATGCCAAAGTGACTCGAATTGCGGACCGACACCATGGCCGTGCCCGTCTCGCGAGCCAGCGTCATGCCCTCCGTACAGGCGCGGTGGGTGACCACATGCCCCAAGCCGTCGCCGCCATCGACGATCGCCACCGCCGGCGCCGTGCGCTGCACCTCGATCTGCGGCTGGGTGCGGATGGTGCCGTTCTCCAACCGCCGCACATAGTGGGCCAACCGGACCACGCCGTGCGAATCGACGCCCGATAGGTTGGCCGTCAAGAGGCAGTCGGCGACGATCTCGGCGTCGGCCGCGGGCACATTTGCCTTTTGCAGAATACTGGACACGAACGCGCGCAAAGCGTCGGCGTCCACGCGAATCGTTGCGTTGTTCATCCCCTCACCCCATGTACATTCCGCCATTGACGTCGATCACGATGCCGGTCACATAATCCGAGAGCGGCGACGCCAGGAACAGCACCACGCGGGCCACATCCTCGGGGCGACCCAAGCGCCCCATGGGAATGGTCTGGCGATACGCGTCCTCGTGATCGCCCACTTGGCGGATCACAGGCCCCGTGGCGATGACGCCGGGCGCCACCGCGTTCACGGTGATGCCGTGCGGCGCCCCTTCCTTGGCCAGGGTGCGCGTGAGCCCCAGCAGGCCCGCCTTGGAGGCGGCATAGTGGATACCCACCTCGATGCCGCCCACGCGAGCCGCCAGCGAGGAAAAGTTCACCACCTTGCCCCAGCCACGCTCCTTTATGCTATCGATGAGCTCCCGGCACATCAAAAAGGTGCCGCGCAGGTTCACGCCCAACACTTGGTCCCATTCGTCTGGGCTGACGGCCCGCACGCCCTTGCGATAGGAGATGATGCCGGCGTTGTTGATCAGAATATCGACCCCGCCCAGCGTGGATACGGCCTCGGCGCAAGCCGCCTGGACGGACGCCTCGTCGCCCAAGTCCACGGGGATGGCCACGCCGTCAGGAAGCGACGACGCCACCGTTCGCGCGCCCTCGGCGTTGATATCCAGCACGGCCACACGCGCCCCGGCATTGGCCAGCGTCCGCGCACAGGCCTCTCCGATGCCCGCCGCGCCGCCCGTCACCACGGCGTTCTTGCCACTCAGATCGATCTGCATCCCAGCCAACCTCCCCTCCTTCAGAGAGCTCGCGCCCCAGGGCCACAGCACGCGAGTATACCACCTTCCGATCGGGTAGGCCATGCGCGCGACCGGCCTGCCCAAAGCGTTGACACTCGCGCCCCCGCCTCTAGAATGATCTACGGTGACGTTCAGGCAAGGGGGAGACTGTGGCCGAATACACCGAAGCGGCAAGTTGGCTAGCGATCCTCGAAGCCGACGACATCCCGCGCAGGGCGGCCAAGCGCGCCCTCCAGCGCTGGTGCCTAGAGGATACGCGCTCCATGCGCGAGTTCATGGGCCTTGGCGGGGAGGATCTGGCCGAGCACCTTGACCTCCCCGCCGCTACCCTGGCCACGATGCTGGCCAAGGCCGCCGATGTGCCACCCTGGGAGCAGCGCCTGGCCACGTTGGCCGAGCGGGGCATTCACGTCCTGCTGCGGCACGATGCGGCCTATCCCGATCTCCTGGCCGAGCGGCTGGATCCGGCCCATCAGCCCTACTATCTTTATTACCAGGGCGAGTTGGAGCTCCTCTCAGAGCCCAGCGTGTTGGTGGCGGGGGCTGCCCAGCCCAGCGGCGACGGGCAGCGCCTGGCCAAGGCG
>CAZUZB010000050.1:0-7627 GCA_964624695.1 uncultured Anaerolineales bacterium | reverse complement strand
GTTGGTGGCGGGGGCTGCCCAGCCCAGCGGCGACGGGCAGCGCCTGGCCAAGGCGGTGGGGCAGCAGGCTGCTCCTCTCGAGGCAGCCCTGGTCGGCGGTTACGACGACGGCGTCGAACGGATCGCCCAGAACGCCACATTGGCGGCGGGCGGCTCTGCCATCCTGGTGCTGCCGCTGGGCATCGAACGATTTGCCGGCGCCCTGAGCGGCCTCCAAGAGCCCCTGCGCGAGGGACGTCTGCTGGTGCTCAGCCCCTACGCTCCCGATGCCGAGCTCTCGGACCTGCGCGCCCAGGCCAGGCGCGAGATCGTGGCCGCGCTTACGGGCGTCTGCCTGCTCATCGAGCCCGACGTGGCGCCCGACGCCTGGCGCGGCTATGAGGCACTCAAGGCGGGGCACGCACCCATCGGCATCTGGCGGCAAGGTGACCAAGCCATGCTCCAGGCCTGGACGCAGAGCGGAGCCCAACAGGTAGACGACATCGACGCCGCGCTGGCGTTGGTGACGACCTGGACAGCCCCCGCCGAGGACGAGGCCGTGGAAGCGATCCCCCTCGAAGAGGCCGAGGCCCACGGCGTGGAGCCGATCCGCTTCAAAGACGCCGACGACGCGATTCAGCGCCTCTCCGAGACCGGCCAAGTGCCTGAGCAGCTTCGCCGCCGGCTGGAAGAAACCGACTGGGAGGACGTGCCATGACGGGGGGTGTGCCACCCTTGGATGAATCCCCGTTCGCCTATCCCAACGAGCTGTTCGCCAAACACGCTGCCTGGTGGGAGGGGCGGGCGCGGCTGGTTTCCCACCCCTACGAGCCCGCGCTGGCGGCCCTCTGGCTTCCCCTGGCCGATGGCTCCATCGCTAAGGATGACATCGACCTGACGCCCGAGTTGCTGGACCTGGACCGACTGGCAGCACCGCCACCGGAGAGCCTGGCGACCGCCGTCGGCGGCGACCTGGTGCCGGCACGGTTGCCCTACGTCCGCCTTCCCTGGCTGGAGGCCATCGCGGGCTGCCAGATCCGCGCCCTGATCCAGGCCGGCTCGATGCGCACCCGCCCCGTGCTCTCGCGCTGGGAGGAGCTCGCCAGTCTACCAGAACGGCGCAACGTTGGATGGCTGCACGCGCTGCTCGACCTCGTCGAGCGGATGGTCGCCACAACGCCGGAGGGAGAGGCGGTGGCCCACACCCTCATGCGCGGGCCCGCCGACATCGCTGAGGCGATGGTAGGCGCCGAGCGCCTCTGCCTGGCCATCTATGACCAGCCTGAGGCGCTTTCCGCCTTGCTGGCCTATACCACCGAGCTTTTCGAGGATGCATGGCGCGAACAGGCGGCGCGCATACCCCGCCTGGCCGGAGGTTTGGTCAGCTGGTACGGCATCTGGGCGCCGGGCACCACCGTCCGCACCCAATGCGACGCCTCGGCCCTGACCTCGCCAGAGCTGTACGCCGCTCGCTTTGCTCCGTGGGATCTGCGCACGGCCCAAGTGGCCGAGTACAGCATCATGCATCTGCACTCGGGCTCGTTGCACGTGATCGACACGCTGCTGGCAGGGCCCTATCCCACGGCCTTGCAGGTATCGCTGGATCCGCCCCCCAGCGCGCCGCACTGGCGCGAGCTACTGCCCACTTTCTCCAAGATGCTGGACCACAAGCCGCTCCTGGTGGACGGATTCCTCTCCACCGAGGAGGTCGACGCGATCTGGGAGGCGCTGCCCCAGAACGGCCTGGCCGTCATCGGGCGGCGGGCGCAGCCAGACTAGGCGTCCAGCCGCACCGCCAGCCAGGGGATCAGCATCTCCTCCGGGCTGAGGCCGCCGTGTCGGCCCCTGAGCCGATGCCGCCGGCCGAGCCGATCCAGATAGTGGTCTGTTCGCGAGATGGCCAGCACGTCGCCCAGGCGGGCCCGCGTCTCGGCGGCGGGCTGCCCCGGCCCGAACAGCCCGGCCTGCAGCGCCGTCGAGGCGTCGATCATCGCAAAATCGGCCGCCAGCGTCGAACGCACCCGTCCCTCCGCCTCGTCGCCCATGGTGTGCAGATACGCCAGCCTCGCCTCGCCCGATGGCGGGATCAGCAGAGCCCCGCGCAGGTCAGCGTCCTGGTCGACATCGTGGGCCGCGCGAACGGGCGAATCCACGAATCCGTGGTCCGCCGTGATGACCAACACCGTCTCCTCACGGGCAGCCACGGGCAGGGCCGCCAGCCCGCGCTCCATCTCTTTCGTAAAGGCGGCCCACGCCCCCTGCCACGCGCCGCCTTGCGTGCCGTGGAGATGGATGGCCGCATCCAGATCGCCCCAGTAGGCCATGATCAGCTCTCGTCCTTTGGGCGGCGTCTCCAGCAGGGCGATGAGCTGCCGCCATAGGTCGGCCACGTCGGCATACCCCACCAGGCTGGTCACGCCACGATAAAGCGCCCGAGTCAGCGGGCTGTGGCGATGCGCCGCCGCCAAGAGCCCCACCGTCGAAACGCCCTCGCCCGCCAGCCGCTCCGCCAATGTTGGCACGGGCAGCAGCCGCGTGGGATCCAGGCCCCACTGCATCAGCGTCGCATCGCCGGGCCCATAGACGGGCTTGAGGGATAGCATCTCGGCCAGCACGCCCAGCTCGCGGAGCCAAAGCTCATAGCCGAGCAAGCCATGCTCGGCGGGCGACGCGCCCGTCATCAGCGTGGCCAGCGACGTGACGGTCGTGCTGGGGCAGATGGCGGTCATCGGCAGCAGCACGCCGCGCGAGGCCAGGTCGCGCCACAACCAGCCGCGACGGTCGTCTAGGGCCTGGCGTAGGTAGAGATAGCCCAGCGCGTCCACCAGAACCAGCACCACCCGGCGCACCGGGCCTCGCAGATGCTCCCAGTAGCAGGCCTCGGCCGGCGGCTGCATTCCCTGCGTACAAGCTCCCAGCAGGGCCGCCGCCGTGGCGGGAATGTTCGCCAACGACCGCCCCCCATAGCTGGGCAGCAGGAAGGACCCATCCCCTAGGGACTCGGAGACGCCCGCGATCACCCCCTGCCGCAGAGACCGCTCCAGCATATCGGCCGTTCGCTCGCTCACAGCACGCTCCTTTTCCGCATCCGCCTTTTGGGTCAAGACGAAACCTGCGATCTTGGTGCCCCAGCAGGGTTGCCTCGGTCGCCTCAGGCGCTATAATGCTCGCGTGGATCGCATGGCACACCGCAAAAGGGGGAGACCTCATGGATCAGATACGTTTTGGAATCGTCGGCACCGGCGGAATGGGGACCGGACACGCGCGCAGCCTGCAAGGGATGCCCGAGGGCGTGCTCACCGCCGTGTGTGACATCGTCCCTGACGTCGCCAACGCCGTGGGAGAAGAGTTCGGGGTGCCGTTCTGCACCGCCTATCAAGAACTGGTCGATCGTCCGGACGTGGACGTCGTCGTCGTGGCCACGCCCCACTATTTCCATCCCGAGATCGCCATCTATGCCATGGAACAGGGCAAGCCCGTCATCTCGGAGAAACCGATCGCGGTGACCGTCTCGGCGGCCGATGCCATGGTGGAGGCCGCCCAGCGCACGGGCACGCCCTTTGCCGTCATGTATCAGAGCCGCACCGAGCCTGTCTGGCGGGCGGCCCGTGAGCTGATCAAGAGCGGCCGGCTGGGCGAGATCTATCGCACCATGCTCATCTATGCCGATTTCCGCAGCCAGGCCTACTATAACTCGGCCGGGTGGCGGGCCACCTGGGCCGGCGAGGGCGGCGGCGTCCTGATGAATCAGGCGCCCCACTCGCTGGACCGCTTTGCGTGGCTGGGCGGCCTCCCCAACAAGGTGACGGCCTACACGGCCACGGAGATGCATAGGATCGAGGTGGAGGACGTAGCCTCGGCCATCCTCACCTACCCCAACGGCGCCACCGGCTATATCTACTGCTCCACCACCGAATCGCCCGGCACCAACCTGATGGAGCTTTCGGGCGAGTACGGCAAGCTGCGCGTGCTCGGCTCGCAGATCACCTTCTGGGAGATCCCAGAGGGTGTGCGCGGGCATAGCGACTCGACCGACCAGATGTGGGGGGCGCCCTCGTCGCACGAGGTCGAGATCGCGCTGCCCGAGTGCGACAGCGGCCACGTGGCCGTGCTGCGCAACATGGCCAACCATCTCTTGCACGGCGACGAACTGCTGACGCCGGGCGTAGAGGGCCTGAACTCGGTCGAGCTCATCAACGCCATGATCCTCTCCGGCCATCTGGGCGAGCCCGTCAGCGTGCCGGTCGATCGCGCCCGCTATGACGCGTTCCTGGCCGAGCGGGTGGAGGAATCTCGCCCCAAAGAGGCCGATGGCCCCGACCGCCGCGAGACCGACCACTTTCACCGGTAGGTCCACGCAACACCAGTTAGTCCTCGCAAGAGCCCTGGAATCCTTCCAGGGCTTTATTCTGCCTGGCAGTTGTCTGGTTGGCGGCTCCATACCCGCAGGCCAAACCTGCTCAGATAGACGGGGATCGGCTGGAAAAGCGGATTGGTCTCTTCGATAGCGCGCAGCATGGCGCGCTTCTGGCTCATCAACGCGCCCGAGAGCAACGTAACCGACCCGCCTTCGCCGCCCGCGCCGTTCACCTTCCAGCCCAGGGCGCCATACTCGCGGGCGATGGCGATGATCTGGGCCGCCTCGTGGCTCACGAGCTGCGGATGCAGGTTGCGCTGGGCATCGGTATTGGCCACCATGGCCTGGCCCAGCGCGTCGAGATCACCCGCGTACAAGGCATCGCGGGAGCGATCGGCGCACTGCCGCAACGCCTCCAGCTTGGGGTTATCGGGGCCGGCATCCTCCAGGTCGCGGATGACCATCTCGTGCACCTGGCTGGAGCTGTGGGAGCGCCCCAAAAAGATCAGCGCCAGACGCCGCTCTAGCTCCCACCAAACGCTATTGGAAACAAAGATGGGCGAAACGGAGGCATAGGGATAGGCGTACATCTCGATATAGTTCACGCCCCCAAAGGCCGAGCAGAGCTGGTCTTGGATCCCCGACTGCTGATGCAGCATCTGCGTCTCGATATGGTGGGCCGTGTAGGCCACCTGCGAAGGCGTCATGCCACCAGGAGTGAGTCGATCCAGCGCCCCCACCAGGGCGACCGTCACGGCCGCCGAGGTTCCCGTAGAGCAACCTGCCGGCGCCTCGGAAAAGATAGAGATCTGCACCGCCAGGCTCTCTGGCACCCCCATATAGTCGATGGCCGCCTCCAGCAGGGGATGGTGGATCCACTCGTGCTTTTCGTGGCGAGGCATCACCGCGTAGCGATCGCCGAAATTCTCGGCATGCAGCACCACACGATGCTCGCGCTCCGACCGCGCGAACACCTGGATCTGCACCTCCACATAGGGGTAGACGCCGATGTTGAAAATGCGCCCCCGCTCCGCGAACCAGGTATCGGTCCAGCCGCCATTGTCACAGACGCGGATGGGCGCGACACTGTTGATGATCCGCTGGGGGGTTTGAGCCTGAGCCATAGCAGCCTCCTTGCTGAGAATCTCGCCGCCATTCTACGCTGTGGCGAGGCTCTGTCCAGGGCATGCTCGGGCCAAGTGGACGACCGGCAGACTCGGATGCTAGAATCGCGGCAGTATAGCGTGCCGATGAACCGCTGACAGAGGAGGGATACCCCATGGTCGCTCCAAGCGTCTTCTTTTTGATCCTGGATTCGTTCCGTCAGGATCATGTCCGCTTTTACAATCCCGATGCCCCGTGCGAGACGCCCCACCTAGATGCTCTGGCCCGCGACAGCGTGGCGCTGGACAACTGCTACCCCGAGGGGCTGCCGACCGTTCCCGTGCGCACGTGCTGGCTCACGGGCGAGCAGACCCTGGTGCATCGCCCCTGGCAGCCGCTGACTGAGGAGGACCGCTCGCTGCCCGAGATCCTGGCCCAGGCCGGCTACCTCACCGCCTGCTTTACCGACTGCTACCACTATTTCAAGCCCAACATGAATCTGCACCGCGGATTCCGTACCTGGGAGTGGATTCGCGGCCAAGAGTACGACGCCTACCGCAGCGCGCCCTTGCGCACGCTAAGCCTCGATGACCACGTCAAAGACAGCTACACGTCGCAGTGGTGTCAGATCATCGAGACGGCCCTCAAGAACGTCGAAGAGTTCGAATCGGCCGACGACCATTACTGCGCCCGCCTCGTCAGGACGGCAGGGGCGTGGGTGGAGCGCAACCACACGCAAGCGCCCCTGTTCGTCTGGCTGGATTCCTTTGACCCCCACGAGCCGTGGACGCCGCCGGCCGTCTTTGATCGCTACACCGACCCCAACTACCACGGCAAACGCCTGGTGCTACCCCCAGGCGGCCAGGCCTCGGACCACTTTGACCAGGACGAGATCGCCTACATCCGCGGGTTGTATGCCGGCGAGTGCGCCTACGTGGATCACTATATCGGGCGGTTCCTGGAACAGCTCAAAGCGCTAGGGCTGTATGATGACGCCCTGATCATACTCCTGGCGGACCATGGACACCCGCTGGCGGACCATGGCAAGTTCCTCAAAGGCCCCGACCGCCTCTATAACGAGCTCCTCAAGGTGCCTTGCCTGATCAAACTCCCCGGCGGTGAACAGGCGGGGCGGCGCACCACAGCGCTGGCTTCGTTCCACGATATCCTCCCCACCCTCCTGGACATCGTAGGGATGGCGAACAATCTGGAGGCCCTGTCGGGCCAGAGCCTGGTACCCCTGCTGGAGGGGCAAGTGGATACACACCGCGAGGCCGTGATCTGCGGATACCACGGGGCCGAGGATCGCTGCGTTCGAGACGGAACCTGGAGCTATATACGACGCCCCGAGGGAGAGCCCGACGAGCTGTATCATCTGCTGGACGATCCCTATGAACGCGAGAACCTGATCGACCGGCACCCGGAAGAGGCACAACGTCTGGCGAGGATGTTCGGGAGCCTCTACTTTCCGCAGGCTCCCTCATCGGTCAAGGGGCTGCAGGGACGTTACGAGGTCGCCCATACAGGCGTTGGCTGAAGCCGACAGCTATCAGAGACGGGGGGCGCATCAGCGCCCCCCGTCTTTGCAGCTAGCCCGCCAGGGGCTTGAGAAAAGCGAGCGCCTTTGCCGAGGCGGCCGTGGCATCATCGGGCCAGCGGCATTCCAGCGAGGCGCGGCCGACGTAGCCGATCTCGTGCAGAATGGAGAACAGCCGATCAAAGGGGTAGGCCCCCGAGCCGGGGTAGCCGCGGCCGGGGCTATCGGCCAGGTGCACATGGGCCAGCCATTCGGGCGAGTCGAGGATCGCGTCTAGCGGCTCCTCCTCCACGGCCATGTGCCACGTATCCGCCAGCACCTTGATGGCTTTCGGGCGGGCCACCT
The DNA here is from genome assembly GCA_964624695.1 of uncultured Anaerolineales bacterium. GTDB lineage: Bacteria > Chloroflexota > Anaerolineae > UBA1429 > UBA1429 > DAIRUQ01. The sequence continues at coordinate 305 of CAZUZB010000050.1, read as the reverse complement.
CGCGGGCCATCGCAACGCCCTCGCGATAGCTGGTCAGGATATTGCACTCGCTGGCGTTGAGCGGCTCGATGGCGATGACGATTCCGTGCTCCTCGGCGTGATCCGCACACTTGCCCAGGAACCAGACGAGTTGATCCCAGGCAAGCGAGCGCGGATAGCCATCAGGAACCCGACGCGAGCCACCACTACCAAACACGATCAGCTCCGCCCCCACCGCCGCCGCGCGCGCGATGGTGGTCTCGACATAGAGCGACACCTGCTCTCGCGATACGTCAGGGCCAACGGTGCGGATATCGCCCGGGACA
>CAZUZB010000049.1:14971-16558 GCA_964624695.1 uncultured Anaerolineales bacterium | reverse complement strand
AGTCTATCCCCGCTTCCCGGACACCTTCTGGAGCTTTCGCCACGCCCTGCGGTTCGTCCGCAAGCGCGCTAGCCTTCCCCCCCTCGGACTCGTGACGGTAGCCTCCATGTTCCCCAAGGAATGGGAGCTCCAGCTCGTGGATATGAACGTCGGGCCACTCAAGCGACGCGATCTGGAATGGGCCGATTGCGTGTTCATCAGCGCCATGATGGTGCAGCGTGAGTCGGCGGAAGATGTCATCGCCCGCTGCCAAGCCCTCGGCGTGCGCACCGTGGCTGGCGGCCCCCTGTTCACGTCGCAGCCCGACGCCTTCCCGCAAGTGGATCACCTCATCCTCGGGGAAGGCGAGATCAGCATCCCGCCGTTCCTGCGTGATCTACAGGCCGGCACTCCCAAGCGCATCTATCAGGCCGACCGCTTCCCCTCGCTTGCCGAAACGCCTGCACCACGCTGGGCTCTGCTCGAGCTCAAGCACTATTCGGACATGTGTGTGCAATACTCGCGCGGCTGCCCCTATGATTGCGAGTTCTGTGACATCACCGCGCTGTTTGGGCATAGACCCCGAACCAAGTCCGCCGAACAGATCGTCGCCGAGCTGGATGCGCTGTATGCAGAAGGCTGGCGCGGTGGCGTCTTTTTCGTCGATGACAACTTTATCGGGAACAAGCGCAAACTCAAAGCCGAGGTGCTACCGGCCCTCGCCCAGTGGCGAGCCGACAAGCAGGGGTTCAGGTTCCACACCGAGGTCTCCATCAACCTGGCCGACGACGATGAACTCATGGAGCTGATGGTCCAGGCTGGGTTCGATACCGTCTTTGTGGGCATCGAGACGCCCGACGAGGACGCTCTCATCGAATGCAACAAGTACCAGAACCAGGGCCGTGACCTGGTGGATAGTGTCAAGACGCTACAACGAGCGGGCCTCCAGGTTCAGGGGGGCTTCATCGTCGGGTTCGATAGCGATACACCCACCATCTTTCAGCGGCAGATCGAGTTCATCCAGCAGTCGGGCATTGTCACGGCCATGGTGGGGCTGCTTCAGGCGCTGCCAGGCACCAAGTTGCACGCTCGCATGAAAAGCGAGGGGCGCCTGGTATCCGCAGGCTCGGGCAACAACACCGACGCCTCCACCAATTTCCTGCCCAAGATGGATATCGAGCTGTTGCGCCAAGGCTATCGTAACCTGGTCCAGCACCTCTACTCGCCCAAGGTCTACTATGAGCGGGTGCGCACCTTTTTGCGAGAGTATGAGAAACCGCACATCGTCCAGCACAAGCTAGACTGGACCCAGATTCGGGCATTCTTTCGATCCATCCTCATCCTGGGCATCTTGGGCGAGGAGCGATGGGAGTACTGGAAACTCCTGGCCTGGACCCTGGCACGCAAACCACGCCTGTTCGCCGACGCGGTGACCCTGGCCATCTATGGCTATCATTTCCGCAAGCTAAGCCTGCGCCTCAGCGCCTAGGCGCGGCCCGCCCTATCACAAAGACGCCCTGGCCATCCTTCTGGCCAGGGCGTCTTGCGATCCAGGAAGAGGACTAGAAACGCGAGAACCGAACGGCGATGGTCGCCTTGTCGGGAACA
>CAZUZB010000049.1:10584-14871 GCA_964624695.1 uncultured Anaerolineales bacterium | reverse complement strand
GAACGAGACCGCCACCGGCGTGGCCGTGGGCGGCACCGCCGTAGCGGGAACGCGCGTCGGCGCGGCCGTGGCCGGAATGGGTGTATTGGTGGGCTCGGGCGTCTCTGTGGCCGGGATCGGCGTCTCCGTCGGCGGCTCGGGCGTGGCCGTGGGCGGCAGCGGCGTCGCCGTGTTGGTGGCCGTGGGCACCGGAGTCTCCGTTGGCGGAGGCGCCGTATTGGTCGCCGTAGGCGTCCTCGTAGGCCGCCCGAACACGTCGGCGGTAGGTACCGCCTCGGCTACTCGGGCGGGCTCACGGGGCCAGAGCAGCGCCACCAGTTGCGCCACCACGATCAAGGCCACGATCACCAAGACGTACACCGGCACCGCGACGCTTCGTCGCGGGCTGCCAGAGCTCTCGTTGGTCTGTTCATCCATCAGGTTGTTCCTCCCTCTCAGTTCGCACGAGGCACATTGTAGGTGACACCGCCCCACCTGCCAAACCGAACGGTCCACCGACCATCCACAGCCCTGTGGATAACTCTGGCACCGTGAACAGGCTGACCCAGGCACTGATCCCGGCGGGCTACGCTAGGCCCGGAGTCACCCTCCACCCCCAAGCCCGTGCCACATCCAGCAAGAGTTAGGCGGTTATAGGCACTATATCATACTAAACCATAAATTATCAGATAAGAATCGATCCGATCCAGTCGACAAGGCGCCCTGGCATCTCGGCCTTGCGATCGAGCGTTGATGCGAGTAGAGTGAGACGCATGACAGCGTCCCCGCGGGCGCACTATCAAGCGAGGCTGTGGATAACTTTTCCACAGGGCACGGAGGAGAGCTACATGCCCATCCCCAACGACTATGTGGAGCGCGTCTATGCGGGCGTCCTCGGCAAGATCATCGGCGTCTATCTGGGCAAGCCCTTTGAGGGCTGGACCTATGAGCGGATCACCGAGCAGCTAGGCACCATCCGCTACTATGTCCACCAGCAGCTCGGACACCCGTTGATCGCCGTTGACGACGACATCTCGGGCACGTTCACGTTTCTGCGAGCCATGTCCGATTACGGCCCGCGAGCCGACATCTCCTCGGCCCAGATCGGCCAGACCTGGCTGAACTATTTGATCGAGCCCAAGACGGTTCTCTGGTGGGGTGGCATGGGCCAATCGACCGAGCATACCGCCTACCTCAGGCTCGAGGCCGGCGTGCCCGCCCCCCAAAGCGGCTCGATAGCCCTCAACGGGCAGGTGGTAGCGGAACAGATCGGCGCACAGATATTCATCGACGGGTGGGGCATGATCGCGCCAGGGCAGCCCCAGTTGGCAGCCGAGCTCGCTAGGCGAGCCGCCCGCGTCAGCCACGACGGCGAGGCCGTCTACGCCGCCCAGGTGATAGCCGCCATGGAGGCGCAGGCCTTTGTGGAAACAGACATCGACGCCCTGCTCGATGTGGGGCTGAGCGTGATCCCCGAGGATTGCCTCATCGCCCAGCTCATCGCCGATGTGCGCGCTTGGCATGCCAAGCATGACGATTGGCGCGAAACCTTTGCCCGAATCCAAGGTCGCTACGGGTACGACCGCTACGGCGGCGGCTGCCACGTCGTCCCCAACCACGCCGTGATCATCATGGCCTTGCTCCACAGCGGCGGCGACTTTTCGCGGGGGTTGAGCATCGTCAACACGGCGGGCTGGGATACCGACTGCAATTCGGGCAACCTGGGGTGCCTGATGGGCATCCGTGGCGGCCTGGCCGGGCTGGAGACGGGCCCGGATTGGCGCGGGCCCGTGGCCGATCGCCTCTACCTCCCCACCGCCGATGGTGGCCGCACCGTGACCGATGCCCTGTCCGAAGCGCTGGCGGTGGCCCGCGTCGGCGCGGCCCTCGACGGCATCAAACTCTCCACGCCCAAAGCGGGCGCCCGCTACCACTTTGCGGCGCCGGGCGCTGTCCAGGGCTGGTTGGTCGACGATGCCCCCGATAGCCTCGCCAGTTGCAGCCTGCACAACACCCCGGGCCATAGCGCGGAGGGGGCGCGCTCGTTGGCCATTGGCTTCACGGCACTGACCGAGGCATTGCCCGCTCGCATCCTGCGCGAAACCTATCCCGCCCTGCGTCCCTCGGGAGGTTACGGCATGGTCGCCTCCCCGAGCCTCCACCCTGGCCAAACGCTCTCGGCCCGCATCGAGGCCGATGCCACCAATCCGCATCCCATCGCGGCGCGGCTCATGGTGGTGACGTCGGGCGATAATGATGCGCCGCGCCGCGTCTATGGGCCATCCCATGCGTTGCGACCGGGCGATGATGCCATGCTCCAGTGGCGCGTGGCCACTCCCGAAGGCGAGCCGATCCTCTGGGTTGGCATCGAGCTGACGGCCGAGCACCGTTGCGATGGCGCTGCCTACTTGGATTGGCTTACCTGGTCGGGCGCGCCCAACGTCGCCCTGGTGCCGCCAGCCCACAGCGGGAGCCTCTGGACGCAGGCGTGGGTTCAGGCCTGCGACGACGTCCATTTTGGTCGCGGCTCGCACATGCGCCTCATCCAGAACCGAGGCACCGGCTTACTGATCCAGGGTACGCGCCAATGGGAGGATCTGACGATCGAGGCGACGGTCATTCCGCACCTGGCCGAGTCGTTCGGGTTGGCCGCCCGCGTCCAGGGGCTGGAGCGCTACTATGCCCTGGTGTTGAGCCGTGACGGGCGCCTGGCCATCGTGCGCCGCCTGGATGGCACCCAGGTGCTGGCCGCCCGGCCCTTGGCCTGGGAGCTCTACCAGCCCCATCACCTCAGCCTGACGGTGGCGGGAGAGCGGATCGTGGGCAAGGTGAACGGCGTCGAGCTGATCAATGCCAGCGACAGCGCCCTGCGGTCGGGCGCCGTCGCTTTGCTCTGCCATGAGGGTCGCGTGGACGTCAACGACGTCCGCGTTTTCGGCGCCTAGCCTTGGGCGTGCTGCGCCAGCTTGACAAAGAGGTCGGTGAAAACCGCGTCACGGTCGATGTGCCGGGCGACGCGGATCGGATGCCGCGCGGCATCCACCGGCCCCCAGGTGACCTCGTCCGTCAGCACCAGCGACGGCATCAGCACGGTGCTGACCCACTGCCCCGATAGCAGCCAAGCCGGCGCCGAAATGTCCCAGATCACCTTGGAACGGCCAAAGTGATCCGAGCTAAAGTCCTCATAGATCTGGTAGAGATAGTCGCCGATGGCGCCCTGGCCGCGTACATGCGCCTGCATCTCGGGCAAGGTGGTACGCAGCATCTCGGCCACGTTGCTACACGGGATGTGCACCAGCGGCACGCCGCAATCAAAGACCACCTGGGCGGCGGGCACGTCCTGAGCTAGGTTGAACTCGCGGGCCGTGTCCCAGTACTCGGGCTGGCCGCCCAGCCAGACGATCACGATCTTGTCCGCGATATCGGGCGCCATCAGCAGCGCCGACGCCACGTTGGTGATGGCGCCGATGGTCATCACATAGAGCGGCCCGCTGCGTGGGGCCCGCGCCCGGGCGATCAGGTCGCTGGCGGCGTCGCTCTCACAGGGCGTCCCCTTGGCGGGCAGGTAGCTGGTCGAGCCTCGGTACACCATGCCCGACGGGTCAAACCCGAGGTGCGTCATCACCCGAAGGATCTCTTCATAGCTGCGCTCCATCCCGTCGGCAGGCCCGCTCGACCGCTCGTTGTAGAACGGCGCGGCATAGACCGCCTCCAGGCGGATCTTTTCGGGAGAGAGCAGCGCATAGACCAGCGCGAACTGATCGTCGATCTCGTTGTAGGTATCGGTATCCAGCACCGCATCGACGGGACCCTGAGGCGGCTCCAGCAGCTCCAGACGTCGAGCAGGCGAAATGGTCGGGTATCCACTCACGAGCGTGCTCCTTTCAGCCCAAGCCGACGTTAGGCCTTGCCCCAGCCCTTGAGGTTCTCCAGGCTGAGCTTGGCGCTCTCCAGGCTCGGGCGCTGGCAGGTATCCTGCTCCACAATGTACCAGGCCGCCCCCTGGGCCTCGGCGGCAGCAAAGATCGCCGCAAAGTCGATCTTGCCCTCGCCCACCTCGGCAAAGGTGCGCCCGTCGCCCTCGCCCACCATATCCTTCAGATGGATCAGCGGGAAGCGCCCCGCGTGGGCCTGGATGAACGCCGCCGGATCCTGCCCCCCGTACTGGACCCAATAGACATCGCACTCGAATCCCACCAGCTCGGGGTCGGTCTCGGCGAGGAGGATCTCCATGCCGGTGGTGCCACCCAGCGGCTCGAACTCAAAGGCATGGTTGTGATAGTAGAGCGCCATGCCGGCGTCGCCGAG
>CAZUZB010000049.1:7222-10484 GCA_964624695.1 uncultured Anaerolineales bacterium | reverse complement strand
GCTCGAACTCAAAGGCATGGTTGTGATAGTAGAGCGCCATGCCGGCGTCGCCGAGGGCCGCTCCCGCACGGTTCATCGCCTCAGCGGCGGCCCGATACCCGGCCTCACTGCGATGCTCCTGCCCCAGGAACGGAACGCCGACATAGGTCGCCCCAATCGCCTGGTTGTAGGCGATTACCTCATCCAGGCTGATCGTCATACGCTCCAGCGGGACATGGCTACCAGCCAGCTTCAGGCCTGTTTCCTCCAAGAGCGCCGCCATCTCCCCCGCGGAGAGGCCGCCGTCACCGGCGAGCTCGACGCCCACATAGCCCAACTCGGCCACCTTGCGGACGGTGCCAGCAAAGTCGAGCGCGGCCTGATCTCGCACAGTGTAGAGTTGCAGAGCGATCGGTACGTTGGTCATGGTATCTCCTTTTGCCTATCATCGTTGACATCTCTCCGCCGCGGAACGCCCAAACGAGGCCCTTCGGCTCGTCTCTCACGGCGCTTCCGCCGGCGATCCAGCGCCCGCACCACCCGACGATGCTTTTCCCGGGTAAGCGGATAGTACCAGGCAATGGCCATGGCCGCCAGCACCAGCACCAGGCCGCCGGGGCCCGCCATCACCCGGATGGCCGTCAAGGCCGAGGCGGACTGCCTGAACACCGCGGCCCCCGCCGGCGGCGATTGGTAACCGAACCAACCCAGCACCTGCAACCCCATAAAGATCGCCACGGCGCCCGTCAGCTTGCGCAAAAAGTTCTTGGCCCCGTAAAAGGCGCCCTCCTGCCGCTTGTGGGTTCGCAGCTCATCCCAATCGATCACGTCGGGAAAGATGGCCTCGGGCAGCACATGGGCGGTGGACACGCTCAGCCCCGACAGTACGGCCAGAGCGATCAAAAGATTCATCTGCCCTGGACGCACCAGCAGGATGGCAGCCTGGATGGCGGCCCACAAAGCCATACCAACCAGATAGGCCCGCCGCTTGCCGACCCGCCCCGAGAGCCAGGTCCACAACGGCACAGAAACCATCGCCGTAGCCAGCATCAGCCCCAACACCACCGACTGGATAGCCGTCTCCTCGCCGAAAACCGCCACGGTGACCAGCAGGTCGCCCTGGCCCACCCAGTAAAGCAGGAAATAGGGGATCATCAGCGCCACCAGATCGACCGCGATCCAGTTCAGCACATACAGACCGGTGGCGAACCGGAAGGGGATGTTGGCCCAGACGGCGCCCAACGCCTGTCCCATGGGAAGCTGCTCTTCAGCCGCCGCCGGCGAGGGCGCCTCGCGCACCAACGCGGCGATCAGCAGGAACGGCAGCATCGAGGCGCTGCCAAAGATAAAGGCCACCAGGACGTACCCCTGTTGGGCCGTGCCCCCTCCTTGGACCACCCCGTTCACGATCATCGGCGCCGCCACGGCGGTGGCCAGCGAGGCCAGCAGGTTGAACGCCATGCGATAGCCCGTCAGCTCGGTACGCTCGTCATAGTCATCGGTCATCTCGGCGGTCAGCGTCATGAACGGCACGACGACCAGGGTCTGCAAAGTGTCGCTCAGCATAAAGGCCAGTGTCACCCCGATCATGCGCAGGATCTGGCTATCCCACGGCGGCGCCCACCAGAGTAGAACGAACCCCAGCGCATAGGGGATGGCGAACGCGGCGATGAACGGCCTCCGACGCCCCCACCGCGTGCGGGTGCGGTCGCTCAGCCTGCCCACCAGCGGATCGTTGATGGCATCCCAGATCACGCCGATGACAGCCGCAAAGGAGGCCAACCGTGGATCCAGCCCCACCACGTCGGTAAGAAAGATCGCATAGAAAAACTGCCGCAACGTGCCATAGGTGGCCATGCCCAGGTCGCCGCTGCCATAGATCAGCTTGACCCAGCCAGAAAGCCGCTTGCGAGAGCCCGCGATTCCCGATCCGCGTTGCGTTGCAGCCGCCCCCACCATATCCTCCCCCAGCGCGCTCTAGAGCGCCCCGCGATAGGTGCGATGCACCTTGTGCCAACGTATGCCCAGCGCTTTCATATCGCCCAAGCTCTTGACGTTGCGTTCCTCCACCTGAACCGCCTCGCCCGTGGTATAGTCGCCCTCCAGGAGCGTGCGCGTTAGCTCGGCATACATGACGGCGTTGGCGCCTAACCCCTGATAGGCCGGCAACAGCCCCACCCCGTTGAAATTCACGCGCTTGGTCGTGCGAAAGGCCCGCAAAATATGCCACCAGCCCAGCGGCCAAAGCCTTCCGCGGGCCTTTTGCAGGCCCTCGCTGATATCAGGAAAGGCAAAGACAAAACCTGCCACCTCGTCGCCACACATCACCAGCTTGATCAGCTCGGGACGGGCGATGGCCAACATCCGCTCGCCGATCACCGCTAGCTCCTGCTCGGTGACGGGGCAGAACTCCCAGTGCTCCATAAAGGCCGTGTTATAGATGCGCCCGATATGGGGAATCCAGGCCCGCATCTCGTCCTTGTCGCGGAACGTCTTGATGGTGAACCCACGGCGCTCGGCCACCTTGGCCGCCACGTCCCAGAACCGCTGCGGCAGGCCCTCCTGGCGTGTGATCAGCCCCGAGTGGTAATCTGTCTCCTTGATCAAGCCAGCGGCCTTGACCAAGACATCATAGTAAGCATAGTTATAGGCGATATTGACGGCGGGCCGATGCTCGAATCCCTCCACCAACAGGCCCTGCGAATCCGCCTGCAGGAACCCCTTGGGGCCGATGATGCCCACCAGCCCTCGCTTGCGCGCCCAATCAAAGGCCGCATCGAACAGCATGGCCGAGACCTGGCCATCGTCGATGGCATCGAACAGGTAGAAAAAGGCCTCGCGCTTGCCGCGGATCTGGTTGTACCGCCGATGCTCCAGCACGGCGATGCGCCCTAACGTCTCGCCCCCGCTGGTTACCACGAAAAAGGCGGCATCCGAATGAAGGTAGAAAGGATGCTTGTCACGCTGCAGCGGCTTGGACGCCTCCGAGAGCAGGGGCGGAACCCACTGCGGGTTGTTGGCATAGAGGCCAAAGGGAAGCCGCACAAACCGAGCTACATCGCGCCGTTGCGTGGTGTCGATCTCATAGAGGCGCATCCAGCATCCCTTCTACTCGGGCAGCACGGAGACACGATGACGGTCGCGCGCATCGTCCCAGCCCAGCCTTCGACCCTACGGGATCACCAGGGTCTTGATAGAGGCCCCCACCGGTTCTTCCAGCGTCTGCGGCAGCTCCTCCAGGGCGATGCGCCGCGACAGCAGCGGCGCCACCGAGACCTGGCCT